>CAYMTN010000119.1:0-16223 GCA_964393335.1 uncultured Anaerolineaceae bacterium
AGAATGCTGCGAGCATCGCGGGCATGATCCTGACCACCGAAGCCCTGATCACCGATGTCCCCGAAGCGGAACCGCCGATGCCCCCTGGCGGCGGCATGGGCGGCGGCATGGGCATGATGTAAATCGTCTCGCGCGACAAACGCGGACGATAGGACGGGTGGGAGCTACGATCTCCCGCCCGTTTTTGTTTCCGGCGAGCGCGGCAGCCGCTTGCGCGGCGCGGGGTTGTGGGGTAGCCTAGCGGGGCTTCACAACCAAAACAGTGTATGTTTCCGTATAACCTGATGCCTACGGAATGTGATAATTAAGGAGCATTTTTTACGCATGGAAAAAGTCAATGCTTTGAAAGCGCACCTGGCCGATGTCGTGCATTTGCATCACGCGACGGGCATCCTGGGTTGGGATCAGCAGACGTATATGCCGCCGGGTGGCGCGGCAGCGCGTGCCGAGCAGTTGGCCGTGTTGAGCCGCCTGGCACATGAAGCGTTTGTCTCGGACGAGACGGGTCGGCTGATCGACGAAGCCGCCGCCGAAGTCAAAGACGCCGACTACGACAGCGACGAGGCGGCGCTGGTGCGCGTCGTCAAGCACGATTACGACCTCGCGACACGCGTCCCGACCAAACTCGTCGAGGAGATCGCGCGCACCACCTCGCAGGCGCACGAAATATGGGCCAAAGCGCGTGAAGACGCGGATTTCCCGGCGTTTGCCCCCACGCTGGAAAAAATCTACGACCTGATGCGCCAGCAGGCCGACGCGCTGGGTTATGAAGATCGCATGTATGACGCGCTGCTCGACATGTACGAGCCGAACATGAAAACAGCCCACGTCGAGCAGTTGTTCAACGAACTGCGCGGCGAACTCGTGCCCTTTGTCGCGTCGATCTTCGACAACCTGGACGCGGTCGATTCCTCGCTGATGCACAAGCGCTACGACGTGCGCAAGCAGGAAGAATTCGGCCTGAAGGTCATCAAACAATTGGGTTACGACATGACGCGGGGCCGCCAGGATCGCGCCGTGCATCCCTTCACCACCGAGTTTTCGGTCAACGACGTGCGCATCACCACGCGTTATTACGAAGACTACCTGCCGACGGCGCTGTTCGGTTCGATTCACGAGGCGGGTCACGCCATGTACGAACAGGGCAGCGACCAGGCGCTGGAAGGCACGATGCTGGCCGGTGGTACGTCGCTGGGCGTGCACGAAAGCCAGTCGCGTCTGTGGGAAAACGTGGTCGGGCGCAGTCGGGGCTTCTGGCACTATTTCTACCCGGATTTGAAGGCCATGTTCCCCGACCAACTCGGCGGCGTCGATGTGGAGGACTTCTACAAGGCGATCAACTTCGCGTCGCGCTCGCTGGTGCGGGTTGAGGCTGACGAAGTGACGTATAACCTGCACGTCATACTGCGCTTTGAGATGGAAACGGCGCTGCTGGAAGGCCAGCTCGCGGTGAAAGATGCGCCCGACGCCTGGAATACTAAGATGCAGGACTACCTCGGCGTGACCCCGCCCGATAACGGTAAAGAGGGCATCTTGCAGGACGTGCACTGGTCGTCCGGGCTGGTAGGATACTTCCCGACCTATTCGCTCGGCACGTTCCTCTCGGTGCAGTTCTGGGATAAGGCGCTGCAAGCTGTGCCATCCATCCCGGCGGAGATCGAGCGCGGCAACTTTGAGCCGCTGCTGGGCTGGCTGCGCGAGAACATTCACCGGCACGGGCGCAAGTACTGGCCTGCCGAGCTGGTCGAGCGCGTCACCGGGGAGCCGCTCCAGATTCAATCGTTCATGCGCTACCTGACCGAAAAATATACGGACATCTACGGCCTGTAGCCATGTGAGCGGGCGCAGACGCGCGCAAATCCACACAAAAAAAGCCCTGGCGCTCAACGGCCAGGGCTTTTACGTACCATGTCGAAATGGATCAGCCACCAAAAATCCACCATGTCAGCCGCCGCCAGGGACCCGGTTTTTTCGGCTCGTTGATGTCCGTATTGCCCCGGCTGTCGATGGTGATGATCAACACCCGGTTTTTGCTGATAGCTTCTTTCAGGTCGATGTGTTTGTTGCGCGGCGTGAGGTAACCTTGCAGCCAGTTCTTACGCTGGTTGGCGCGGATTCCGGCCAGTTTCCATTTGTCGTCGTACAACTGGATGGTGTGCATCAACAACTGCTGGCGTTCCTGCATACTCAGCGCGCCCGGTGCCGGATTCTGTGCGGCGTATTGGATCGGGTAGGTCGCCGCGTACGACTCCGGCTGCTGGTGAACCGGCTCACGGGGTGAAACCGGCTCGGCGTCAATCGGGTCCGGGTGCGAGGGTTCCTCATCATACGAATCGGCGTAGGTCACCTCGTGCTCGACCGGGGCATCCGTGTCGTCGTAATCGACTTCAAAGGTGCCGGTGCTGCGGCGGCGATCATCCTGCGATGGTGCATCCAGGTAGATCGGCTCGTCGTACGGATCGCCTTCTTCATACGGCCTGAACCCTGATTCCAGTTGCTGTTCCTGGTAATTGTAGCGCGGCGCTGGTGACCGCACCTGCGAGCGCGCCTGCGTCTGCGCCTGTGATGTGGAAGGCGTCCCCCAGGCAAAATCTGGCCGCGGGGGGGCCAGTCGCCCTGAAGCTCGATGATCGTTTCGTGGTGCCATGATAAACTTTCGCCTCCCGTGATTCCCCCAGGCTTAACGTCTCCCCAAACGAAGCGTCAAGTGATGACGATGATAGAGCGGCCCGCCTCATTAATGGTACGTGTTATCGCGCTGATAGCCGGGCATTTGGATAGTATGTTATAGACATATAGAGTTTTGATGCTCAGAATTATACCATGACAATGCTAATCTGAGTCAAATCAGGCCGAAAACGGTGTCACCACCCGCTGCCCGACGCACTCTGTACCCTCTCTATCCTAATTAAAGCGCATTTATCGGAAAATATACAAATTCCTAACAAATTTCAAACAAACTTAAATCTACTTTTAATCTAACCGTATCCTAACCTGGCGGTTCGAACTGCAAACATTGCCATTCCGCCGGAGCCGGGGGCAGTGGCCGCGCGCCTTCGGCGATCAACTGCCGGTTGCCGGGTGCGTCGCTGGCGAGCGCGTACACGGGGCGTTTTTGTGCGCGTGCAAAACGCACCGTGTGCAGGCTGCCGCCGGTCAGGCCCGTTTCGATCACGATCACCGCGCAACTCAACCCGCTGATCAGCCGGTTGCGGGCGACCAGCGCCGCGCTGGTCGGGACAGCGTCGGGATGTGTTTCGGAGAGCAGCGCGCCGTGTGCCACAATCCGCGCGGCGAGATCGCTGTTCTCCGGCGGGTAGATGGCGCGCACGCCGCCGCCCAACACGGCTGCCGTGCGGCCCGCGCGGCAGGCTCCGGCATGGGCCGCCGCGTCGATCCCGGCTGCCAGCCCGCTGATCACCGTCCAACCGGCGGCGGCGAGTGTTTCGGCCAGCGCCCCGGCGATCTGCCGCGACTCCGGGCGCGGGCGGCGCGTGCCGATGATGGCGACCGATCGCGCCCAGGCGGACGGATCGCCGTCTGCCAGCGATCCGCGCATAAACAGGGCGGGCGGCGCGTCGTCCAGGGCGGCCAGCGGGGCCGGGTACGCGGTCTCACCTGGCAGCGCGATCACGATGCCTTCCGCCTGCCACGCCGCGATCGCCGCCTGCACGGCGTCCAGGTCAATCGCTCGCACGGCGGCGGACAGCTTCGGCCCGATCCCTGGCACGGCTTGCAGCGCCGCGTCACCGGCTTGTAACGCCGCGCCCGCCGATCCGAACCGGTCCAGCAGGCGCGCCAGGGTACGACCACCCACGCTGGGGATCAGGCTCAGCGCGATCCACGCGACGCGCGTGCTGTCCGCGTTCATACGACGACCTCGCCATCCAACCGTTCGTGCAGCGTCCAGAACTGCTGCGCGCTGAGGCACGCCATCACCCCTACGATCAAAAACAGGAACTCAAAGCCGATAGTTTCGGCGATGATGCCGCTGGCGACGCCCATGAACGCCACGACACCGATCCACGTATTCAGCGCGCCCATGTACAGCGGGCGCTCGTCTTCGGGTGTGACGTTGAGGCCGAGCGCCATCAGGTTCGAGAAGACCAGCCCTTTCTGGATGGCGACCAGGCTGTAGACCGGGATCAGGTAATATTCGGCGGTGCGGCCATCCAGGCCCAGCGGCTGCGCCAGCAGCAGCAGTCCCCAACCGAACGCCTGCGCGAGCACGCCCAGCGAGACGGGCAGTCGGTTGCCGACGCGGATGCTCCAGCGCCCGGCGGCGATGCTGAAGATCGGGCGCAGCAGCGAGCTAACCAGCAGGTACATACCGGCCAGTTCCAACCGCACGCCGAGCGCCTGGTTCGCGTAGACGATGATCAGGCCGTTTGCCATGCTGGAGAGCTGGAACATCGTCCGGCCCCGCACGAAATGGCGGTAATTGGCGTCACTCTGCCAGATCGTGCGCAGCACGGAGGGCGACGGCTTCGGGTGCTCGATGTTGGTTTCGACCGGCGGCTCTTTCACCAGCGAGAACGAGAAAAAGCCGATCACCTGCACCACACCCGCGAAGGCAAACAGCAGCCCGTAGTTTGTCGGAAAATCAAACCGTGTATCCGGCCCGGTGAAGAAGATCACGACCGGTGCGCCGCCAACGGCCAGCAGCCCGCCTAACGCGCCGCGCCAGCCAAACACCAGCCCGCGCTGGCGGGGCGGGATCACTTTGCCGACCACTTCGATAAACGGCAGCCCCGCCACGCCGGCTGCCGCGCCGCCGAGCAGCACAAACGCCAGCAGCGTGATCAGCAAGAGATGGGCTTGATTGGTCAGCAGCACCGTTGCCGCCAGCGCCGCCCAGCCGAACATGCGCAGGATCGCGGCGTAATGATACATGGGCAGCGCGCGCCGGGCGTGCTGCACCCAGCCGACCGTCCACACCTGCGGGAGCGCCCCCATGGCCCCTTGCAGCGGCGTGATCAGGCCGAGGATGAGCGGGTTACTGGTCAGGTGAGCGGCAAACGTCGTCAACACGAGGTCCGGGTTGGCAACCGAATTGCTGCTGCCGATCATCAGCGCGCCGTTGAGCACGCTGAGTACAAAATTCCGGCGCGTAACCGGGCGGACTATTGGAGTATCAGTCATGATGGTAGGTGGCTGCCTTGACGGTGTACAGGTTAAACGCCCTTAAACTATAATCACTTCAACCGATCAATTCAAAGTTAACCTCCGGATTTATGCAAATTACGCCTGCGTCAATGCATGGGTCGCGCGACATCAGATTTGTAAAGACACGGGCCGGATGGTATCTTGTGAAGGTGGGCCTGCCCGTGATGCGGGGTACGCATGGATCGCGGTGGTTGGTCGCCGGAGGGAAACGCGTTGATGTCACCGGGTAACCGCTCAGAATGGATTCGGGTGAGCTGCGCGGCGCTGTGCCGGATCGAACATGCCGGGCGGTTTCTGCTGCTGCTAAACCAGAATCGCCGCCGCAAAGGGCTGTACGTCCTCTCCCCGCTTGGCGGGGCGCTGCAAGTCACCGCGCCGGACCGACTCGCCGCGTTCGGGGCCGTGCCTGAAAGCCCGGCGTCCGACGATCTGCGGCTGGCGCTGCCGTTGGGCGCGCTGCCCGCCTTCCGCACGTGGTTTTACAGCGGCGAGGACCGCGAAACATCCCCGTTCCGCGAGCTGCGCGAGGAACTGGTCAGCGAGGCCGGGCTGCTGGACGCGCTCGATCCGGCGCAAGTCACCTGTACCCCGCTGTGGGCACTGGAAGAGGAAGCCCTCACGCAGCGCCTGGGTCAAACCGGCCTGTTGACGCACTATTTTTTGGAGATATACGACATCACGTTTGACGCGGCGGTGCTGGGGCTGCTGCTGCTCGCCCCGGCGGAAAGCGGCGCGGTGTGGGTCACGGCGGAGCAGATCGAGCAGGGCGGCACGGTCACGTTGCACGTCGATGGCGCGGATCGCGTCGCGCGCGTGCGCGGTGATCCGCTGATCCGCTCGCCGTCCTGACCGGTCACGCCAACTCACGCCGCAGCAGGTCAAAAAATGCGTCTCTGGCCTCGCGTTCGAGCCAGGGATAATGCCCGCAGCGCGCCAGCACGTGCAGCCGGAAGTCACGCAGCACGGATGCCAGCGGCTGTTGAATGCCGGCCAGCGGGTGCGGATCGGTGTCGCCGTGAATGGCGATCACCGGGCAGGTGATGCGCCGCCCCAGGGCGAGCAGGTCGCCGCGCTGCCGGAGTTGGTGGGCGTCGTGCCACACCTGGCGGTGAATGTCGAAATCGACCGGCAGGTCGTCATCCGGGTCGGGCAGCAGGCTGACCGAATCCGTGCGCGTTTTGAACAACCGCCCGATGCGCGCCAGCGTGGCGTGTGCGTTTTCTTCGGCGGCGGGATCGTCCAACGTCCGGCGCAGCGCGGCCAGCTCGGTTTTTTCGCTGCCGGTCAGGCGGCTGAGGCGCGTCTCCGTGATCGATGGCGCGTACTGCTCCTCGAATACCCCGCTGCTGACCAGGATCACCTTACGGACTAGGTCAGGATGCCGGGCCGCCGTGATAAAACTCAGCATCGCACCCCACGACCAGCCGATCAGCGTAACCGGCGGCGCGCCCTGGCGCGTGACCGTGTCCCGCAGTTCTTCGACCTGCCCGTCGAGTGACCCGGCGGTTTGCAGTGGTTCCAGGATGCCGCGCTCAGCGCATAGTTCCCGCGCGACGGCGGCCATCGATCCCGGCGCGCCGGGACCTCCGTGAATCACAGCGACGGTGTAGGGAGCATTTCCGTGCAATCGCAGGTTGTGCATTGAATCCGGCTCGTTTCTGTATTTACGTCCAGTGATCCCAGGGGCTGCCCGGATCGCGCGCGCCGTAAATGGCGGTCAGGCGCACCATGTCCACCCATACGCGGAAGGAGGCCTGGTCGCCGTTGAGCCGCCAGCGCAGCCCGCGCGGGATGCGTTCCCACGCGCGGGCAAGCTGCCGCCGTTCCTCGCGGGTCATGGTGCGCAGCGCCAGGTAGTACCAGTGCGGCAGCGATTCACGCCCCGTGATCGAGCGCCGCGTGACCAGCCCCGCTCCGCCCGCGATCAGCGCCAGCAGAAAGAAAATCGTCGGCAGAAAACCACCCGCGAAGCTGGAAACCCCGGTCGTAAACAGGCGGGCGATCAGCGTCACGGCCACGAACCAGGCTGCCAGCGCCAACAAGAATCGCGGCAAAATGGGCGGGCGTCGCTCCTCGCCGTACCGGCGGAAGTTGATCATCAAGGGGTCTTTGTACATCCCGCTGAGGATCGCGCCGTAATAAGCAGCCAGGCCCGTCGGCAGCATAAACAGCAGCAGGACCACGCACAAGCCCATCATGCCGCGTCATCCTGCCCACTGCGTACCGGCGCAGATCATGTCCAGCGGTCCCAGGGGCTGTCGGGATCGTGCGCGCCGTAGATGACGGTCAGGCGCACGAGTTCCGCCCACACTTGAAAGGATTTTTGATCGCCGCTCAGTCGCAGGCGCATGCCGCGCGGGATGCGCATCCAGGCGTAAGCGATCTGCCGCCGTTCCTGCCGCGAGCAGCATTGCAGCAGTTCCCAGTACCAGCGCGGCAGCGCATCACGCAGCGCGGGCCGCTGTTGGACGAAGATTGCCATGCCGAACAGCGCCAACGCCACGCACACGAACATCCAGGGGGGAAAGGTGCGGCGTACGTAACTGGTAGGAAGCGTGTAGGCCGGGATGAGCGTGGCGGTCAGCAGCGAACAGACTCCCGCCGACACCAGCATGTTGGTCAGAATGGAGTGCGAGTCTTCTTCGCCATACTGGCGCAGCCGCGCCATCAACGGGTCCTTGTACAGGCCGGATAGGATAACCGCGTAATAGATCGCGGCCAGGCCAGAAAACACCACTAGAAGCAGCGAAAATGTTGAAGCCGGAAACATGGATTACGATGCCTTATGGCGAAATCAAGCACAAATGGCAGGCTGACAGGGGTTTTTTAGTGGTTGGTTATTGCCATCACGGTGCTGCATCACGGTTTGCCCTTACCAACAACCTTTTACCAGCCACGTTCTCCTGCGGGTCCGTTTGTTCCCCCGGTTATGGTGCGGAACACGCTCACTGCCAGGCGGCCCAGGGGTCGTCCGGATCGCGTGCGCCGTAGATGACGCTCAGCCGCACCATATCCGCCCAGACGTCGAACGAATTCCGGTCGCCATTGAGCCGCCAGCGCATTTTTTTCGGGATACGCAGCCACGCAAACGCGATCCGCCGCCGTTCTTCACGTGATGCATGGCGCTGCAAGTTGAAATACCACTCCGGCAGCAGCTCGCGCACCGCGCGCACCTGCCGGCTGATCAGGCTGCCGCCGAACGCTATCGCTGAGATCGTCAGGAAGATCGCCGGGGCGTACACGTTGTTCGAACGGTCGCGCAGCGCGTCCAACATGCTGGCGATCATCAAACTCCACGCCCCCAGAATATCCAGAAAGCGGCAGAACGGGTAATAGTGCCGTTCGGAGCCGTACATTCGCAGCCGCGTCATGAGCGGGTCTTTCAGCATACCGCTCACCAGTGCGCCGTAATACACCAGCGCGCCGGTTGCCAGCACGGTCAGGAAGCCGACCGCCAGCCAGGGATAACGAGGATCAAACATCAATCGTCCAGGTTGTGGCGCTTATCCGGCGAAAAAACGACTGCCCCATTGTACTACTGGATGGTTAGCCCGGCGAAGTTCAGCGGGACCACTTCAAACCAGGTATTGCCCGGTTTGAGGATCAGCGGTTGGGTCTGCGTGCTGTCCGCCCACAGGCTGAGCGCGTCGCCGGTTTTCGCCCGCGCCCAATAACCGCCGGACGCGCGCCCGTCGCGGATGGCGACGGCTGGGCCAGACGTCCAAAGCTGAATCTCGGTCGAGAAATACCGCACGCCCTGCCATTCGCTTTCGACGATGCTCTCGTCCTCCTGGTGAACGGCATAGATCAGCACGACGTTGGCCGCCGTGACCTGATCGCCGGTGTTGGCATCGCGGTGCGGCTCGCCGTCGTCGAACCGCCGGTAGCGGCCTGTGGCGCTGTCGTAGGTCCAGCGTACCACGTCCGGCCCGTAATCGATGGTGACCTGCACGGCGGGCGGCCCGTCGGCGGGTGGCGTAGCGGCGAATGTCAGGCCGCCGATGGTGCCCGGCGGGTCGTTGACACCGTCCGCCGCCGCGCGGGCCCAGATCATCGCCGGGACCGCGAACAGGTTGTGCGGCGCGTCAATCGCCGGATCGCGGAAATACAGCGGCTCGCCGGTCGTGACGCCTTCGTAGGCGCGCGGAGCGAAAGCCGCCGCCGCGATCCGCGCGCGGATCGGATCGCTCGCGCCGGAATAAGCGAACAGCGCCCGGTACATGACCGGCAGTTCCAGGTCGATCAGGCGCGCGCTGCGGATCGATCCGACGCGGGGCGGGGTAGCGGTCCAGAAGATGGCCGTGAAGCGTGTCAGGTGCCCTTCGACATAGTGCTCAAACACCAGGTCTGCCGCCCCGATGCCCGCCTGGGGGCGCACGCTGTCCGGCGCGTTGGAGATTTTCACGGCCAGCGGGCGGCGCTGCAACACGGCGGGGTCATCGACCGGCAGGCCGGTCAATGGGTTGGTGCCGGGTGGAAAATCGAACGGCCCGACCGCGTCCGGCGGCAGCACCGGCTCCGGCGGGGACGGTGGGGTCGCCGTGATGATGACCGGGCCAGATGGCCGGCAGCCGCTCAATGCCGCCAGCACGACGGCTGCCAGGAGCGCCAGCCGCGCCGCCCGGCGTGTGGGTCGTTGGATGGTGCGTGTCATGGTGTGCGTCCTTCTGCCCCTGCCATACAAGGTGGTTGCAGCAACTTTCGGTGGCTCCGCCCCCGCACCCCTGCCAGGGGCCAGTCGGCCCCTGGACCCCGTGTGGTGCGCGCGCCGCGCGCACCACACACGCCAGTTTTCAGTCAAGCCTTTTCTCAAAAGGCTTGTGGGGCATGGGGCAAAGCCCCATTCAGGTTCTGGTGCGATTACTCTGCCCTGCCATACGTCAACTAGTCGCAGCACCAGAATCTAGCATATAATGGCGGTAAACCAGAAAGATACGGGCGCGTTCTGGGCGAACCGGCGTCCTGAAGCGCGAACCGGCAGCCAGCAGATCGGTTTCAGGTGACGGTGACTGCCGCACCCCACACCCGTTGTTGAGGACTCACGACCCGATCGGTCGAGTCATTCATTGATACAGGCGTAAATTCGCATCACGCTAAACTGAATGTACAATTGAGGTAGAATGCCGGTCAAATAACACCCATGCAGCGGATAATAACCCCGCACAAAACGGCTGGCAGGGGGCGGCAGCACGGCGGGCAGCCCGGGGTAGCCCGGTTGACTCGCTTTTTGCGGCGGGGTATAATGCCGACAGTCGTGAGCGTATTGTGGGTTAACCCGCCGTTGCGATCATACCCCCGGCAGGAAATGAGCAGAGATGGCGCTTAAAGGAAATCTGGCGGACTTCAGCACCACTCAAATATTGCATTTGATTAATTTAGCCAAAAAAACGGGCATGCTGCATTTGTATGAGCCGGTGGTCACCAATGAGACGATCACGGACGGCACCGGTAAGAAGCGCCCCAAAGTAGTGCCGGGGAAAGAACGCGCGATGGCGGCTTTTCGGGATGGCCGGTTGATCCTGGCGGCGATGGGTGAATCGGACGGGCACCTGGCCGACGTGTTGCACCGGGCGGGCAAACTCAACGCGGAACAGGCGCGTGTGATCCGTGAACGGGGCAGGAAATATTCGGATAAAGCCCTGGCGTTGATGCTGATCAACGCGAATTATGTGACCCAGACCGATGTCGTGCGCAGTATCCAGCAGCATACGCTGGATATTGTTTATGACGTGATGACGTGGAAGGAAGAGCCGTTTATCTTTGAAGAGGGGAGCGCGCCGCCTCCTGACCGGATCACGGTGCCGATCGACCTCAAGAACGTCATCATTGAAGGCTCGCGCCGCGCCCAAGAAGTCAAGCCCCTTGAGGAAGAACTGCCGAATCTGGATATGGCTCTGAAGTTTCCCCAAGCGCCAGGTGATAAGTTCCGGGGTATCCACCTGAGCGTGGAAGAGTGGCGCGTGGTGTCATTCATCAACCCGAAAAACTCGATCCGGCAGATCGCCAAAGCCTGCAACTTGACCGATACGGATATCCGGCGGGTCGTCTACGGGCTGCTGCAAGCGGGCCTGGTTGAACTGGTCAAGCCGCCGGGGATGCAGCAGGCGCAGGTGAAATCGGCCAGTGTCAACACCCGCCGCTCGGCTATTCAAGCGCCGACCGTCAAGCGCAGCGTTGTCGAACGGTTGATCGCAAAGATCAAGGAAAGTTAAGCCTTCATCTTTTTATCTCGTGGATGCCTGCCGGATGGTAGGCCCTGATTATTTAGGAAGAGTGAGACCGACCATGCCCATGCAAACAGTCAAAATGGTCATCACTGGCCCCTTCAGCGCGGGCAAGACCGAATTTATCCGCTCCATCAGTGAGATTGATGTCGTAACCACCGACGAAGGAATTTCTCCCGATTCGGCAGAATATGGCACCAAAGAACAGACCACGGTTGCCATGGACTTTGGGCGTATCACGGTTGATGATGATCTGGTACTGTATTTGTTCGGCACGCCCGGTCAGCGCCGGTTTGACTTTATGTGGGAAATTCTGGCTGAAGGGATGTTGGGCTTTGTGGTGATGGTTGACAGCGCCAAACCCGAAACATTCCGCGAGGCCAAAAGCATTCTTGAAACCTTCCGGGCGTATGCCCCGACGCCGTATGTCGTGGCGGCCAACAAACAAGATCACCCCGAAGCGTGGGCCCCGGAAGATTTACGCATTGCGCTGCGCATCGAAGAAAACGTCAAACTGCTGCCGTGCATTGCGACCGAAAAGGAAAGCGTCAAAAACGTCCTGCTCGAACTCCTGTACTCCATTCTCGAAGAAATGGATACATAACGGGGGTTGGCGATAGCTGTCATGGGCGGGCTTCGTTGACGATTTTCCCCGGCTTTCCACTCTGCCGGAGGCGCTGACCAGCGGTGATGCCCCCAGGGTAAGGGCGCGTGAACCGGCCCCGCCTGGGTGGCGGTATTGCGCTGTTGACTTGCGGCTGGAGGTGGGCCCACGTGCCATCACTTGTCACGGATCCTGGAATCATTCATTACGAAACGTATGGTCGCGGGCGGCCCGTGCTGCTGCTGCACGGCTGGTTGGGGTCGTGGTCGCTGTGGCGCGATACGATCGAGGTGCTGGGGCACGAGTTTCGCACCTACGCCCTCGATTTTTTCGGGTTCGGTGAATCGGGCGTCGTCAATGCCAGCGAGATCGAAGCGCAGCGGCGCCGTAACACCTTCGCCATCCCGACTTACGTTGAGATGGTCTACCAGTTCATGGATCGCCTGGGCATCAAAAAAGCGCCGCTGATCGGTCACTCGATGGGCGGCACGGTGGCGCTGAGCATGGCGATCCGCCACCCGGAAAAAGTCGTCAAAGTGTGCGTGATCGGTTCGCCGGTCAACGGCAATTCGTTGAACCTGCTGCTCAAGCTCTCCGGCAATCCGACAGTGGCATCCGTCTTCTGGTTGTTTGGCGGGCGCGGGCTGCTGCTGTTTTTGCGCGGCTACAGTTATTTCATGGCGAAAGATGGCCGCGCGATGGCCCGTATGATCACCAAAGACGTGTCGAAGATCAGCGCCGAGTCGTTTTTCCAGAGCATCGGCACGCTGCGCAAAACCGATCTGCGCCCCGAACTGGACAAGATCACCGTCTCGACGCTGGGCATGTACGGCAAACGTGATATTATCGTGCGTCCCACCGAAAACGAGACGCTGAAGACCGGCGTGCCGCACGCGCAGATCGAATGGTTCCCCGATGCGGGCCATTTCATCATGATGGACTCGCCGGAGCGTTTCATTACCACGCTGCGCACGTGGCTGATCAACGGGTAATGGCCCGTGCGAGACAACCGGTTTGGCATCGAGGGGGCGTATCCTGGGTTACGCCCTTGTTTTTTCGCGCTCGCGCCGGGCCAACGCCAGTTGCAGCACGTCCCCGGATGCAGGATACTTACCATACTTGTCGAGCAGGGTTAGGGTAGAACGACACCATGCGTAGATTTCGCAAGCTGCGTAGGTTCACCATCGAGGATGACCGCCTGATTACGCCGTTCAACGAACCGGCGCGCGATCTGAGCATTCTGAATAAACCGCTGAAAATCCACCACGCGGACGTGCTCGACGCGGTGGTTGGATCGACGCCGGTCGAACTGCCGCTCGCGTCGGTACACGATCTGGCGAATATGACCGAGCGTGACGACGAGATCGTGGTCTACCGCGACAACCTCTATTTTGACGTCGAGTTTTTCAGCGACTTTTTCGAGCAGGCGCGTGCCAGCCACCTGCCCAGCCGGGCGGTGCTGCCCGCCGAGGATCGCGCCTGGGCCAAGTATGCGGTGCCGCTTTCCAGCCTGAAGCCGGTCAAGGACATGAACGGTAAGCCGCTGTATTTCCCGCTCGATCTGTGGTATTTCCCGGAAGGGTATGTCGATCAACGGCACTGGCGCGAAGTGCCGATCTTCAGCGGATTCAAGGAGATCGGTTACTACAACGTGCCGGACTCGATGTCGAACCTGCGGCCCAGTACGGGCGAGGGCGACCTGGCCCGCGACCTGGACCTGACGCACCTGCTCACCGAGCGTTCGTGCCTGTCGATTGACAGTTGGGTGCACGTTTATTTTGCCAACATCATTCTCGGCGTATTTTCGCGCGGCAGGCGTTTTGAAAAACGGATCACCGAGCACAACCTGGATGCGCTGCGGATTTTGTTCCGCGCCATCCTGGAGCAAAAACAGGTACTGTCGTGCTCCAAAGTGGTGCAGGTCGGCGAAGGCACGACCATCGACCCGTCGGCGGTGATCATCGGGCCGACGACCATCGGGCGCAACTGCTCGATTGGCCCCGGCGTGGTGATCGACAACAGCCTGGTCGGGGATAACGTGAACATCGCGCAGGGCTGCCAGTTGATGCTAAGCGTGATCGGTAACAACTGCTTTTTGCCGTTCCGCGCGGCGCTGTTCATGTCGACGCTGATGGAGTACACCATCGTCGCACAGAATACGTGCATCCAGATGGGCGTCATCGGGCGCAACAGTTTTGTCGGGGCGGGCACGACCTTCACCGACTTCAACCTGCTGCCCGCGCCGCTGCGTGCGATGGGTGCCAGCGGCGAATTGGAGGATACCGGGCAGCCGGTTTTGGGAAGCTGCGTGGGGCACAATGCGCGGCTGGGATCGGGCCTGGTGGTGATGCCCGCGCGTGTGATCGAGTCCGACGTGGTGTTGTTCGCCGCGCCGGAGCGGCGTGTGATCAACCGCAACGTGAGTTACGAAGAAAGCGATCACCACAAGGTACGCGCCTCGGTCGCCAAGCTGCACAAACGCCGCTACCCGCGCGGCGCGCAGTCTGAGGAGGCATTCCTCGAACCCTGGTAACGGGCGGAACACCGCCGATTGATTCATCCAACGTGCGCGCAGAGGCCGCTGAGGCTTCGCGCGCGTCTTTTTCGTAAACCGTAAACCGTAGACCGTAAACCGTAGGCTGCTGGATGAGTGCAGCCGATCCCTTGATCCGCGAGCGGGTGAACCGATTTTCACGGTAAACGGTTCACTGAAAACGGATAACGCTTACCAATAACCAACCACCAAAAACCAATGACCACTGACGATACATTTGCCTTCATCATTCACCCCATCGATCCGAAAACGGATGTCGCGCGGAAATACCCGCTGTTGGGCAAGCTGCTGACCGAGGGGCAGATCAACTTTTTCTCGCGCTTTTTCCCGCCGGTATACATTTCGGAGATCACCGGCATACGCTCCGAGTCGACCGGGCGCGAGCTGCGCGGCTGGTTCATCGCGTGCCCGTTCACGCCGAAGACCATGCTCAACCTGCCGGTCGAGTCCGTGTACCGCAAGATCGTGGCGTGCGGGCACATGGCGGAAAAACTCGGCGCGCGGCTGCTCGGCCTGGGCGCGTATACGTCAGTGGTCGGGGACGCGGGCGAGTCGATTGCCCGGCGGCTTGAGATTCCGGTCACCAACGGAGACGCGTATACCGTGTACATGGCGCTGGAAGCTGTGCGCGAGGCAGCCCGTCTCATGGATATTCGCATGGACGAAGCATCGGCGGCGGTCGTCGGCGCGACGGGCGTGATCGGGCGTGTCTGCGCGCAGATTCTGGCGCGCGAGGTGCCGCAATTGGCGCTGATCGGGCGGCAGCCGGCGGCGTTGGATGCGGTCCGCGAGTTGTGCGAAGGGCACCGCGCGGCGATCCAGACCGGCCTGGAAATGGGCGGTGTCCAGACCGCCGACCTGATCCTGACGGTGACCAGCGCCACGACTGCCGTGATCGAGCCGGAACACCTCAAGCCGGGCGCGGTCGTGTGTGACGTGGCACGCCCGCGTGACGTCTCGACGCGTGTCGCAGAAGTGCGCGACGACGTGTTGGTGATCGAAGGCGGTATGGTTGAGGTTCCGGGACCGGTAGATTTTGGTTTTAATTTTGGCTTTCCGCCCGGCAAATCATACGCGTGCATGGCCGAAACGATGGCCCTGGCGTTAGAGGGTCGCTATGAAGATTACAGCGTCGGGAAACATATTGAGTTGTCACAGGTGTATGAAATTGGTGAGATTGCGGCTAGGCACGGGTTTAGATTGGGCGGTTTTCGTAGTTTTGAGCGGGCTGTGACCCCTGAAACCATCGATCGCGTGCGCCAGCGCGCCCACGAGGTCCGCCGGGGACAGGCGTCTTCCGGCGCGAATCCGGCGCGGAATCGTTAAGAGATGGCTTGAAAATGGGTAGTGGATTGTTGCAGTGCCCATTGGTATTTCACCGCGTTTGCATGGTATAGTTAGACGGTCTAGCTATGGGATAGTTTCAGGCTGCCCAGCGCGTCACTGGAGACTGCCGTGGGGCGCATAGCGATCATTACGTCTGGCGAAGCCCCATAACCTGGGGAGGGTGAGGAATGGGTAAAGGCAGAATTCTGGTTGTTGAAGACGATTTTGACATTTCAAACATGCTGCGTATCTATTTCAGCGGGCAGGGCTACGACGTGCAGGTGGCCCCGCGTGGCGGTGACGCGCTAACCCTGACGCGCAAGCAGCTTCCGCAGTTGATCGTGCTGGA
>CAYMTN010000120.1:0-16174 GCA_964393335.1 uncultured Anaerolineaceae bacterium
GGGAACGCGTGGGAGTTCGGCGGGTTTGTGTTTGGCGCGGATGACGGGTACAGCTACCTGGCGAAGATGCGGCTGGGTGCGCGCGGCGATTGGTTGTTCACGATCCGTTATACGTCTGAGCCGCACAATGGCGCGCTGCTATTTTTGCCGTATATCCTGCTGGGCAAGCTGACCAGCGTATTCGTCGCCAGCGACAGCCCGGACCTGCCGACGGCGCTGGCCGTGGCGTTTCATGCGGCGCGGATCGTGGTCGGTTTTGCGCTGATTCTGGTCAACTACCGGTTTGTGGCCGTTTTCTTGCGGGGTGGCAGGCTGCGAATGCTGGCCCTGGTGCTGATCACGCTGGGCGGCGGACTCGGCTGGCTGCTCAGCATCACCGGGCGGGGCGATTTGTTCGGTTCGCTGCCGGTCGATTTTTTTGTGCCGGAAGGTTACACGTTTCTGATTCTGTTGGGGCTGCCACACCTGGCCCTGTCGCGCAGCGCGATGCTGCTCGGACTGCTGCTGTTATTCCGCGCGCTGCAAGCGCCGGACTCGCCGCGAGCGTGGTTGCGCTGGACCCTTCCGGCGGGTATCTGCTGGGCGGTGATGGGGCTGAGCGTGCCGTTTTACGTCGCCGTGATCTACCTGGTTCTCGGCTGCTGGGGCGTGGCGGCCTGGATCAGGCAGCGGTTTTTCCCCTGGCCCTTGTTCTGGCGTGCGTTGAGTGCCGGGCTGGTAGCGCTGCCGGTGTTGGCGTACAGCGGCATGGTGTTTTTGCAGAATGAGGTGCTGCGCGAATGGTCCGCCCAAAATCAGCTTCCGTCGCCGCACCCGCTGCATTACGTATTCGGCTATATCGTGCTGGCGGTCCCGGCACTGGTGGGGCTGCGCTGGGCGTGGCGGCGGGGTGAGCGTGAACTGCCTTACCTGCTGCTGGCGGCGTGGGTGGTCGTGATGCCGGTGGTTGTCTACCTGCCGATCAACGTGCAGCGCCGCCTGGCTGAAGGTGTGATCGTGCCGCTCAGCATCCTGTCTGTGGCTGGGCTGCGGCTGTCGTTCCGGTCACGGCAGGGCTGGCGGCGCGCGCGGTTCGTTGTGCTGGTGCTGGTGCTGCCTACATCGATCCTGCTGTGGCTGGGCGGCACGTTTAACGCGTTGAATCCGGCACGCCCACTTTTTCACCCACGTGATGAACTGGCCGCGATGGATAGCTTGAACGCCATCCTGCCGCATGATACGGTGGTGCTCAGTTTGAAGGAAACCGGAAATTACCTGCCGGTGCGGACCGATCTGGTGGCTTATGTCGGGCATGGCCCGGAAACGATCCGCGCCGAGGAAAAAGAAGACCTGGCCGAGCAGTTTTTCGCCGGTGAGTTGGACCCGGCAGCGCAGCGCACACTGCTTGACGCGGTGGACGTCGTGTATTTTGGCCCGCTGGAACAGGCGCAGGCAGGCACCCGCACTCCGGCCTGGGCCGCGGGTCTGCCGCTGCTGCCACCGTTCGACGGTTCCGGCCCGGCGATCGTGTACGAGGTGCCGCATGATCACTAGGCGCGAGATTCCGGCCTGGCTGCCGCTGGCGCTGTTAGGATTGATCGCAGCGGCCCTGTTTTACCGCCTGCTGGACGGGCAAACGCTGTTCTGGGGACTGCCCACACTGCAATTTTACCCCTGGCGGCAGTTTGCGTTTGCCGAGCTGCGCGCGGGTCATCTACCGGTCTGGAATCCGTACCTCGGGGCGGGTGCGCCGCTGCTGGCGAATTACCAGACCGCCGTGTTTTACCCGCCGAACTGGTTGTTTCTGGTGCTGCCCGGCCCGCAGGCGATGTCATGGGGCGCGGTGCTGCATGTTTTTTGGGCCGGGTTGGGGATGTGGTTGTTCGCTGGTGCGTTGGGCCTGACGTCGTTTGGGCGTGGCATGAGCACGTTAGCCTACGCGCTTTCCGGGTATATGATCGCGCGGCTGGGATCATTCCCTACAGCGGACGCGGTCGCCTGGATGCCCTGGGTGATCTGGCTGGTACATCGTACGGTCACCCGGCGGGATAGGCGCGCTGCCGGGTGGTTGGCGCTGGCGTTCGGCCTGCAATTGCTGGCCGGACACGCTCAGACAACATGGTACAGCACGCTTGGCGCGGGGTTGTATGCGGTGTGGCAGGTAATATGGGGTATGCGCGAGCCGCCGCGCGTACGTGCAGGGGCGCTGCTGTTGGCGGGGGCGGGTATGCTGTTGGGCGTAGCTATCGCGGCGACCCAACTCGTGCCAACGGCGGAATACGTGCAGCAGTCGCAGCGCTCCGGTGGCCTGGACTATGAAACGCTGACCAATTTTTCCTACCATCCGGTCCGGCTGCTGACGCTGCTTAGCCCGGGTTTTTTCGGCACGCCCGCCGATGGCAGTTATCTCACCCGGGGCACCTATTTCGAAGACGCGGCGTATACCGGGTTCATCCCGTTTGTATCGGCGCTGGCTGCGGTCATTGGGTGGCTGCGCAAACGTAAATCTCTGGACAAGTCTCCGGCATTTGCCAGCGTGCCGTTTTGGGCGCTGCTGGCGCTGGTCGCGCTGCTGGTGGCAACCGGGCGGCATGGGCCGTTTTTCCGACCGCTGTATGACACCGTGCCGACCTTTGACACGTTTCGTGATCCGGTGCGCTGGTTGATCCTGACCGTGTTCAGCCTGTCGGTGCTGGCCGGGATCGGTGTGCAGCAGTGGGGGCGTGGCAGGTGGGTCGTATTCTGGTCGCGGCTGGCAGCGGCGGGCGGTGGCGCAATGGTCGTGATGACGGTCGCCGCGCTGCACGTCGCCAGCTTTGACTCGGAGAATCTGCGGGTGCTGTCGTGGGGGATGGCGGTGTTGGGGTGTTGGATAACCGGCGCGGCGCTGCTCACGCTGGCGCAGCCGGTCGAACCGTCGCCGGTATCCCCGGTATTGTGGCGCACGGCGGTGCTGCTGTTCGTCGCGCTGGACCTGGGCTGGATGGCGAGTGGGTTGAATCCGACCGTGCCGACCGGGTTTTTTAAAATCGCTGATCAAGCTCCCTCGTCGGCGGGGCGCATCTACTGGTATGACGACTATGAATACCGGATAACATTCGGATCGGATGCAGACGACGAGCCACCGATCGACGGTTTTTTTGACGTGGCGGATTATCGCCAGGCGGTGGATCGCTGGCGTGCGGCGCGGGCCTCGCTGCTGCCCAACATCAATATGCTGGACCGTGTGCCTTCGCTCAACAACAATGATCCGTTGCTGCCTGCCGAGCACAGCCGCTATCTCGACCTGATCGAAACGCTTGGCGCGGATGCGGGGTCGTTGCTGCGGGCGGCGGGTGTAACCCGTGCCTTTGGGATCACGCCGGAGGGTTGGCAGGGCGAGAATCCGGCAGTGGCACCCGGCGCGGATTCCGTTACGCTGGCCTGGCTGGTGCCACAGACGGTGTGGTTGGACGGCGATCCCGCGATGGAATCCGCGCTGCGCGATCCGGGCTGGGACCCGCTACGTGTCGTGTTTCTTGCCGGGTCGCGCGACGATCAAAACGAACCGGCGGCGGTCCCGGTCACCGGGTCTGTCACCGTGTTGCAAGATGATCCGACCACGCGCCGCTACCGTGTGATCAGCGATGGGCCTGCGTACCTGGTGATCAGCCAGTCGTGGTATCCTGGCTGGACGGCGCGCCTCAATGGACACGCGACTGCGCTGTACCGCGCGAACCTGGCATTCCAGGCAGTTGCCATCCCGCCTGGCGAATCGGAAGTCACGCTTCAGTACCGGCTGAATCACTGGCGCGTGGGCCTGGGGGTGACGTTCGTGGCGCTGGTGATCGCTGCCTGCCTCATACTGGTGCCGCGCTTAGTGCAGAGGCAGTCACATGATGCGATATGACGCCGATTTTCCGCTGGTAACGGTCGTGATGCCGGTGCGCAACGAAGCCGCGTTTATCCGGCGTTCGTTGGGTGCGGTGCTGGCACAGGACTACCCCCCGGACCGACTCGAAGTGCTGGTCGTGGATGGTGATTCGACCGACGCGACGGTCGCCATCGTACAGGCGGTGGCAGCGACCGGTGGGTGCGTACAGGTGCTGCGCAATCCGGCGCGGATTCAGGCGCGGGCGCTGAATATCGCGCTGGACGCTGCGCGCGGCGACGTGATCGTGCGCGTGGACGGGCACACGGTCATCGCGCCGGACTATGTCAGCCAGTGCGTGTACTACTTGCGCGTCACCGGGGCGGATAATGTCGGCGGGTTGCAGCGCGGCGCAGGTCTGACGCCCTGGGGGCGGGCGGTAGCGGCGGCGTACCGGTCGCCGTTCGGCGTACCGAGCCGGTTTCGAGTCGGCAGCCGGGCCGGAACTGTCGATACGGTTTACATGGGGGCGTGGTCGCGCGATGTCTTTGAGCGCGTCGGGCGTTTCAACGAGTCAATGGCTGTGCATGAAGACTACGAGTTCAACTACCGGATTCGTCGCGCAGGAGGGCGTGTGTACCTTTCGCCGGATATCCACTCGACGTATTACGGGCGGCAGACACCCGGCGAGCTGTGGCAGCAGTTTTTCCGTTACGGGGAATACAAGACGACCATGCTGCACCGCTATCCTGCCTCGGTGCGCTGGCGTCATCTGGCTGCGCCGGGGTTGGTGATGGCGCTGGCAGCCGGGGCGCTGCTGGCCCCGTTTCAACGCAGGATCGCGCGTGGTTGGCGGTTGCTGGTGATCGGCTATGGGGTGGTGAATGCGGCGGCGTCGCTGCGGGCCGCTGCGCGAGAGGGATGGGATCTGCTGGTCCGGCTGCCGGTTGTGTTTGCCTGTATGCATTTCGCCTGGGGCTGCGGATTCTGGCTGTCCGCGTGCCGCTTGATAGGAGCGTCGATCCGTGAGCGGCGCACCTGATTGGCGCGGGTCGCGCCGCCAACCCCCTCTGTCCGACCGGCGGCTGTTGGCTGTAGTCGGTGATCTGCTGGCGATCCTGCTGGCTGTCCTGTTGTCGCTGGTTATCTGGCTGGTCGTGGATGGGCGCGGGTTAGGTATCTCATTTGTAATCGCGCGGTTGTACTGGTTTCCCCTGCTGGCGGCGCTGTGGATGCTGCTGGCCCATGCCAATGATTTTTATAGTTCGCGCGTGGCAGCGCGGCTGGATACGACGCTGCTGCATTTGGTGGCCGTCACGCTGCAACTGGTCGTTGTGTATCTCGTGATCTTCTTTTTTTCCCCGCGTGATACGCTGCCTCGCTTGTTCATTCTGTACTACGGCATCCTATCCGTACCGCTGATCGCGGCCTGGCGCGCGCTCAGCCCGTATGTGTATGCGTGGACCGGCGAGCCTCGCCGGGCAATCGTCGTCGGTGGGGGGCGCATGGCGTCTGCCATGATCGACGTGCTGCTGCGCGAAGCCCCTGGTGATTATGAGATCGTCGGCCTCGTGACCGATCTGGATGGGGCAGCAGCGGACGGGCTGCCGGTCCGGGTTATTGAGCGTGAAACAAATCTGCCGGACCTGGTGCGGCGCGAGCGCGTATCGGAGATCATATTGGCGCAGGGGCGCGAGCTTTCCGGGCAGATGTTCCAGGCGATCACGGATTGTTATGAGCAGGGTGTGGCCATCGTCCCGATGCCCTTGTTATACGAGCAGATCACCGGGCGCGTGCCGGTGGAGTACGTCGAACAGCAGTACTGGATCGCCATGCTGCCCGACGAAGGCGGATCGTTCTTAAACCCGTACCCGCCGGTCAAACGCGTCGCAGACGTGGTGCTGTCGCTGGCCGGATTGGCCGTGTTTGCGGTGCTGCTGCCGGTGATCGCGCTGGCGATCCGGCTGGATTCGCCGGGGCCTGTGTTGTTTCGCCAGCAGCGCGTGGGCAAAAACGGGCGCGTATTTACGTTGATCAAACTGCGCACCATGATCCGGGACGCCGAGCGCGACACCGGGCCGTTGTGGGCAACCAGTCACGATCCGCGCGTAACCCGCGTAGGGCGCGCGCTGCGCCGGGCACGCCTGGACGAAGTGCCGCAGTTGATCAACGTATTGCGCGGTGAAATGAGCCTGATCGGACCGCGCCCGGAGCGTCCGGCGTTCGTAGATGCGCTCAACGAGTCGATCCCGTTTTATCGCACGCGCCACGCCGTGAAACCGGGCATTACCGGTTGGGCGCAGGTGCGTTATCCGTATGGCAATACGCCGCAGGATGCCCTGGTCAAGCTGCAATACGATCTGTACTACATCCGGCACCGTTCGCTGGCGCTCGACGTGGTGATCCTGCTGCGTACGGCGGGGCGCATGTTGACGCTGCGGGGCATGTGAATCAGCCGGAGACGACGAACATCAGCAGCACGATCCACAGCGTGCTGTAAAGCAGGGCGCGGCGCTGCTTGCGGTGCGCCGCGTACAACACGACCATCAACACCAGGCCGGGGATAAAACGCAGCAGGCCCAAAAATTCGCGGTATGTCGAAAACGGCACAAACGGCATGATCGCCGCGTTGGCGAGCAGCAGGCAGCCATAAGCATCCCACCGCCGGTCCCGCAGATCACGGATTGTCTGTCGCAGCGCCCACAGGCCCGGCACCATCGCCGCCGGGAACACGAATAAGATTCCCAACAGCAGAAATGCTGCGATGCTGCCCTCGGTGGCGATCTTGATCACGCCGGCGAACGGGATGATCTCGAAGGACGTCGCTTTGGCCCCGCCGGAACCGATGCCGAGCGCACCCAACCAGCCATACAACACGATCTGCCATACGACAAACGGCACGCCGACGACCAGCGCCAGCCGGATCGTATCGCGCCAGCGGCGGTGCAGCGCGTAAAACAACAGGTAGCCGCCCACGAACAGCCCGGTCGTTTCTTTGGCAAGCACAGCCAGCGCCAGCATGATCGCCATCTGCCAGAGTTGCTCCCGCTGGGCATACCAGATTCCCGCGATGACCAGCCCGTAGGCAAGCGCTTCGCTGGTGCTGAGCCGGACGGCCATGAACACACCCACAAACAGTCCGTAACTGAGCGCATACCAGCGGCTGGCGCGCTCGGCAGCCAGCAGTTCCTCCAACAGCGCGGTGCTGACCACCAGGGCTGCCAGGTTGATCGCCACAAATGCCCAGGGGATCAGCGCGTCTTGTCCCAGGCTGAGCGCGCGTCCTAGCGCGGGCAGCAGAATGCGCTGCGCGCGGTAGGCGGGTACGTCGAGGCAGCCCGGGGAACCGGACGGATCACGCGCGATATAATAGGCGAACTGGCCGTCGTACCCTTCGTCACTCTCATCACATGTGGAGCCATCCTGCCCCGTGCACTGGCTGAAACAGTCGCCCAGCGTTACAAATACCTGGGAACCGGTATCATTCGCCGCGAAGATCACGCCCAGATAAACCAGGCTCAAAACAAGTACAATCATCCAGGGGCGCAGGCGCGTATAATGAAGCATAACAACCGATCCCTAATGGAAAGGACGACCTGTGAACGATCCATCGCCATCGTTTAACGAATTGGTTTACGAACTGGTGCGGCACATCCCGCGCGGCAAAGTGCTCAGTTATGGACGCGTCGCGTATTTGCTTGGCGTTCCGAATGGTGCGCGGGCGGTTGGGTGGGCGATGAGCGCGCTCAAAAGCGGCGACCGGGGCGTACCCTGGCACCGCGTCGTCAACGCCAAAGGCCGCGTCAGCATCAAAGGATCGCCCGAAGGGGCCGCTGAACAACGCGCCCGGCTGGAAGCCGAGGGCATCGTTTTCGATGACAAAGGCTACCTGGATATGGGCCAACATTTGTGGGACCCCGCCCCACCGGAAGTCGAGCGGATTCTCCGGCAGATGCGTCCATCCAGGCCGAGTTAGCGCGGCGTCCGGGAAAGTGTCTGGGCATGGGATGCCGTGTGGCTGCGTCCTACGATGCGTGCTTCGCCAAACGGTTTGACGATAAACTCCACGATGCCATCTTCGTAATACCAGATCGGCGCGGCCTGCCCGTCCAGCATGACGCTTTCCGGCTCGCCGGAAATGCCCACTACCTCGACACGGATCCGTTGGTAGGGTGGCTGGTATTGGCCTGCCCGCCGCCACTCGATGGCGAACTGCCCGGACGGCAGGAATTTGCAGGTGAAATACGACCAGCGATATGCACCGTGCTGGTACGCCAGGCCCTCACCGGCGTCTTCGTAGAATGTCGTGTCACCGCTTCCGGCATAGACGCGCAGGCGTGACTCTTCGAGTGGTTTTTCGCCCACGTACTGCATCAGCGGCCACATCGGCAGCACTTTTCCGGCGCGGACATAGATCGGCATGCGTTCCAACGGGGCAACAGCCGTGATTGTCTGAGCGCCGTCGATGAGCTTGCCGGTATCAAATTCATACCAGACTCCTTTGGGAAGGCGAACCTCGCGCCGCGTGGCACCCGGCTCTAGCACGGGAGCGACCAGGATCGAATCACCCAGCATAAACGCATCGTCCCGGTCCCGTAGATTGGAGTCAGCCGGATCGGCCATGAACAGCGGGCGCGCGATCGGCGTACCTTCCTGGGAACACTGGGCGAACACGGAATAGATATAGGGCAGCAGTTGGTAGCGCAGTTCCAGGTAATGCCGGATGATTGTTTCGCAGCGGTCGCCATACCGCCAGGGTTCCTGCGGTGCCGTTCCGGCCATTGTATGCACGCGGAAGTAGGGCAGCATGCTGCCGAGCTGCATCCAGCGCGTGAACAGCTCGCCATCCGGTTCACCGGCGAATCCACCAACGTCCGGCCCGGTGAAAGCCATGCCGGATAAGCCGGAATGCAGCACCATGCTGATGCTCAACCGCAGGTGTTCCCACGTGGCCGCGTTGTCGCCTGTCCAGGTCGATGTATACCGCTGCGCACCGGCATAGGCGGCGCGCGTCATCACAAAGGGACGCTTGTCAGGGCGTTCTTTCTGGATCGCTTCGCGGGTAGCGCGTGCCATCAACGTGCCGTAGACATTGTGCCCGCCCGCGACATGTGTTTGTCCGAGGCCATCCCAATCATGTTTGACCGTGTCGGCCAAAGTAGTACCGCGCTGCGCCGTGATCACGGTCGGTTCGTTCATGTCGTTCCACAGCCCCGCGAATCCTGCCTGGAGCAGAACCGGGATATGCCCGGCCCACCATGCCCGCCCGCGCGCGCTGGTGAAATCAGGAAAATGGCATGTGCCCGGCCATACCGGGCCGGCGACAGGTTTGTCGTTCGGATATTTCAGGAATACATCCTGGCGCAGCCCATCCTCATAGATGGCGTATCCATCGTCCACCTTGATGCCGGGATCGATGATCGCCACGCTTTTGAACCCCTGTTCTTCCAGATCGGCCAGCAGGCCCGGCAGCAGCGGGAACTTGTCGCGGTCCCAGGTGAACGAGCGATAGCCATCCATGTAGTCGATGTCAAAATACAACACGTCGCACGGCAGGCGGCGCTGGCGGAATTCTTCGGCCAGGCGGCGAAACACGCCTTCCGAATCGTAGCCCCAGCGTGATTGATGATAGCCGAGTGCCCACATGGGCGGCAGCGGCATGTGCCCGGTGAGCGCGGCATACAGCCTGAGCACGGCAGACACGTTCTGGTCTGCGATCAGGTAAAAACGCAGTTCGTCAGCTTCTGCGAAAAACGTCATTTCATTGGTCGTGTGAGCGCCCAGGTCCACATATCCGCGCGCCGGGTTATCCCACAAAATGCCGAACGCAAGTTCCGGCTGTGTGCCAACGTAAAACGGGATGCTGGTGTAGACCGGGTCATCACCGGTCTTGAAACCCGGCAGCGGGTCGGAGTTCCACAACGCCAGCCGCCTGCCGCGCAGATTCAACGGCATAGCACGCGCTCCCAGCCCGTAGCTGTGTTCTGTTGGCGGATATGCGCGGGTCCAGCGTACTTCCTGGCTGCGCCATGCCACCCCTCCATCCGCATCTTCGCAAAAAACGCGCCCTTGAGGTGTTTCAAACGACAGGCGGCAGCCATCTTTGCGAAGGCGGCAGACCAGGTGATCCGTTTGGGCTGTGAATACTTCCGGGCCATCCTGGACCAGCACCGATGGTTGGGGCCAATCTATTTTGTCGACCGCATACGAAAAGGGTGGCTTAAAATCCGGATCGGGCCGCACGCGGACTCGTACAATCTCCGGCGCGACAAAGTACAGCTCCATGTAACCGTTTTCGGCGTGGATAACCATGCGCTGTGCCTGTTTTTCGACAGCAGTTACGCTGCCGAGCGTGCGAAACTTGCCTCGCGGCGGTTTTTGCCCGTAGCGGCGGTTCATCGCATTGAAGATCACCGTGTAGCGAGCCGCGCGTAGCGCGCCCTGAAATCCTATTCGCTGGGTGCCCTGGAAAAAGGTCTTGAGGGTCGTAAATGATGCCATAAATGACGTCCTGCTGCGTACAGAATAGAACTAACCCGCCTCCCAATGATAACGTAGCGAGGCTGAACGGGGAAGAGGGTACCGTGTCAACGGGAGAAAAACAAAACACTCATCCTCGTGATGAGTGTTGGTTGGTGACCCCGAGAGGACTCGAACCTCTAACCAATTGATTAAGAGTCAACTGCTCTGCCAAATTGAGCTACGGGGCCAAGCGGTTGAAATGTACCACATCTTCCCCGTGTGGTCAACGGTGGTTTTGCCTGCGTCGGCCCTGTTTTTGCAGCCAGATAGAGCCGGATATTGCACAGTCAGTGGCCCACATTTCCGCGATGGACTGCCGATTATTCCCATAAGCCCCTACTTGAGTCGGACTTCGGTGATTTCCACCGCGCTGGGAAAATCGACGTGCCCGGCCTTATACAATTCACTGATCACCCTGTCTTTGGCCTGCTGCTCATTTTCGGCTATGACGGTGCTTTCTCCACTGTCCCGGTAGCCGCCCCGTGTCGCACGGATGCGCCAGGATACCAGATACTCATGTTCAGTTGCCATTAGCTTCGCCTCCTGTATTCGTTATACTGCTGGTCGGTATTCACCAGAGTACAGCGCATCCGGTCCTGGTGAACTATCATCACACGGTGGTTTCTGTCTGCGCCGTTCCTGTTTTCGCCGCCGGACAGCACCGGACATTGTATAGTCAGCGGTTTCTACGTCGTCAGGCGGGCCGCATCGAATCACCCGTTGGCAGTCCGGCCAATGGCGTGGCCTGTTGTACGGCCCGCCGGATGGCCTGCGCGGTGACTTCCGCCGCAAATGCGCCAACAACGCTCACGTTGGCGCGGCCTGCGGTGCCGGTTGCCAGCGCGAAGATCGTGTCACCATCCAGCATGGTATGCGCCGGGCGCACGGCGTGGGCCAGGCCATCCTGTGCCATCTGTGCGACCTTGTTGGCCTCTTCTTTCGTCAACTGGGCGTTCGTGGCGACCACACCGATCACCGTGTTATTGCGGTGAGGAATATCGACGCGGGCCAACGCAGGCAAAATGTGTAGTGCCCCGGCGAACGAGTCGCCGTCCGGCGGCTGGCGTGTCCCGGCGAGGATAACGCCGCGTTCGTCGATCACGTCGCCGATGGCGTTGACGGCAATCAGTGCGCCGACCAACAGCCCATCGCCGAGATCGATCACGGCGCTGCCGATCCCGGATTTGCACGCGAAATCAGGCCCCATGAGTCGCCCGACCTGCGCACCCGCGCCCGCACCGACACAGCCCTCGACCACAGGATTGGCAGATGCCGACGTGCAGGCCGCGTAACCCATCGCAGAATCTGGCCGGATGGCCGGATCGCCGAGGTCCAGGTCGAAAAGGATCGCCGCCGGGACAATCGGCACGACTCCGATACCCACATCATGCCCGATGCCGTGTTCCTCCAGGAAGCGCATGACACCGCTGGCCGCATCCAGCCCGTAGGCGCTGCCCCCGGCCAGCAGGATCGCGTTCACGAACTCGACCCGGTGCAGCGGACGCAACAAATCCGTCTCGCGGGTGCCGGGTGCACCGCCACGCTGATCGACGCCCCCGACAGTTTCTGGGGGGCACAGGATGACTGTGCAACCGGTGGGGCCGCCCAGGTTGTGGGCGTGACCGACACGAATGCCTGCAATAGCGGTCAGCGTTTGATTATTCATGGCCGGTGCTCCCTTACTTTTCCCACATTAATCAACATATCCTACATTATCGCACACGTTTTCGCACAGTATGCCTTTGTCCTTCTATAATGTTCCACAAACCATTGGGCGTTGATCCACAAACGGGGGAGCGACTGTTATCGGTCATTGGCACCGTGATTCACGGATGACATCACACCGTCTGATCTTGCCTGAACGCGACAAACGGACACAGCAGTTTTTCAGGCGCTGCCTGGTCGGATGATGAGGTATCCCGTCAACGATGCGGGCGCGCCATTCGCGGGTGGTAGCCTCAGCCGGTGGCAGGCACGGGCCGGGGTCACGGCTGGATGATGGATTGGACAATTATGAACGATTCTCGCTTATTGGCTATCGATATTGGCAATACCAACATTGTGTTTGGCATACACAACGGCAGCCGCTGGACGCATACCTGGCGTGTGCAAACCGTACGCGAGCGGATGCCGGACGAATATGCCGTGATGTTTCGTCACTTCCTCAGCGAAGCCGGGCTTGAACTGCGGCAGTTTGGACAGACTGTCATAAGCAGCGTGGTGCCGCAGTTGACCGCGGGATTGTGCGAGATGGTCGCGCAGCAGTCTGGCTTCCGACCTGTGGTGATCAACGCGCGTATCAACACCGGGATCACGATCAAAACGGATGATCCCGACCGCGTGGGCAGTGACCTGATCGCAGATGCGGTCGCTGCGTATGCTCGTTTCCGGTCGAACTGCATCGTGGTCGATTTTGGCACGGCGACGACGTTTACGGCGGTGGCCGAACCGGGTGAAATGTTGGGCGTAGCCATTGCCGCCGGACTAAACACCGTCACTAATGCACTGGTCGAGCGTACGGCGCAGCTCCCGCAGATCGAACTGATGCCGCCGCCGTTCGTCATCGGGCGTAATACGATTCACGCAATGCAGGCCGGGCTGGTAGTGGGCCATATTGCGATGGTCGAAGGGTTGGTCAGCCGCATCAAAAAGGAACTGGGCGGCGGGCAGGTGATCGCGACCGGCGGCCTTTCGACGGTGCTGGCTCCTCATACGGATTGTTTCGACGCGGTTGATCCCTGGCTGACGCTGGATGGGCTGCGCCTGATTGCGGCGCTCAATCCGCCCGCGTAACCCTACGGCGTGTCTTGCAGCAGCCGCGCAACCCAGCCGATCACAACTTCGCTGACTCGCGATTTGCTGGCTAATTCCAGCGGGCGCGGATTACCGTCGGCGTCGATCAGCGTAACGCGGTTGGTGTCCGCGTCGAAGCCCGCATCGACAGCCGTGATGTCGTTGGCGACGATCAGGTCAAGGCCCTTCTGTTTGAGCTTGGATCGCGCATGGCGCAGCATATATTCGCTTTCGGCGGCGAAGCCTACGACGATACGTGGCCAACCGCTTTTGGCGCGTTGTTCTTTCACCACCAGCAGAATATCCGGATTACGCGCCAGGGATAGGGTAGGGGTGTCGTCGGAGTGCTCGAGTTTTTTGATTTTCTGTGCGGCGATCTCTGCGGGGCGAAAATCGGCGACGGCTGCCGCCATGATCAACACGTCGGTTTTTTCCAGGTGCGCCTGTACGGCATCGAGCATTTGCTCAGCGGTTTCGACCTGCACCGGGGCTGCGCCGACCGGTGCGGGTAAATTGCGGGCCGAACTGATCAGCGTGACCGCTGCCCCGGCGTCGAGTGCGGCCTGCGCCAGGGCGTAGCCCTGCTTGCCACTCGACCGGTTGCTGATGAAACGTACCGGGTCAATTGGTTCGCGCGTGCCGCCTGCCGTGACAATCACGCGCCGTCCTGCTAACATGCCATCGCGTCCAAGCGCCTGGCGGATGTGCCCGATCAGGGTTGGTGTATCAGGCAGGCGGCCTCGCCCTTCCAACCCGGAGGCGAAACGTCCCGTGTCCGGCTCGATGATGGTGACACCGCGTGTTTGCAGGGTGTGCAAATTCGCCTGAGTCGCCGGGTGCTGGTACATGCCGCCGTCCATTGCCGGAGCGATCAGCGTTGGACAGCGCACCGCCAACGCCGTGACCGACAGCAGGTCACCGGCCAGGCCAGCCGCAAGTTTGGCGATGGTATTTGCCGTGATAGGCGCAATCACCAACAAGTCAGCGCCTTCGCCAAGCCCCACATGCGCGATATGGGTGGGTAACGCGCCGCTGCCGTCGGCCTGCCACATGGTTGTATACACGGGGCGACCCGTCACCGACTGGAACGTCAGCGGGGTTACGAACTGGCGCGCCGCTTCGGTCATGATCACGTCAACCAGCGCGCCCGCCTGGGTCAGCTTGCTGGCAAGGTCCACCGCTTTATACGCGGCGATGCTGCCGGTGACGCCCAGGATGATGCGCTTGCCTGCCAGAAGTGTAATGGTCTGCATGACGGTATCCCTTCTCATGAGATTGACCTGAAAACAGGTCCCCGATACAGCCGGGAACCTGTTTTGGATTCCATGAATGCGCGTACCGGGTTGCGCTAACCGAGCTTTTTGCGAAAGGCGTCGGTCAGGGCAGGCAGCACGTCAAACAGGTTGCCGACAATGCCGTATTGAGCCAGTTTGAAGATCGGCGCTTCAGGGTCTTTGTTGATGGCGACGATCACTTTGGCGGTGCGCATACCCGCCTGGTGCTGGATCGCGCCGGAGATGCCCACCGCGATGTACAGGTCCGGCGACACGACCTTGCCCGTCTGCCCGACCTGGTGCTCATACGGAATCCATCCGGCATCGACGGCGGCACGGCTGGCTCCGACTGCGCCGCCGAGCACACCGGCCAGCGCCTGCACCGGCGCGAACCCATCCGGCCCGCCGACGCCACGCCCGCCCGATACCACAATGCTGGCGTCGGTCAGGCTGACCTGCCCGGCGGTTTCTTCGATTTTCTCGATGCGGGTCGCTATGGCATCTTCGGCCAACACCGGCGCGACAGCCGTAACCTCGCCGCTGCGGCTGGCATCGGCTTCCGGCACCGGGAACGCGCGGCTGCGCAGCGTGGCGAACTGCGGCCCATCCCCGACGACGGTTTCCACGCTCAACACCTTGCCGCCTATCACCGGGCGCACGGCCTTGAGTTTGCCACCAACGAGCGACAGTTCGGTGACGTCGGGCAGCATCCCGGCGTCAAGATCAGCCGCCGCACCGGCCAGCAATTCGCGTCCTGAGGTTGTAGCACCGGCCAGGACAATATCCGGCGTTTTTTCCTTCGCCAGTTTCGCCAGCAGCGCTACATACGGCTCGAAGCGGTAATCTTCGAGTGACGCGTCATCGGCTTTGATCGCCGCATCAGCGCCATAGGCAAAAACACGGCTGGCGGCATCGTCGATGCCATGTCCGAACACCAGCGCCGTGACCGTACCATCACCGGCCAACTGGCGGGCCAACCCCAGCGCTTCCCAGGATGCTGTGATCGGGGTGCCGTTGTGTTGTTCGATCCACACAAATACATTGGCGCTCATATCACTTTCTCCTGGATCAGCTTCTCGGCCAGCTTCTCGGCTTTTTCTTGCGGGGTAGCGCCCTCGATGATCTCGACGGACCCCACACGTTTGGGCAGTTCCTGGTAGCCGGTCACTTTTGCCGCCGGGTTCAGATCGCCAGCCGCCAGGCCTAACGTCTTGGCATCCCATACGGGCATGTCGGCTTTGGCTGCTTTACGAATGCCGATGAAGGTCGGGTATTTTGGCTCGTTGATATCCTTGAGCACGCTGATCACGGCAGGCAGCTTGCTGGTGACGATGGCCGTGCCCTGCTCGATCTCACGTTCGACACGGATCGTCTTTGCCGCGAAATCGATCGCGTCGATCTTGGCGACTGAACCAAGCAAGTTCCAGCCGAGCTTGCGGGCTGTCTGGAAAATGTGCTGGTCAGATGCAATATCGGAGAGTTCCCTGCCGAAGATCACGAGTTCGACATCACCCAGCTTACGTATCGCGGCGGCAACCGCTCTGGCATATACCAGCCCGTCAAGCCCTTGCATGGCATTATCCCAGATGCGGATCGCCTGGTCGCAGCCAATCGCCAGGCCGTGCTTGAGCGCTTCTTCGTGTTCTGCCGGGCCCACCGTCATCACGGTGGCTTTGACGTTATGCGCGCCTTTGAGCAGGATCGCTTCGGTGATGGCGTATTCGTCCCAGGGATTGACGACCAGTTTGTCGCCCCA
>CAYMTN010000121.1:0-16124 GCA_964393335.1 uncultured Anaerolineaceae bacterium
GATTGCTTCAGCTTGTTCACCACAATGCGTGCATTTCATGATCTTGATTTCCTCAGAGAAGGTGCAGCAGTCCGCCCAATGGTTGAGAGTATACACCAACCGCCCGCGAATGAGAAACGGTGTGGCGGCCCTCACCCCCGACCCCTCTCCCATCAAATAGGCGAGGGGACCTGAAGGCCGTGCGTGATGACTCCGTTCTGCGGGGCAGGGCCAGGCGCGGGCAGGCGCGGAATCTGCGTGATGGACGGCTGGCGGGGAGGGCGCTCCCCTTTCCAACCGGGCACAAACCTGTACGCCCGGCAGCATAGACGTGTCTATCAACGACTTGACGCAACAGAACATTAGTGCTAAACTGACTCCAGATTACGGTTAGGCATGCCGGTAAGTGAACGGGTAGGGAGCTGCGTGACGTGACCCTGGAATTTGAAAAAGTCGTGCCGCAAGTCGAGCGCATGGGCCGCGCGTTGGCCGCCCGCAACATCACCATGAGCGAGCGCGCGTCAGAAGCGTGGGCGCTGCTGCAAGCGCTGGACGATCTCGAGACGATCCGCGCGCGCATCCAACTGGCCCGCGAGCGTGACGCCGGGTTCCGGGGCGCGGGGCCGCTCACGGGATCGCCGGGCGAGCCGGTCAACCGGGCGTATCCACTGCCACCCGCGCCAGACGGCGCGACGATCCTGGCGGTGGACGGCTCGCAAGTCTACCCCAGCATCCACACGGCGGCCCTGTATTACCTGACCAACATCGGCATTTTTGTCTACCATCACGGGCGCGATCACCTGCCCGAACAGATCACCGAGCCGCGCCTGTTTTTCACGGAAGATACCGTCCGTGATCAAAGTGGGCAGGTCATCACCAACGTGGCGGTCAATGCGCGGCGCAGCGTGATGGAGCTGCAAGTGCTGGCGCGCGAAGCGTGGCACCGCCGCGAGTCCGACGCGCCGCTGCTGGCGATCAGTGATGGGCCGCTGCTGTTTTGGGTCGGCAAGGACGTACCCGACGGCAAGCAGTTGGAGCAGGACTACATGGGCGCGCTGGTGCACCTGCACGATACCCACGCCGCCATGCAGCACGAACGCGGCCAATTCGCCGCCCTGACCGGGTACGTAGACCGCCCGACCAGTTCGTTTGTGATCAGCCTGCTGCACCTGATGAGCCTGGACGATGCGGAAGTCCGCGCGGCGCTGCTGGCGACGAACGGCAGCCTGGAAGGGCTGACCGACCAACACGTGCTGCTGCGGCTGTTGCAGCCAGGCGAGCGTTCGGCCTTGATGGTCCAACAGTCCCCGCAAAACAAGCGCTATCACGACAAGGGGGAAAGCCTGGAGATCGCGTTCTTTTACCTGAACGTGGGCGTACTGCACGATTATCACCTGGCGCGGGTCGAAGTGCCGGTGTGGGTCGCACGCGATCCTGTGATGGTAGATCACGTGCACGCGCTGGTGTATGACCAGTGCCAGATGATGTGGCGCTATCCCTACGCGCTGACCCGCGCCGACGAACTGGCAGTCGTCCGCGCGCACGAAAAATCCCGCCTGGACGATCTGATCGAGATCGAGCTGCGGCGCAACGCGCAGGTGGTCGACTATTCGGAGAAACTCGAATCCAAGGCGACCCGGCACGGGCGCACGCGCTACGGCCAGCGGCGCAAACTGTGATACAATGACGCGCTGCGCCATTCAACGACCAATGAGCACCGGAAGATCACCATGAACGGACAAACGACTCAACCCATCATCGGCAGTGTGCTGCGTTCCAGCACGGTAGGTTTTGTTTGCGGCACGCGCAGCCAGGATATCGTCCACCCGTCGTTTGGCGCGTTTGTGCGCACGCGGCACGGCCAGCTCAGCGACATCGACGTGATCGGCCTGATTCACGCGATCAGCATCGACGACGATCCGCTGGTGCGGCAGATGATCCTGGCGAACAACATGCAGCCCGGCGCTGTCCGCGATCAGCGTGAAAACCGCATGGTCCCGGTGGAGATCAGCGTGGTGAATGTCGGCTTCATCCAGCTTGACGTGGTGCATCACACGCTGCCGCCGCGCCCGCCGCTCAGCCTGGACCCGGTCCAGTTGTGCGACGCGGAGACGGTCTGGCGCTTCACCGAACGGCTGGACTTTCTGCGGCTGGTGTTGAATACCAGCGACGTGCCGACCGAAGAACTGCTCGCGTCGGCGCTCAAACACGCGGCCAGCGCCCGCCCGGAAGACGAGCGGTACGTGTTTCTGGTGGGGGCCGGACGCCAGTTGGCGGGCTTGCTCAGCCACGATCTGCCGCGTCTGCAGCACCTGCTCAAGCTGATCAAACCCTGACCGGCATCCGCCGGATTCCCCCTTGAAAAAGCGGCACCACAGAGGGCACAGAGAGCCACAGAGAAAGTCGAGAAAAGAGAGCCATAAGGCCGGATTTTCTCGCTTTTGCTGTGTCGCTGCCTGTTTGCTGCATCTATCCACGCGCCCGATCCTTCGCCGCGAACCTGCTCACGCGGTAGAATAGCGGCAAGATTCACAGGCCAACCGGGGTTTTGATCACGGTTGGCGTCAGGTAGACAGAGTCCATGAACGCACCCGACGTATTAAGCGGCTCGGTCGAGCACATAACCTATTACAACGACGAAACGAACTACTGCGTGCTGCGCCTCAAGCCCGCCCAGTTGATGCTGGGCCGCGATCAACTCGTGACGGTGGTCGGCAATATGCCCGAACTCCAGCCCGGCGAAAGCGTGCGGTTGCAGGGGCAGTGGGCCAATCACCCCAAACACGGGCGGCAGTTCCGCGCCGAGGTCGTGACGCAGGTCCGCCCGGCGACTGTCGAGGCGATCCGGCGCTACCTGGGCAGCGGGCTGATCAAGGGCGTCGGGCCGGTGACAGCAGGCCGCATCGTGGATTTTTTCGCGGAAGACACGCTCGACGTGCTGGATCGTATGCCGCAGCGCGTGTTGGAGGTGCCGGGCGTCGGCAAACACCGCGCGCGCCTGATCGGTGATGCGTGGGCCGAACAGCAGGCCATCAAGGAAGTGATGCTGTTTTTGCAGGGGCACGGCATCAGCAGCGGGCTGGCGGTGAAAATCTACAAGCAGTACGGCGACCAGGCCATCGAGATCGTCAGCCGGGACCCGTACCGGCTCGCGCAGGATATTTTCGGGATTGGCTTCCGCACGGCGGACAAAATCGCGCAGGATTTGGGCCTGCCGCCGGACGCGCCAGGGCGTATCGTGGCGGGCGTGGCGTTCGCCCTCAACGAAGCGACCGATAACGGCCACGTTTTTTTGCCGCGTGATGAGCTGGTCACCAGCGCCGCCGACATGCTGCAAGTGGATGCCGAACTGGTCGAGCAGGCTATCATGCAGATGGCCGGGCGCGGCGAGGTGATGATCGAATCCGTGCCGATCCCTGACGGGTTGGAGCAGGTCGAGGGTCTCTACCTGCCGCCGATGTATTACAGCGAGCGCGGCGCGGCGGCGCGGCTGCGGGCCATGCACGAGACGCCGGGCAGCCGCCTGGCGGACCTGCGGCGCGCGGATTGGGACAAGCTGCTGCGCGATATCGCCGCCGGCAGCCCGGTCGTGCTGACGCCCCAACAGCAGGGCGCGGTGCGCTCCGCGCTGACGCACAAAGTCAGCGTGTTGACGGGCGGCCCCGGCACCGGCAAAACAACCACGCTGCGCACTGTGATCGCCGTGCTGGAGCGCACCCGGCACCGCTTCATGCTGGCGTCGCCCACCGGGCGCGCGGCCAAACGGCTCGGCGAGGCGACCGGCCACCCGGCCCGCACGATTCACCGCCTGTTGGGTTTCAGCCCGGCGGAACACGGATTCATGCACAACGAGGAAAATCCGCTGGATACGGACATGATCGTCGTGGACGAAGCGTCGATGATCGACCTGATCCTGTTCTACAACCTGCTCAAAGCGATTCGCCCTGATACGCATTTGCTGCTGGTCGGTGACATCGACCAACTGCCCAGCGTCGGCGCGGGCAACGTGCTGCACGACGTGATTCGCGGCGAGGCGGGGCCGGTCACGCGGCTGGACGCGATCTTCCGGCAGGCATCCACCAGCCAGATCATCCGCAACGCGCACCGCATCAACCAGGGTGAGTCGCCGGATACGTCCAACCAGAGCGACGATTTTTTCGTGTTTGTCGAAGAAGACCCGCAGCGCGCCGCCGACCTGCTGGTCAACGTGGTGCACGAGCGCATCCCGGCCAGGTTCGGCCTGGACGCGGTCGAAGACATCCAGGTGCTGGCCCCGATGTATCGCGGGGCGGTGGGCGTGTCGGCGCTGAACGACACCCTGCAAGAGACGTTGAATCCCAACCCGCGCGGGCGCAAAGCCGAGCGGCGCCTCGCCGGTCGCCTGTTCCGCGTGGGCGACAAGGTGATCCAGACGCGCAACAATTATGACAAAGACGTGTTTAACGGCGATATTGGGCGCGTCCACAGCTTTGACATCGCCAATCAAATCATGATCGTGCAGATGGATGAGCGCCGCATCAAATACGACTGGGCCGAGGCCGACGAACTGACGCACGCTTACTGCATCAGCGTGCATCGCGCCCAGGGCAGCGAGTATCCGTGTGTCGTCGTGCCGGTCGTCACACAACATTACATGATGCTGCAACGTAATTTATTATATACGGCGGTGACGCGCGCCAGGCGGCTTGTCGTGCTGGTCGGCACGCGCCGGGCGATAGCCATCGCCGTGCAGAATGACCAGGTGATGCGGCGGTGGAGCGCGCTGGATTGGCGCATCCGGGGGTAGTCATCCCCCAGGCGAGGGCGAAACGAGGCATGTATGTTCATGACAGGGTTATGGCGACAGCGCATCCGGTCGGGCGGGGCGGCGTTGGTACTGACGGCGCTGGTGGTGGCCGGGTGCGGCGGGGACGGCGGGGACGGCGACGCGGTCGGAGCGCCGCTGCAAACGGTCGAGCGCCCGCCTACGCTGGCCCCGACGGCTGGCGTGGGATCGCCGTTTGAAGGGCTGCCCGCCGCCGCCAATGGCGAGCTGCGCTTGCCCCTGATCGAAGACCTGCCGGGCGGGCTGCTTTTTTTGAAGGACGACGTACTCTATTTGAGCTGGTTCGACGGCGAGGGTCCGGCCCTGGTCGCAGACGTGGTGCATCCTTTCATGATTGAGCCGTCGCCGGATGGCAGCGCGGTCGTGTATCCCGCCGGGGAAACCGAGCGCGTGGTCGGCTACGGCGGCATGGCGTACACCCGGTTCAGTTACGTCCTGACGATGACCGATCTATACACGGTGGAAAGCACGCCGTTGTTAAACGTGGGCGACGAGCGCGGCGTATCCGGCCTGTTTTTAGGGTGGGCCCCCGACAGCCAATCGGTCATCGTGTGGGATACCAACAGCCTGCTGCTGGCGCGGCGCAGCGGCGAGATCATCGCGCTGCCGGATACCGACACCGCCGCGTGGCAGCCGGGGATTCATACCGTCGCGTGGCTGCCGGATAGCTCGGTGCTGCTGTTCGCCACCAAAGAACCGGCGGGCGGCTCCGGTTCGCCGGATGGCACGGGCGAGCCGCGTCTGGCCGTGTATCGGTACGATCCGGCCACCGCCGAACGCACCATGCTGGACCTCAATATCACCGACCTGGCGCTGCTCGACTTCATGTACCTGGAAAAAACGCTGCACGAGCATGGCACCATCTATGCGGAAACCTTCAACGCCACTCACCGCGCGGCACGCCTGCCGGACGGCTCGCGCGTGTACATCGACTGGCCGCTGCCGGTCAAGTCGTTCCAGGCCGACGTGTGCTCGACGTGGGAGATTCGCCAACAGGCGCAAGGCGAAACCGATCCGCCGCAGACGCTGTATACGGTCGACGACACGACGTTTTTGACCGACCTGACCGCGCTGCCGGATGGATCGCTGTTGTTTTTGCGGTGGGCGCTGGCCGGCTGCCAGTTTTCCGGCGTGATGGACGTGCAGCTCATCCGTCTTGTGCCGGGGCAGGAGCCGCAGGTCATCACCGACGAGATCGATCCCGGCTCGAATGCGAATCCCAACACCGTGATCATGTTGGGTTACCAGCGCGGGCGCAAATACACGGTGTCGCCGGACGGGCGTTATGTATTTTGGGTCGGGGGCGGCAGCGACACGAACACTTCGTCGATCCGCGTGACCGATCTGGAATACGACGTCACGGCGACCTTGCTGACGGACGTCATGAGGCCGTTTGAGATCGGCGGTTTTGAGGACGTTTTCTGGGTGCCGCAGCCGGAAGATTGAACCCTGTCACGCTGGTACGGATACTGCAACATGCAGGTGGCGGCGCTGCTGACGACGATCCGCAGTCTATCCGGTGCGGACGGTTCTGAAGCGCTGGTTTGGCTGCCCGTATCTTAACTCGCCAGTTCGACGTTCATCTCGGCCAGGCGTTCCTGTACCAGCGCCAGCAGACGGGGGCGCATCTCGGCGGCTTTGCCGAAGCGGGCTTTGACGAGCAGCGTCAGCTCGACTTGCTGCCCGATCACGCCGGACGGGCTGATGACCTGCCAGGGTTCGAGCAGATTGGGCAGCAGCGAAACCGCGTCCTGGCCCAGGTCTTCCAGGATGGGCAGCACGGCGGAAAGCTGGGCCGCCGGGATTTTCAGCGTCACGTTCGACGTGCTGAACCGACCCCGGCTGAAGTTGCGGATGACGCGTATCTCACCGTTCGGCACGACATACAGCTCGCCGCTGGTAGCGCGGATCAAGGTCGTGCGCAGCCGGATTTTTTCGACTACGCCCTCGATGCCCAGCACCTCCAGTTTTTCGCCAATGTCAAAGGTGTCTTCGAAGATGAAGCCCAGGCCGGTCAAAAAATCGCTGATCAGTGGGCGCGCACCCAGGCCAAACGCGGCGCTGAACAGGCCGACCATCCAGATCAGCGTCGTCGAATCCACGAAACGTCCCAGCGCGAACAGCGTGGCGATCAGAAACGCCGCAAAACTGACAGCGCTCGCCAACAGACCGTGCAGCGTGTGTTGGCGTTCCTGGCGCAGCCGCAGCCCGCTGGGAACGTGGCCGCTGATCCCTACAAAACGCCCGACGATACGCGCCGACAGCCGGTACACGATCCAGGCCAGCAGATAGGCGATGACGATCGGCAGCACGTATTCGAGGGTCGTATCCCGCAAGTCGTTTATCATATGTGAGTCGTTCCATCATCTGAATGTGAGCGCATGGTAGAGAGTGTACCAGCGAATGTCCGGTCTGATAACGGCCAGTTGCACCTCAGGACGGCTGGTCACGTATAAACGATATGATCGTCGATCTTTTTAGCACGGAACAAACGAGGGCAGAACCATGAAAGCTATCGTGAGCGGATGCGGGGTGCTGGTGCTGATCGTCGTGGTGTTGCCAGGGATGGCGCTGGCGCAGCCGGGTAACGGCTTGAACAGTGTGATGGTGAACGGCGTTGAGCGGACCTATGACCTGTACGTGCCTGCGTCGGTGGACGGAGCGCAGGCGGTCCCGCTGGTGGTCGTGTTGCACCCCTTCGCGTCGTCCGGCAAGGCGATGCGCGCGCTCACCGGGTTTGACGCCCGCGCCGACGAGGAGGGGTTTATCGTCGCATATCCTGACGCCGCCGACCTGGATTGGAACGACGGCAGCGTAGCGGCTGCCGGGTGGACCGGCTTGCAGCCTGGCGATGACGTCGCGTTTATGGACGCCCTGATCGATCACCTGGCCGCGTCGTATCCGATCGACACCGCGCGTGTGTACCTGGCCGGGTTTGCGGCGGGTGGCACGATGGCCTACCGGCTGGCGTGCGAGTCGGGGCGTTTTGCCCGTATCGCCATATCCGGCGCGCTGATGTGGGACTTTCACGAGGCAAACTGCCCGGTGGAACAGCCCGATCCGGTGTCGCTGCTGCTGTTGATCGGCTCGCAGGATGGCGATTACCCACTGAACGGGCGCATCTCCGAAGGGGACAACGGCGCATTCCTGAGCGCCTACGGCCTGGACGCGACGCTGGCCTATTGGGCCGGGCGCGACGCCTGCGACCTGAGCGCTGTGCAGACATCCAGCGATCTCCGGGCGACGGTGTACGCGGACTGCGCGGGCGAATCGTCGGTGGCGGCGTTTGTGCTGGAGGGCGTGGGCCATAACTGGCCGCGTATGGGTGACGCGTACACGCTCAACCAGTTCGGCATCGACATGACCGCGATCGTCACGCGTTATTTTATGACCGACAGCGTCGGCACGGACCTGATCACCGAATCCGTCGATACGAGCCAGCTCTATGCCGGCGCGCCGCGCAGTTATTCGCTCTACGTGCCACCCTCGTACGATCCCGCGCAGCCGATGCCGCTGGTGATCGCGCTGCACGGCAGGCCCGGTACGGCGGCGGGACTGGCTTACCTGATGGACTCGAACTGGGTCGCCCGCGAGCACGGTTTTATGATCGTCTACCCGGACGGCATGCCGGTTCACATCGCCGACTATGACGGCATTGGACGCGAATGGAACTACGCCAGGGGTTTTCCCGCTTATCAGGAATCCGCGCATCCGGAATATTACCAGACCGACGACGTGGATTTTTTGCTGCGGCTGGTCGATGACCTGGCAGTAGACCTCAACATCGACCGGGATCGCGTGTATGTGACCGGGTTCTCGAACGGCGGGTTCATGACGGAACGTGTCGCCTGTGAAGCCGCTGATCAGTTTGCCGCCTACGCAGTGGCGAGCGCGACCCTGCATGTGGAGTTTATCAGCTACTGCGCGGAGTCGGCCCCGGTCCCGATCCTGTTCATGCACGGCACGCTCGATTCCAGCGTCGCCTGGGACGGGGTTTCGGTCGGCGATAGGGTGGTGTTGCAGTCCGCGCCGGATACGGTGTTGTATTGGGTCTATCACAATGACTGCCAGCCGGAAGACACCGATCTCACTATCATCCCAACCGAAGACCCCGCGCCTTCAACCATCGTGTACAGGTATTCATTTGGCGGCTGTACGAATGGCGCTGACGTGTTGTTTTACGTGATCGAGGGCGGGGGACACACCTTGCCGGGTGTGGCGGATAGGTTCTCACCGGGCATCGGGCGCGCGGTCAATATGGACATTCATTTTGGTGAAACGATCTGGGAGTTTTTCTCCCAGCACGTGCGCGGCGAAACCGAATAACGGGCCATCGACAAATGGCGTTTCCGCGAAAACCTTGTAAACTGGAGGACATATCGAGCGACGTCAGACATGTGACACAAGCACCTATGGGGTTATTGAACCGGGAAGAACGGCAGACATTACGCAGCATCCAGGCCCACATGCACGCAGCGGCGCTGGATGCGCGTGTTGTAATGGAACAGATCGGCACGGTGGACGTGTTGTTCCACCCGATCAATGCCGATCCCTACCTGAACTGCGTGTCTCCGCATCGCGGCGTGGCCTGGATTCGCCGGGACGACCTGGGGGCCGCCTTTACCGGGCTGGAACGATTGGGCCGGGTGCCGCGCCTGGTATTTCAAGACGCGCTGTTTCCTGAGGCGTTTCAGCAGCAGCTCAAAATGATGGGCCTGACGCTTGAAGGAACGCGCACGATCATGGTTTACCGCCCATTGATCGGCCCGGCGCTGCCGGGTGAAACGCCGCGCGGGCGGCTGCTGGACTCTTTCGACGATGGCATCACGACGCATATTGCCACCACGTGGCACGATCTGGCGACGTGGCTGCGCATTTTTCACGCCGGGTATTACCTGGCCGAGTCCGTCGAAATATCGCCGCAAGCCGTCGAGCCGCTGGTCGTGGCTGCCGAAACCGGTAACAAGCTGTTTATCACCACGAGTTTTGAAGGCACGCCGCTGGGCGTGGCGCGTGTCGGGCTGCGTGACACCAGCGCCGAGTTGGAGCTGGTCATCACCGTGCCGCTGTGGCACGGCATGGGCCTCGAACCGGCCATGATCACGACCGGCGTCCGCGCCGCGCTCGAACGCGGCTGTGATACGATCTTCACCATCGCGCCCTCCGGCCAGTTCGTGTATCTCTATCACCGGCTGGGATTTGCCGGGTTGACCCGCGTGCTGACGTTCTGGCTGGCAGATGGCGCGATTGATCATATCAATGGCAAGGAGAGAAATCGATGAGTCAGACGTGGTACAGCCTCTATGTGCCGGTGACGGACCCCGAACCGGTGATCGCGGCGCTGCGCTCACTGCTGGCTGCGCATGGTTACGCGACCTACGATCCGTTCCCTGGCGGGACCGGCACGCCGCCCGGTTTCACCCATACCGTGCGCCTGTTTGCCGCGCCGCCGCGTGATGGTTGGCTGCGCATCGTGGGCCAGCCGGATGAAACGCTGCTGCCGGAGTTCAGCGTAGCGGCGGGCGTTCCGGTGCTGTACGGCTGGCTTACGGAATCCGGCGGAGGGATGGCCGTGTATCAGGCGGGCGAACGCCGCGACGATCCCGCCGCGTGTGCGCCGTACCTGCGCCCGGACGCCGATCCCGGCACAGTGCAGCAGGCGTTCGCAGGGACGCTGGCCGTCGAAGCTGTCGAGAGCGACAGGCCACCCGCCGTCGTGTTGGGCGCGGAGTCGCTGCCCCCGGAATTACAGCAGTTCGCGCAGGAACAGGGCGTGGACAGCCGTAAGGCGAGCAAAACGTTTGAGCGGCTGAGCAGCGGCCTGTTTGGCCGTCTGGCGCGCGGCGACGACTCCGGCGGTCAGGATCAGCAGGACGCGGCGCGCGCGGTCTTCATGGACGGCGGTAAGGACATCTGGAACAGCCTGCACGGCCAGCGCGTGCGGGCGATTGCCAGCGTGATGACGCTGCCCGGCAACTGGCGGCTGCCTGCCTGGGAAACCGTGCGCGATGCGTACCAGGTGCACCGCCTGCGGCAGCGCAGCCCGCGTATGGCCCTGATGCCCGGCGACAAAGAGGCGCTCGACACCGTGCCCGACGCGCTGGATTATACGCCCGTGTATGCGGGCCGGGCGTAGCGTGCATGGCGCGATCAGATCGCGAACGTTGGGACCGGCGGTATACCGATCCGGGCAGCAGTCTCCAAAAGGGGCCGCACGCGTTGTTGGCGCGCCATGTCCCGCCAGCGCCCGGCAGCCGGGCCTTAGAATTGGCGTGCGGGTTGGGGTTTGATGCGCTGTGGCTGGCCGCGCAGGGCTACCGCGTGGACGCCATCGACATTAGTTTTGAGGCGCTGCGCCGCGCGCGGGCCGAGATGCAGCGCCGCGCGCTGAACGGGATCACGTTCATCCAGGCCGATCTCGATCAGTTTTCCCTGCCGCGTTACGAATACGATGTGGCGGTGGTCTTTCGTTACCTGGACCGCGACCTGTTCCCCGCGATCCGGGCGCGGGTGCGGCCCGGCGGGCTGGTGATTTATGAAACGCTCAACGTGCGCCGCCTGGAACAGAACCCCGCGACCAATCCCGATCACATGCTGGCGCTGGACGAACTGCCACGTTATTTCCCCGGCTGGACCGTGTTGGAAACGGGCAGCAGCGGGCAGTTTAGCCATTTTGCCGGGCGAAAACCGTTGGAAAGGTAAACGATGGAGCGCGGACTCAGGTTCGGCCTTGCGCGTCTGGCGCTGATCAGCGGGCTGCTGGGTGGGGCGTGCTCGCTGAGCACGACGTCCCCGGCGGGCACGCCGTCACCGGCTGCCACCGCGCTGGACTCCCGCGCGCCGCTGACGGTGGCCTGGGTTGCGGGCGGTGACCTCGTGACGTGGCGCAGCAGCGGCGCGCAGACGCGTCCCCAGCCGCGCCGCATCGCCAGCGGTGGCGTGATCCGGCCCGCGTTGTCCCCGGATGGCGCGTGGGTCGCCTATTTGCGCGGGCCGGGTGGTGATCCGCGTGCGCTGTGGATCAGCGACACGCCCGGCGCGAATGAGCGCCAACTGCTGGACGTCTCCGCGTCCGGTGGCGACGACACGCGGCGCATCTCACAGATTGTATGGGCAGCGGATTCGAGCGCGTTGTACATCACGACGCGCACTGGCAGCGGCCTCGACGCGCGCCCGGCGGACGATCTGTGGCGCGTGGACGTGGCCTCCGGCGCAGTCGAACGCCTGCTCGCAGATGGTGAAGGTGGGCAGATCACGCCCGGCCCGGATGGATCGCGGCTGGTGCTGGCTTCCGCCGGAGAAGTCACACAGCCGGGCGAACCGCCGGGCACGCCGGGACGTATCGTGGTCTATACACCCGCCACGCGCGAACACCTCGTCGCGCTTGAATTTCAGCCGGTAGCGACCGCCAGCGAAGCGCGGTGGGTGCCGCGTCCGCGCTGGCTGCCGGATAGCAGCGGGCTGCGCGTGGCCGTCCCGCCGCCCGACCTGGTTTATGGCGGTGGTGATGACGTGCTCACGACGCTGTGGTGGCTGCCGGTATCCGGCGCGGCGCAGCCGGTGGGGCAGGTCGAGGCGGATTTTTTCGGGCTGCCCGTTTTTTCGGCGGACGGCGCGTGGATCGCGTACGTGCAGCGCCGCCAATCCTTGCAGCAAACGGCGCTGACGCTGCGCCTGGCCGCTTTTGACGGCACGCGCGACGCCGCTTATGCTGAAGGCGACATCGGCGCGTTGGGTCCGGCGACATGGCTGCCGGGCACGGCTCAATTCGTGTTTGCCAACGGCGCGCCCGGCGAATTGTGGATCGGCGGGCCGGGCGGTGATGCGGGGCGCTTCCCCTCAAAATCCGTTACCGTCCGCGATCTGGTGTGGGCCGGTGCTGCCACCTACGTATACAGCACGCTGGACGGTGACTCGTTTGCGCTGTACTTCGGGCTGTTGGACGTGCCCACCGCGCCGCAGGCCATCGCCGCGCTGGATGGTTACCCGGTGTTCGACGCCGTGCTGCCGTGATTGGTCCCGGTCCGGTGCGGGGACGCAGTCCCTGCATAGAAGGAAATTTGCCCGGTGCAGTTTCGCGGCGCGGCAATTGCGGTACAATGGGGACCGGTGATAGGTAATCTATGACGGGTAACGGGTATGCCAGCCGAACTGCAAGCGTATACGGGTCACGTGTGGGTAGTCGGGGGGCGGGCCGTGCGGGTGCCGCCGCCCGGCGCGCTGGCCGAAACAGCCCCTAAACACGCGCCTCGTACCCGTGAGGATGACACGTTTTTTATCCTGGTGACGCCTGCCGCCGGTACCCATGCGCCTGCCAGTTTTTTTGAGGGATTGGCCCGCTTGAGCGCCGACGTGTATTTTGGCATCAGCGGCGGCATCACCGGCGGGCTGCGCGAGGCGTTGGCCGCGATCAACGAGCACCTGATCGCGGCGCGTGATTCCAAGTACGTGCACGCGCTGGCAATGGTCCAGCGCGGCGACGAACTCTACGTGGCGCGCAGCGGGCATATCTTTGGGCTGCTGCGCCAGAACGACGAGTTGGTGTCTTTCCCGGCGGACCGGCGCGATTCCCTGGTGATGAATGTGCCGCCGCTGGGGGTAGGCGTGCCGGATGTGCAGTTGGGCCGCTACACGCTCACACCCGGCGCGATCATGCTGCTGGCCGACGCCAGCCTGATCGAGACGGACGACAGCGTGCTCAGCGCCGCGTTGGGGGGTGACGGCATCCGCGCAGCGCTGGAACAGCTCAAATCCCTGGCAGGCCCCGAACTCTCGGCCAGCGTGGTACGGTTTGTGTCACCCGCCACCCCTGATCCGGATGGCACGATCCCGCCAGCCAACCGCCGCCCGCCGATTTCGCGCCCGTCCACCATGCGGGACGTGTCCACTATGCGGGACGCGCCCACGCCGCGTGAGGCCGTTTCGCGCGAAACGCCGCCGCCCGGCGCACCACCGGGCGCGCCCGGTGGTGCGCCGGAACCGGCCCCGGCATCGCCCGAAGCGGCCCCGGTCGCGCCGTTCACGCTGGACGAGGCGACCGCGCCTGATACCGGCGCGCCACCGGATAACCCGGCGGCACCGGAACCCGCGCCGCCGGTTGGCCCATTTGTGCCCGAAGAAGCTGCTCAACTCGCGCCTGACGCCGGGCCAGCCGGTTCGCCACTGCGGGCCGGTTTGCGCGGGGCGCTGGCGCGGGCCTCCGGCGTGGGTGAGACGCTCAAACGACTCCCCGGCATCCCCTCCGGCGAACCGGACGCACCGCCGGACGTTCCGGCCCGGCGCAGCCCGTCGGCGCTGGACCGGGCGTGGATCAGGGTGCAGCGTTGGGGGCGTGATGCCCTGCGGTTGTTGCTAACCGGGCTGCTGGCGATCACCACGTTTTTGTCCGACACGCTGGATCGTATCCTGCCTGCGCCGGACGAAGAAGGCAAACAGGGCATCCCGACCAATGTGGCGATTGGGCTGGCCGTGCTGATCCCGGTCGTGATCGTGGTCGTCGTGGTCGGCCTGCTGCTCTCCGGCTACGATAAATCCGACTTTGAAACGTACCTGGAACGGGCCGAAAGCGCTCACCAGGAAGCGATGTCGCTTTCCAACGGCAAATGCGATAACCAGGCGCTGCGCCCGATGTGGTCCGAGGTGCTGCGCCTGACCGACCAGGCGCGCCGCTACCGGCCTAATGACCCGGATGTGCTGGTGATCCGCGCCGACGCGCAAAATTACCTGGATTGTTTTGACGACGTGGAACGGCGCGACCTGACGCTGCTGCACGAATTTTCGAAAGATGCGCAGCTCGTCGGGCCGGTAGTCCACAGCGACGTCGATCTGTATACGCTCGACCGCACCGCCGGGGCGGTCTATCACGATACGCTCAACGAAACCGGCGATGGCCTGTCCACGCGAGATAACAGCCCGATCTTCTGGCGCGGGCAGACGATCAGCAGCGCGGCGGGCAACTATACGGTCGGCGACCTGTTCGATATCGAGTGGCTGCGCAGCGGCGGCACCGCGCACGACAACGTGTTGATCGCGCTGGATCGCAGCGGTGTCCTGGTGTCGTATTCCCCGACGTTTTTTGCCACCGCCCAACAGCTCGTCATCGAGGGACGCTGGCAGAACCCGCTGGCGCTGGCCGTTTTCCGCCAGAATATTTACGTGTTGGATATTGGCGCGAATCAGGTGTGGCGTTATGTGCCGCCCGCTGGTGAGCGCCGCTACAGCAACGCGCCCGAAGAATTCTTCATCGGCGACGAACTGCCGGACCTCTCGACAGCGGTCGATTTTGGCATCAGCGACAACGGCGCGGTCTACGTCTTGTTCGCGGATGGGGTCGTGCGGCAGTACCGGCGCAATATCCAGGGCATTGTCGAGGAACAGCCGTTTAACTACCGGGACCGCCCGCCCGGCGCGATCACCAGCGGGAACGCGCTGTTTGTCGATAACGATCCGGCCTCGCTGCAACTGTATATTCTGGATGGCGACAACCAGACGATCTACGAAACGCTGCTGGCCGGAACGTATCAAAAAGGGTACCGTCCGCGCAACGCCCCGAACGCGTTTGATGACCTCACCGGGTTTTACGCCGGGCCGGTGGTATCGAATAACATGTACGTGCTGTCGGGTAACAAGCTCTATCATTTCAAGCGCAACCCCTAGCGGCAGCGGAGCCTGCGTCAGCCAAGCGGCGAGCAAGCGGGGTTTGCGGCCCCGCGTTCTGCGTTACAATGGCATCATCCCGCGTCAGGGTTTGGAGGTTTACCGGTATGCGTATTCCACAATGGTTTGTTTTGATCTGGGTGGTCGGTCTTGGCCTGGTAGCGGTCGTTGCGTCGCTGTTTGCCTACGGCTTCGTGCGCGACCGTGCCGCCGAGTTGGACAGCGTGCTCGAACTGCCGGACCCGCCGCAGGTGGTCCGCCCGGTGTCCAATGCGCCCAGCAGCACGCCCCTCCCGACCGCAGACAGTCTTGCCGCCAGCGACAGCACGCCGGATGGTGGCGCAGCCCTGGCAACGCCGGAGGCCGTCGATTCACAAAACGCGGGTTCGGGCACCGAAACCGGCCAGCAGGGCGGTGGATACGCGCCCTGGAACGACCCGCGCCGCGTCTCGGTGCTGCTGCTCGGCATCGACCAGCGCGCCGGGGAAGAGGGCACCTTCCCGACCGATACGATCATCCTGTTTTCGCTCGACCCGGCAGCCAAAACGGCTGCGATCCTGTCCATCCCACGTGATCTGTGGGTCGAGTACCCCGGCTTGCAGCGCACCGGGCGCATCAACGGGGCGAATATCGTCGGGGACGAGATCAGTTACCCCGGCGGCGG
>CAYMTN010000122.1:0-11449 GCA_964393335.1 uncultured Anaerolineaceae bacterium
TTGCCGTTACGGTCGTAGATGTGGCCCCGGCCCGGCAGTGTTTGCAGCAGTTCCAGGCGCGCGCCTTCGGCCAGTTCCGCAAAAATATCCATGCGCGACCACGCCAGCCGCCAGCCTTCCGGCGTTTCGATCAGGCGCATGGTGCGGTCAGCATCCGTGATGTCGGCGAACAGCCCGGTATGAAACGTGACGTCATACTGGATGGCGGCAGTCGTGCCCTGGCGCAGCGAGCTGGTGATATGTGCATCGAGACCGGTGAGCGTCATTTGTGTCGCGGCCCTGTCGTACTCATTCGAAAATGCTTCTTCGGTATAAGCGTCGCGGCTGTTCGGGCTGATCAGGCCATACATGGTTGTGTAATCGGACTGCGTCCATGCATTGAGGAATGTCTCAGCTATTTGATCGGCCTGTTCCAACGTCAGTTGGGGCGACGGGTTCAACCCGCTCGGCCCGCCGGTGGCCCCGCTCCCGGTGCTTCCGCAGGCGGTCAAGATCAACACGGCGACCGTGATCAGTGGTACAAGTCTTTTGTACGGTGCTCGGCTCATTGTTCGCTTCCTTACCTGAAAAAGAAATAAGAGGCAAAGTCTCCGGGATTCCATGCCCGATACTTTACCCCCAATATGTTAGCGCGTGTTCGGTTGCTGCTCCCACTCCATTATATCGCCAGCCGGGCAGCCCGTCGAACTACGTTTATCTGGCGTGTGCCTTACAGTCGTCCGGCCAGTATATCATCGGTCACCGGGCAGACGTAATCGTGATGCTGCTGGCAGCGCAGCGGCACATTTGCGGGGGGTATGATGCCGAACTTTCGCAGCGAACGTACCAGATGGCACAGCGGTAGCCCGACGACGTTCGCGTAACAGCCGCTCAACGTGGCAACCGGGCGGAAATCCGGGTTCTGGATGGCATACCCGCCCGCTTTATCGAACGGGTCGCCGCTGGCGATATAGGTTTCGATCTCGTCGTCGTCGTAATCGCGCATCGGCACCTCAGTAGCGGCGACATCGGTCACGCGTTGGCCGATCGTCGTGTGGACCAGCGTCAGCGCGGTAATTACCTGGTGTGCGCGTCCGCGCAGCCGGTACAGCATGGCGCGGGCTTCGTCAGCGTCGGCAGGTTTGCCCAGGATCGCGTCCCCATCTGCGACGGTAGTATCTGCCGCCAGGATGATCGCGCCGGATGGGGCCGATACTTGAACAGCGCGCGCTTTTTCCTGACTCAGACGGATTGTGTAGTCCTGGGCAGTTTCGCCGGGACGCGGGGTTTCGTCGATATCGGCGGTAGTCCGGCTAAATGACAGGCCGGTCAAACCTAACAACTCGCGTCTGCGAGGCGAACCTGACGCGAGCAAAATGGTTACGTGTTCGTGTGGAGTCACGGTGGCATCTTTGTGTGATCGGCGTAAGTCGGCGATCAATATCCTGGCGCTAGAATGTACGTTTACGATTTTGAAACATCAGCCCAAAGCCGCGCCGCGTAACCAGATAGTCATGGCCGGGATCGGCTTCCAACAGGCGTTTGCGCAGGCGGCTGACCAGGGCGTCAATGGTCTGATCGGATACGTCTTCGCCAGGCCCCCAGACGTACTGGACGAGTTCGTCCCGCGAAACGATACGTCCGGCATTTTCGAACAGCAGCGCCAGCAGCGAAAACTGGTTTGGGCTGAGCGGCGGGTAGACCGGCTGCCCGCCAATCGTCACGCGGGCAGCCCCCATGTCAATATCCAGGCCCGGACGCGGGAGCTGCACGGGATCGATCTGCGCGGTGGTCACCGGGTCGTCAAATACCCAGGTGCAGACCTGCGCAAAACTGACCATATCCCCGGCGCGCAGGCGATATGATTCGCCCTGCGCCAACCGGCGGCCATTAACAAATGTACCATTCGTGCTGCCCATATCCTCCAAAAAAATGTTGAGATGATCGTGGATGCATTGCGCGTGCAGCCGAGACACCTCGGTGCTGTCCAATACAAAATCACAATCGCGGGAACGGCCAATGGAAAAAGGGAATGTTTTGAGCTCGACTGCCTTGCCCGCCTGATCACCTTCCTGGATCAAAAACCGTTGTGTTGATGGCATGTCAGCCCCCTGCCTGTCATACATGGCATTTATTCTCAGTATCGTTGACCGCTACACGTGATCCTGGTCGTTTTCGAGCCGTTTACATGACGTTATCCCAACGTTCGCGCGACGGCAGTGTTCCAGCGGCGCGATCATCTGGTGTCGTGCTCTTCGTCTTCCTCATACTCAAATTTAAGATCGCTGCTGCCTTCCAGCCCGATGCGGCGCTCGAAATCGGCCAGTGCCGCCTGAAGTTTTTGCTGGCGCAGGCTGCTGGTGACATCGCCGCGCGTGCGTTCCAGCACGCCGCGCAGTTGGTCCATACGGCGACGCAGCCCGCCCGTGATTGCGTCGTGAAAATCAACAGTGAGCAGCCCGCCGTAGATCGTATCCATCGCGTCGAGCAGCCGCTCCACTTCATCAGAATGCCCTTTGCGGATGATGTCAAGAATCTGGCGGCGTAGTTCGCTGGCCGCCTCGGCCAGCCCGTTGAGGTATGTCGCGTGTTCGACGTTCAACGAGTCCGGGGTAGGCAGGTCTTCACCGCGCACCAGGGCGTAGGTTGCGTACGCCTCGACATATTCTTTCAGGGCGTCTTGCGTATAACCGCTGTGGTACAGGTCAGGGTACCCGTCGACCTGGGCGCGCAGTTCGTCGGCGGCTAGCTGCGCCTTATCCAGCCGTTCCTGCGCGGTATCCCACTCGTGACGGTGAACGGCGCGGATCGCGTTGGCGCAGAACTGGATCAATGTGCGCGACTGGTTGATCGCGGCATCACGGGCTGCGCTTTTGGCCTCGAAGCTCACCCTCACATCTTCTATGATGCGGTCGAGTATGTCCAGATCACTCATCTTCCGGCTCCTCGTCGTCGCCGTCATCAGGGGAGTGAATCGAGTTGAACAACTGGTCGGCCAGGGACTGCGGGCGCGGCGGCAATGTGATCTCGCCGTTCTGTTTTTCGTAGCGGTCGATGTTTTCTTGCAGCGCCTTGAGCAGCATTTTGGCATTGGTCGGCGTCAACACGATTCGCGTGCGCACGCGCGCCTTAGGGACGTTTGGCAGAATCTGCGCGAAATCAAGGAATACTTCCCAGGGGGAATGTGTGATGATCGCGAAGTTGGCATAAACTGCCGGTAAATCGGCTGGAATCTCCAGGTTTAACCGGCGGGGTTGGGATGGGGGTATCTTAGGATCAGCCATCGACTGCCTATCTCCTTGTGTCAAACGTACAATAAACAGCCGCGAGTGTAGGCTCAGGCCGGCTGTTGTGTTGGAATTCTATGCTACTATACCGCATCTTCAGGTGCGGCACCGCACCTTACGATGAGCTTGGTCCTGCTGGCCGCGTCAGAAGGGCAGGTCTTCCGCTTCGCTCGGATACTCGCCGGGCGCATCGGTGGTTTCGCCCCGCCGACCCAGGAATTGTATGTCACGCGCAGTTAGGTCCAGTGAGCCGCGTGCCTCACCGTCCTGGCCGATAAAGGCTGAGACGTCAACTTCACCCGTGACCATGACCTGCATTCCTTTGTGGACGTACTGGTTGGCGGTTTCGGCCAGTCCACGCCATGCCGTCACGCGGAACCAGGTTGTTTTCTCGCGCGCCTCGTTGGTGTTTCGATCCGTCCAGCGCCGGGACACGGCCACGCTGAAGTCACAAACGGCCACGCCGCTCTGTGTATAGCGCATTTCCGGATCGCGCCCGACATTGCCTATGATGATAGTGTATTGGTAACCAGCCATAGTTTGCTCCTTGTGCCCTGCATTAATGCTCCCGAATGATACGTGATACGTCGGGGAGAGTCAAAGACTATTATACCCGATCAAGAACATTTGTTCCAAATTTCGCCGCGTTGCGTGAACAACATGGGTGAGCTACCACGTCCTGCCGGCCCAGCCGGCCAGAGCGTAGCCTGCACGAGCTTACGAACGGCGTGCTTCCAACTGCGTGGCCAGCAGGCGTTGCACAACCTGGGCATCGGCTTTGCCGCGCATCGCGCGCATGACCATCCCCATCAGGAACTTGACCAGCTTGTCTTCACCGGCCAGGTAACGGGTCACTTCGTCGGGGTGCTCGTCCAGCACTGTGATGATCGCCCGGTTCAGCACATCCTCGCTGCTGACCTGTGCCAGACCGCTCTCCTTGACCAGCGTGACCGGGTCACCGCCCTTGGCGTAGAGCGTGTCAAGCAGCGTCTTGGCGACTCCGTGATTGATGGTGCCTTGTTCGACCAGCGATACCAGATCGGCCAGTGCCTGCGGCGTGAGTTTGATCGCCCCGATTTCCTCGCGCTCGCGGCCTTCGAGATTCATCTGGCGGAATACGTTACCGATGATGTAATTGGCGACCTGTTTAGGATCACCGCCTGCGGCCAGCGCGGCCTCGTAATAATGCGCGACAGCCTGTTCAGCCACCAACACGGACGCATCATAGCGGCTCAGTCCAAACTCGTTCATGAACCGATCGCGTTTGACGTCGGGCAGTTCGGGCAGCGTACTGCGCACCTCATCAACCCGCTCGCGGCTGATCTCCAGAACCGGCAGGTCCGGCTCCGGAAAATAGCGGTAATCATCGGCGCTTTCTTTCACACGCTGCACAACTGTGACCTGACGGTTTTCGTCCCATCCCATCGTCGCTTGCTGCACGGTGCCGCCCGATTCATAGACCTGAATCTGCCGCTCGATTTCATAAGCGGAAGCGCGAGCCAGGCTGCGGATGCTGTTCAGGTTTTTGACCTCGGTGCGCGTGCGTAATTCCGACGCCCCGACCGGGCGCACGCTGATATTCGGTTCCATGCGCAGCACGCCTTTGCTCATGTCGCCGCTGTTGACACCCAGGTAGCGCAGGATGGCGCGCAGCTTGCGCGCGTACGCTTCGGCTTCTTCGGCGCTGTTAATGTCAGCTTCTGACACGATTTCCAGCAGCGGCACGCCCGCCCGGTTTAGATCGACCAGGCTGTGACCGTCCACGTGAGTCAGTTTGCCGGTGTCTTCTTCCAGGTGAGCGCGGCGAATACCGATTCGTTTGGTCGAGCCGTCCGGCAGGTCAATTTCTAACCAGCCGTTGATCGCCAGTGGGTAGTCGTATTGGCTGATCTGATAGCCTTTGGGCAGGTCCGGGTAGAAATAGCTCTTACGCGCAAACCGGTTGAAAACAGGAATCTCGCAGTTGAGCGCCAGCCCGACGCGCAAGCCAAACTCGATGGCCTGCCGGTTGATCACCGGCAGCACACCGGGCATGCCGAGGCATACCGGGCAGACATAGGTATTCGGTGGAGCCGAAGTGCTGTCTACGACGGCGCATGAGCAGAACATTTTTGAGACAGTTTCCAGCTCGGCATGAACCTCTAAGCCAATAACTGCTTCATAAGCGGGCATAATCATTTCTCGCCTGATCGGTGACTGGACGAAATGGTTGTCACAGCTACGAGAATAGCGCACTTCGCCGCAAACCGTCAATGCTGGCACGTGTAAAGAACTGGTCAATCCTGACAACGCCATGTTTTCTGCTTTTTTCACAATTTCTATATATTTCCTTTGTTTTGCGGGGTACAATGGGGCCGGGTTATGGCGGATGAGGCCGGTCACACACCGATGATTAGTGCTGGAGGATATTCATAACCCATGTTTTCATGTGATCCCACCGTAGAACTCAACGGGCACACGGTGCAGGCGTTCTTGCAGAGTGTCATGCATTCCAACTTTGCCGATATCCTGGTGGCGTACGGGTTCGACCAGATCGATCCTGATGTCTGGTATCCGCTGCAGGACGTGTTGAACGTCATACGGGAGATATCGCTGCACAGCAACGCGATGATGAACCTGGTCAGCATCGGAATCGCGGCGGCTGAGAATAGTGTCTACCCTCCCGAAATCGAGTCGTTGTCGGTTGAGAAATTCTTCTCCCTGTACCGGGAATACTATCCCAAGCGCCATCGTGGTGGCGATTCGGGCTGGATTGAGGTCCAAAAGGCAGCCGATGACCACCTGATTCTGACCTTCCAGATGCCGTATCCTGATGACCTGTTCTATGGCGTGATTTATGGGTATGTGCGCCGTTTTTCGAAGCAAGGTGACGTGTTTTCGGTCGCGTATGATGATGACGTGCCGCGCAAAGACCAGGGCGGTGATTACACCATCGTGCATATCTATTGGGACTAGACTGGCATAACGCCTGCCTCCAGACCCTGGATGTTTGTCACCGCCGGTTATGCGCAATCAGTGCGTATCCGGCGGTGTGATAACATGCGCTGTTATCCGCGCTTTACGCCCGCATCGGAATTCGCTACAATCTGTTGTAGATTACACCCCGAGACGATGCTAGAAAGCTGTAGCGACGATGCCCATTCTCGAAATCATCACACCCCAGAATCCGGTGCTGCGGAAAAAAGCGCGCAGAGTGAGCCAGTTTGATGATCCCAAACTGCAAACGTTAATTGACAGCATGGTTGACACGCTGCTGGATGCGCCAGGAGTCGGGCTGGCTGCCCCGCAAGTCGCCGTTAGCCAGCGCGTGATCGTGGTGCGCTTGCCGGATGACGAACAATCACAAGAAGAATACGGCGACGACGCCGGAGTGCTGTACATCGTGGTCAACCCGGAAATCGTCCGAGTGTCGCGGGAAATGGTGGATGGCATCGAAGCATGCCTGTCGATTCCCGGCTATTACGGCTCGGTTGAGCGTCATATAGCCGTGACGGTGCGCGGCCAGGACCGTGAAGGAAAACCGCTGCGCATCAAAGCACGAGATTGGCTGGCGCGAGTCTTCCAGCACGAGATCGATCATCTGGATGGCGTCCTGTTTATTGATCGCGCCACTGAGATGTGGCGCACGGTGCCCGGCGACGGCGAAGCGCTGGTTCCCGATCCATTGGAGGGATTAGTCGAGCTGGAAGAGGTCGAACGCGAGGACTGACCCGGCCTTTTTTCGAGGTTATGCCGTTTCAACGTTCTGGTGAGATGACCTGCCAGGACGTTTTTCTTTTGTTGTCGGTAGAACAAAGGTTCGGTATACTTGAGAGTAGATGCCGGGATAGTGAGAGTCAACTATGGACGGGCACGATCTGCTTGAAACGATGCGCGGTGCTACGCAATTTGAGTCGGTCGGTGATGCGCCTCAAAAAGAGCGCCCCGCGCCTACGGCGGGTGTTCCGCGCGATTTGAGCGATTGCATCACGCACGTTGTCGCGGGAAACCGTAAAATGCCGGTGTTGAAGACGATGAACACGACGGCGTGCGAGCGTGACTGTTTTTACTGCCCATTCAGAGCCGGGCGCTCCGCCATGCGGCGGGTCACTGTGTCGCCGGATGAAATGGCGCAGGGTTTCATGGCGCTGTACCGGGCCGGTGCGGTTGAGGGGTTGTTTTTGTCGTCTGGCGTGATTCGCGGCGGCGTGACTAGCCAGGATACGATCCTGGAAACCGGTGCGATTCTGCGCGAAAAATACGGATTTGGGGGGTATGTACACCTCAAGATCATGCCGGGCGCGGAACGCGATCAGGTCCAGCGGGCGATGGAGTTGGCCGACCGCGTGTCGATCAACCTGGAAGCGCCCAACGCGCATCGCCTGGGCGTTATCGCTCCTGGCAAAGGCTTTGATGACGAACTGCTGAAGCGCTTGCAGTGGGTCGAAGAGCTGCGCCAGCAGAGCGACGGGCGGCTGCGCGCCAGCAGCACAACCGAGTTTGTGGTTGGCCCGGCGGGCGAGCCGGACGTGGAAATTCTGAGCACGACGGAGTACCTGCACCGGCAGTTGAACCTGGCGCGGGTATATTTTTCGGCCTTTAACCCGATCGTGGAAACGCCGCTGGACAATTACCCGGCCACCGACGACACGCGCCGCATTCGGCTCTATCAGGCCAGTTTTCTGCTGCGCGATTACGATTTTGAGGTCGAAGAACTGCCATTTGAGGGTGGCGGAAACCTGCCGCAGGATACTGACCCGAAACGCGCCTGGGCTGATTTACACCTGACCCACGCGCCGGTTGAGTTGAATGTCGCGTCACGGCGTGACCTGATGCGTGTTCCCGGCGTCGGGGCGACCGGCGCCGCGCGGATCATGGCCGCCCGGCGGCGGGGCAGGCTGCACAGCCTGGATGATCTGCGGGTCATCGGTGTGGCGAACGGACAGCGCCTGGCCCCCTACGTGCTGCTGGATGGCCGCCGTCCGGTGCGGCAGCCGCGCCTCTTCTAATGTCGTGATCACCGTCAGGTCCACATTGCAGAGTCTGGCACTGTGCCGGGCTTTTTTTGCGCGCTTGCACGGTATTCCGCACGGGGTACAATCGCCCGGCAAAGGTGACAAAAAGCGATAAAGACGACGTGATGACCGGTTCTCAAGTTTCGCGGCACGGGGCACGCTGGCTGCTGCTGGTGCTGATTCTGCTGCTGGGCTGGACGCTGCGCACGCATGATCTGGAAGATCGCAGCCTGTGGGCTGACGAAGGGTGGACCATGCTGTTGAGCGAAGGTCTGGGCTTGGGCGAAATAACGCGCACAATGGCCGCTGACCAGCACCCGCCGCTGTTTTTCGTGCTGTTCCGGGGATGGCGTGATGTGGCGGGCGATACCGAATTTGCCGCGCGGTATTTCAGTGTTTTGATCGGCATGGCGGCGGTGGCCGGGGTATACCAGCTTGGCCGGTCGTTGTTTTCGGATGAGGTTGGCATGTTGGCCGCGCTGCTGCTGGCGCTGGCCGATCTCCACATCGACCTGTCGCAAGAAGTGCGGCATTACAGTCTGTTGGCGACGCTCGCCGTTTTCTCCAGCCTGTTTTACGTGCGTTGGTACCGGCACCGGACGCGGGCCAACCGGATCGGGTACGTGCTTGCGTCGATTGCGCTGCTATATACGCATTATCTCGGCGGGTACGTCCTGCTGGCGCAGTTGGTGCATATGCTGTTGGCGGTACGTCCCTGGCGGCGGTTAGGGGAGGCGCTGTTTCTGTTTGGCGCGATCTGCCTGGGGTTCCTGCCCTGGCTGCCGGTCGTGATCGATCAGAACAGCGTGCGCTGGGATAACCCGCTGTATTACCAGAACGCGCTGCCCAACAGCCTTGAAACGTACCGCGCGGTGCGTACGGCCCTTTTCGGCCACTATTTCGTGCTGCTGGCCGGGCTGGCGCTGTTGGGACTGGTCTATGTCACGTACCGGGGCGAACAACCGGATACATCCGCACGCGTGCGGGTGCGTCCTGTCTGGCCGATGCTGTTTCTGCTGGTCTGGTTTGGGTTGATGGTTGGGCTGACGGTCGTGATCAATGAGCGCCGCCAGTTTTTGACCGTGCGCAATTTCATCATCGTGGTGCCGCCGGTTATCGTGTTGGCGGCGCACGGACTCGGTAACCTGGAGCGCACGGCGCGCCTATTCATGGCCAGTATGCTGGTCGTGATCGGCCTGACGACGGTTGATGCCCGGCGTCACTACCCGGATTGGCGCGCGGTTACGCGCAACATCACGGCGAATCATCTGGATAACGAGCCGGTTTTGATGGACGTGTGGGTCGGTGATTTCCCCGTGCGTTATTACATCGATCGGCAGATGGGCAAACAGACGCCGCGCGTGTCGTTGCGCGAATGGCGTGACGAGTACAAAACGCTGTTCCTGCCGCACCTGCTTGATTACTTGCAGCACATTGATGCGTTCTGGCTGGTCTATTGGGGCGATGCGCCGATGGACGAATACGGCAGTTTGATTTCCCAGGCCGGGTTCCAGCAAACGGCTGCGCTGTCGGTTGACCATCTCGGCACCGCCCTGTACAGCTTTCGATACGACAAACTGACCGGCGACGTGGTGGCGACGTTTGGCGATTTGTTTGCGCTGCGGAAATTCGATGCGCCGCATACGGCGCAGCCGGGCGATACGGTGCCCGTTGCGCTGTGGTGGACCGCCGAGCAGGTGCCGCCGCTGGATTACAGCGTATCGGTGTTTGTGCTGGATGCCGCCGGGAATCTGGTGGCGCAGCACGATGGCCCGCCGCTGGCCGGTCGCTCACCGACCAGCGCGTGGCTGCCGGGTGAGCTGAAATTCGATACGCACACGCTGCGGCTGCCACCAACATTACCGCCGGGGCGTTACCGGATCGGCGTGAAAGTGTACTGGTACGGGGATCAACAGCCGCTGCCCGTGCAAATGGACGGTCAGGCTGACGGTGATTCTGCCATTCTGGGGACTGTGGACGTGCAGGCTTCCCCATAAAAAGAAAGGACCGCTTGGCGGTCCCTACATTTGAGCTGGACGGGGTGGGGAAGAGATGCTCTAGGGTAAGCGGGATTTGGGCCGGGAGCATATCCACCTCAAATGTACTCACAGTATAGCGCCCTAGCGTTACGCTCTATATTACTAACCAAAAATTCCTTTGAAACCGGGTGCAGCTGATTCATGGCGCGATTTCTATAGTTGAAACGGCGGTGTGCCGAAGTGCGTTTCCATGAGAAACAGTGTATGCGGTTGGTTATCGCTCTAACATGGCTTCGACGCGCTCCAAAAGCAGCCGGGGCGAAAATGGCTTGATGATATAATCATCTGCGCCCGCCTGAAGTCCTGCCTCGACATCAATCTGCTGGCCGCGCGCCGAGATCAGAATCACTGGCGGGGCGTCATCCCCAAAGGCATGCTTCACTTCCTCGCAGATTTCCAATCCTTCGCGGCCCGGCAGCATGATATCCAGCAGGAGCAGGTCGGGTTTTTCATCCAGGGCGATTTGCAGGGCCTTATTCCCGTCCCCAGTCGGGAGCACGGTGTATCCGGCAGACTCCAGTTTGCGCTGGATCAGCAATAGGATGTGCAGTTCGTCTTCAGCGACCAGGATACGGCTCATTCAAACCCCTCACGTCTATTCCCAGGCATCTGGAGCATCCATAGAACCGGCTATCGATAATTCGCACAGGCGGCGATGATGGGTGCAAAATAGGACAACTGCGCTGCGGCTACCATGCTGTCGGCGGACGGCGGCAGGACCGCGTACAAATCCGCCACGTAACGACTCTCGGCCAAAAGCGGCATCATGACCAGCCGCGAACCATCCGGCGGCGCATCGTCGGGCTGGCATACGACCACGTCGATCACGTGCATGTGTTCGCTCAAGACATGCGACAGTTCTTCAGGTGAATGCCCGTCCTCCGCCATTTGTTCTAAGGTGCGGAACATTTGTGCGTCGTGTTGGGTAATCATATCAGGAAGTGGCCGGATCGAAAAGTGCCCCATAATATCTCGTTGCGAATGGTATGTCACGTCTGCCGCAACAGCGAGTCGGGGTCATGCGCCAGCAGATACGATTTCTCAGGTTTGATCACGAACTGGTAACCGACTCCGCGCATGGTCTGAATATAGCGGGGGTGGCGGTAGTCCGGCTCGAGTTTGCGGCGCAGGCGATGCATGTGGACGCGCA
>CAYMTN010000122.1:11459-16045 GCA_964393335.1 uncultured Anaerolineaceae bacterium
CTCTTCCAGGGGCCACACCCGCGCGAGCAGCGTATCGGACGCCACAACTGACCCGGCATTGCGGGTCAGAATATGCAGCAGGTTCGCTTCCGTTGGTGTCAGCATGATCGTGCGGTCCCCTGCGATCAGGCGGCTGTTACCGAAATCAATAGACAGCCAATCGTCAACCGTGATGATCGGTGATTGGACGTATTCAAAGTTCGCCATCCGGCTCAACAGGCGCTGCACACGCGCCACCAGTTCGCGGATGTCGAATGGTTTGGTGATGTAATCGTCCGCATAGTGTGTGATGCCTTTGACGATTGTGTCTGTTTCATTCTGCTTGGAGATGAATATAATCGGCACGTCGCCCAGAGCCTTCAGGCGTTCGCTGAGATCAAAGCCGTGCATGCTGGGCAGCCACAGATCGATCAGCGCCAGGTGAGGCAGTCCACAGTCGTGGATGTGCCGCAGCAAGGGCGGACCGTCGAAAAAGACCGTAACCTGATACCCCTTATCGACGAGAGCATCTTTTACGAGCAGCGCTAATGCCTGATCGTCATCCACGATCACAAGGCGTTTCTCATCACTTGTCCACATGACGCAAGCTGTCCTTTCCCCGTTGACAGCACGCAGAATCCCAGCGATTCCGCGAAGCCCGAATTTGCTGGGCGTGCTCGGCCCGTGCTATGATACCCTTTGGTTCAATCGGTGATAAAATTACCTACCCAGTGTAACACATTCTATTCTTAAGGGATATGTTGAGCCTGCACATCACGCGCATTACGCGCCAGCGCCGCCGCCGCCGTTCACGCCAAGGGCTCACCGCGCCCCGTTTTTTGCGCTGGTCGCTCGCCGGAGTGGCGGCGCTAGTAGGACTTGCCGTGTTGATCCTGGCGGTTGCGTTGGGATCATTTGTGTTGATCTACAACCATTACGCACGTGAGCTTCCCCCCGCAGAAGATATCATCGCGGCTGAAGAAGAGGCTTTTTTGACGACGGTCCTCTATGATCGCACCGGACAAACCGTCATCTATGAAGTGATCGATCCAACGGGCGGCGACCGGCGCTGGATCGGTGTTGGTGACATTCCGCAATACTTCTTGGATGCGACTGTCGCCATCGAAGATGCCAGCTTCTACGAGAATCCGGGCTTCGACCTGCGTGGCATGGCACGCGCGTTATGGAGCAACCTGACCGGTGGACAGTTCCAGGGTGGCAGCACGATCACGCAGCAACTGGCGCGGAACGTGCTGCTGGGTGAGGAAGCGCGGACCGACATTAGCATGGGGCGCAAAGTCAAGGAAGTGATCCTGGCCACCGAAATCTCGCGCCTCTACAGCAAAGATCAAATCCTCGAATGGTACGTGAACACCAACTTTTATGGCGGTTGGGCTTACGGCATAGAGGCAGCGTCCCAGCAGTATTTCAGCAAACCGGCCCGTGATATGTCGCTGGCCGAGGCCGCGATGTTGGCGGCGATTCCCCAGTACCCGCTCCAAAACCCGATTGACAATCCGGATGCGGCCAAGCAGCGCCAGGGCCTCGTATTGCAGACGATGGTCAACGAAGGGTATGTTTCCCAGGCGCAGGCCGATACTGCATTTCAGGAAACATTGGTCGTGCGGCCTTTTGCCGACCGCTACGATATCATCGCGCCGCATTTTTCGACATATGCGCGGGCGGAAGCCGAAACGATTCTCAACGATCTGGGCCTGGATGGTCCGCGCCTGGTGACGCGTGGCGGGCTGCGCATCTACACGACGCTCGACGTCGATCTACAACTTCAGGCGGAGTGCGTCGCGCGCAGCGAAGTGACGCGGCTGGATGGGTCCGATCCCCTGGTGACGTTGAACACCGGCGCTGGGACAACGTGTGTTGCGGCCAGTTATCTGCCACCGCTCGCATCAGACATGATCGGAGTGGACCGCGAAGTGACCAACGCGGCGGTGGTTGTGCTGCGTGCCGAAACCGGCGAGATTCTGTCGATGGTCGGCAGTGTGGACTTTTGGAACGAAGGCATTCAGGGGAGTTACAACGCGGCGCTGGCGCAGCGCCAACCGGCATCCGCTTTCAAACCGATCGTGTACACCGCTGCGTTCTTGCAGGGGGCACTGCCCGGTTATCCGAATGGCATCACGGCGGCGACGATGACGTATGACGTCGAAACCCGTTTTGACAACGGCGGCCAGCCCTACACGCCTGTGAACATCGACCGGCAGTATCATGGCCCGGTCAGCGTTCGTAACGCGCTGGCGAATTCGTACAACGTGCCGCCAGTTCAACTGGCGAACCTGATCGGCCTGGGGCCAATTGTGCGCACGGCGCACCGCCTGGGAATCAACTCGCTGAATCAGGTCAACGTGTACGGGTTGGCGCTGGCGCTCGGCAGCGGGGAAGTGTCACTGCTGGACCTGACCTATTCGTTTAATGTGTTCAATTCCGGCGGGTACATGATCGGCATGCCGGTCCACAAAGGAGAAGGCGCGCCGGGATTCCGCACGCTGAATCCGGTGGCGATCTTGCGCATCGAAGATGCGGATGGCCGGGTGTTGTGGCAATATGGCGAAGAAACCGGCACCTACCAGCACCGCCTGATTCTCGAACCGGCCCTGGCCTACATCATGACGAACATCCTGGCGGACAGTGAATCGCGCAGGCCGGCGTTTGGCCCAGATAATGCGATGGAGCTTTCGCGCCCGGCAGCCGCCAAGACGGGCACGAGCAATGATAACCGTGATAGCTGGTCGATCGGCTATACGCCCCAGATCGTGACTGGTGTGTGGGTCGGCAACAACAATAATCACCCGATGAACGATGTCACCGGCGCGACGGGCGCTGCGCCGATCTGGCACGCGATCATGGAATACGTGCACACGCGAGACGCTCTGCCCAAACAGGAATGGGCGCAGCCATCGACCGTTGTTGAGCGCTCGGTCTGCGAGATTTCCGGGCTGCTGCCCACGCGCTACTGCGGGCAGGTGCGCGAATTGTTCTACGTGGATCCGCACCTCGGCATTGATACGCGGCCTTCCCAGCCCGATACGTACTGGAAGAGTTATTCGGTGAACGTGTGCAGCTGGCGGCTGGCGAATGCCTCATCACCGCCGGGCTGCGTAGAAGATGTCGTGTTTTTTGATTACCCGCAGGCGGTTCGCACCTGGGCACGCGAAACCGGCCAACCGCTTCCTCCGGACGAGTACGACGTAGAAGGCGCCAGCACGCCGTTCGGGGCAGTGGCGATCATCTCACCGTCGTTTTTGGGGCGGGTGAGCGGTACGGTAGCGGTGCGTGGTAATGCCACCGATGACAACTTCGGTTTTTACCGGCTGGATTATGGCGCGGGCATGCAGCCGGATGTGTGGCTGCAGATCGGTGAGCCGAGCACCGAACCGGGGCGTGACTTGGTGATGGGACAGTGGGATACGTCCCAACTGAGCGACGGCGGTGTGTATACCCTGCGTTTGACGATGGTCCGTACGGATAGCAGTCTGGAAACCAAGTACGTGTCAGTCACGGTCGACAATCTGCCGCCCCAGGTGATGCTAGTCGAACCGGCCCCTGGCAGTCGTTACCGTGCCGGGCAGGATGCTGCCGTGACTCTGCAAGCTGAACCGGACGACAATGTGCAGTTATCCGACGTGGAGTTTTATGTAGACGGTGAGCTGTTGGCGACCAGCGACGAATGGCCTTATACTGCCCGGTGGGAGATCGATGAACCCGGCGATCACGTGTTGTGGGCAGTGGCGTATGATGCCGCTGGGAATAGTGCTGAATCCGGGCGCATCACGATCACGGTTGAGCCGGAGGGCGGGTCGTAGTGCGGCAGGATTGGTGTGTGAAGGGTGCTGGCTTTTTTTGCCGCGAGAGGGGGTTGTGAGGCAAAATTGACAGTGTGTGGTTTTCATGCTATATCCCGGCTATGTGATAAGGTGTTGGAGCCTTTCATGAGTGGCGATGAGTAGTAGAATGAACGACGACGCTTTTGAGCAAAAGTCAGATAAGATCCGCAGCCCCAAGAACAAAGTGCGGGCGCGGTGCCCATCGTGTAGTGCCTGGGTTGGCCTGCGCGATACCGCTGAAGTGTGGGACCTGGTAAACTGCCCCGAATGCGATACGCGGCTGGAGATCGTGGAACTGCGGCCCCCCACGCTGGATTACGCTCATGACGATCTGGAAGATGAGTGGGAAGACGAAGATTGGGACGATTACGAAAAACTCTGAGTCTGGTCTTCCCGATTCGTCGGTAAACTGCGGAGGTTAACGGGATTTTACACGCTTATTACCCGATCTTGAAGCGTCGATCAGGTGATTTTAATCTCACCGGGTTAATCTGACGTTCGACGCTCACGATCCCCATCCCCGACTGAGTGAGCGACTGGCGGGGACCGTTCCCAGGAATGGCCCCCGTTTATTATGGCTGGTACGCATCAAGGTTTGTGACGCTGCGCCAGTTCGGCGGCCACGTCATCTGGTGACAGGCCGCGCAGCGCGAGCAGCACCAGGCAGTGATACGTCAGGTCAGCCAATTCGGAGATCAGGCGTTCATCACCCTGGCTCTTGGCTGCCAGAATAACCTCGATGGCTTCCTCACCAATCTTCTTGAC
>CAYMTN010000123.1:0-15927 GCA_964393335.1 uncultured Anaerolineaceae bacterium
CCACGTCGAAACCGCTCACGTTGGTGATGGTGTAGTCATACGTGATCGTGCTGCCCGGCGAGCCAAGCGCCACGCTGGGCGTTTTGGTCAGCTTGAGCGGATTCCCGGTTTGAACCTCGGCGCTATCCCACGTAAACAGCAGCAGATCAGAATCATGCGTGGGATCGGGGAATTCCGCGATCACGGTATTGACCAGCGATTCAGGATCGCCTGCCTGGATGTCCCGCGGAAGCATCGTCGTCAGCGTCTCGCCGGGTCCCATATCACCGGAGGTCGTCGGCGGGTTGCCCGCCCCGTTGTACTCGAACGGGATCGGGTTCGGCTCAAGCAGGCTGTCGGTGACCGTCACGTAGAAATGGTTGTACTTGTCGTTCTCGTCCATCGCGTTCCACAGCAAGAAGTAGTAGTTCACCGTCTCGCCGGTAAACGCCAGCGCCGGATCGGGCACTTTGATGATGCCGATTGGGCTGTACACGAAATACTGTTTTTCGGCCTCACACGACGAGTTGCCCTCTGGGTTCGAGAACGTCGCCGAGATGGTATCGCCCATGAAGTCCGGGTCGCTGGACTTGTACAGGTCACTCGTGATTTCTTTGTCGAAGTAATTGCCGGAGGCCGGAGACCCCAATTGTGCTGTCTGGCCGCCTGCCAGCGTGCCGGCTGCGCCGGGCCACGTGATCTGCCCGGACGGCACCAGCCCGCCGAAGATCAACGCCTCGTTAACTTCGATGTTGTTCAGCGTGTCTGAAGTGATGTTTTTAAGGCTGATGCGCCAGCGCAGAATCTCGCCCATCGCGTCAGCAGGTTGATCGTCCTGGTTGACGACGTCGAAATGAAACTCGATCGGGCAGGCGATCTCGACGGAGTGCGAACCTACCCCTGACACCGTCGCGCCATCGTACGAACGCGTGCCGGTCACCACAAAGTTATTCACCAGCGGGCTGGGGGCGGCGCTCACGCCGGGCGGTGTGGGGATCGTGAAAGCACCTGACTTGGACGTCACGGACGTCCCCCAGGGCAGTTCGCCGGGTGTGCCCGGCCACGTCTCAAACGAATCGTTATCGTACGGCACGAGGTACAGGTCGAGCACGGTGTCTTCGTAGCCCGTGATCGTCAGCAGTTGGCTGTGCGATTGGTTGGTGATCGTGACCCAGTATGTGACTTCCTCACCGGCCACCGCCGACGGATCGCCGTCCTTTTCCACTAATACCATCGGGATCAGCACGACCTGCGCGCTGCTCACCGCCTGGACCGTGCCAACCGGCGAATCCCCGACCACCAGCACGGGCAGCGTCAGCACGCCGCCCCCGATGCCGACATTCGGCCTGATGATATACTCGAACGTACCGGTCGCCATGTTCTGGCCGTCTTCGCCGGGGATGTTGTCGATGTAATCGACCTCGTGGAAGCCGCCCCCTTCGGGTATCAGCATGTTGTACACATGGACGTGGCTGAGCGCCGCGCCGGTCTGGTTGGTGATCGAGTACGCGAAGGTTTCCGTATCGCCCTCGACAGCTTCCGGCGGCCCTTCCACTTCAAAGATCAAGGCATCGGTTGCCACCGGCACGATTGCCGCCGCTTTGATCGATACCTCGTTATTTTTGTTGTCCTTGCCGAACATCGTCACCTGCGCGATGAACGGCGCGGCGTCCGCGTCCGGCGGCTGCACCAGCGTATAGGTGAAGCGCCCCGACGTATCGTCAAATGACCCGATCTCGGTCGGAGACAGCGGGTGAGCCGGGTCGAATGGCTGGTCGCAGACGGGCGGGTCTTCACTGGCCCGGTGCAAAATACACCACCTCGCCCTCAGGTCTTCCAACGTCACCGCGCCGACGTTTTGTGCCAGGAACGTGAACTCGATGGAATCGCCGATTTCCGCCAGGCCATCGCTGCCCAGGTCCGGCACCAACTGGACGTTCACCTGCGCGTCAGAGATATCCAGCACGCGCGTCGTCCGGTCGGACAACGGGACGGCCAGCGGCAAACCGGTGTCGCAGTCAAGCGTCGATTTGACCTCAAAGATCATGTCCAATGGGTCTTTGTCTTCGCCCGTGACGAGGTACGTCGTGACTGCCTGGGCCGTCGTATCCAACCGGCCCGGTATCGCCCAGTCCATCGGCACAGATGGGATCAAGGGCGTTTCGATGCCGGTGTCAGGATCGCGGTGCAACTGCCGCACATTTACCCCGCACAACGGCGTGCCCGGATTCCCATTGGTGATCGTGATCTGGTACTCGACCTCAGCGCCGCGCAACACCGTATCGTTTTCCGGCTGCAATACCAGCGCCCGGATGTTAATGTTCGGGTTAGTGATATCCAGCGATGCCTGGTCCTGCCCGTAGATCAACTGGCCGCCCTCCAGCGTGCCGCGCACGCGAACGGTGCTCACCAGTGGATCGGGATCGATATCCTTGACGTCGTACTGCCACGTATAAACCGCCGTGCCGTCTGGCGACAGCGCGTCGGGGACCAGCGGGTCCGGCGGCACGCCTACCGTTCGCAGCGGTGGTGACAGCGTGATCAGTTTCAGGCTGTTGATCGCTACGGCTCCGCTGTTCTTCAACGTCATCCGGTAACGCACCGTTTCCAGCGGATCGACGTTGAAGATCGGGTTGCCCGCCAGGTCTTCGACCGTCAGCGAAACTTCGAGCGCCGAGTCCTTGATATCGACGGCTGCCGTCGCCTCGGCGCTGATCGTGTTGGTGAAATCGACGCCGCGCGCCGTAACGGTCACCTTGTTCGTCAGCGGGTCTTGCCCGCCTTCTCTGATGACATACGTAGTCGTCAGCGTGACGCTGTTATTGGGCGGATCGGGTGGTAGCGTGAAGCCCGGCGGCAGGTAGACCGGCCCGGTCAGGCTGTCCACGATAAAGAAATTCTCCAACTCAATGCTGCCCGTGTTCGTGACGACGATGTCATACGTGATCACATCGCCGGGACTCGCGGGCGGATCGACCACAGCGCCGCCGTGCCGGATTTCCACGACGCGTTTCGTCACGCCCATCGATGGCAGCAGCACGGTGATTTCCGGGTCGCTGACGACGGAAACCGTGACGTCCAATCCCGGATCGCCGTTGGTCGCCGTCACGTCGCCGATCAGCGCGAATACCTCTGGCGGCGGGTTGTTCGGTATCCACACGTCCGGGATGATACACTGCGCCTGTTGGTGCGGTTGCAGCGACGTAATGGGGCTGCCACCTCCGACCGGCGTCCAATTGCCGGACCCCGAAAACGGGTAGTCGGTGCACGCCAGTTGAAAATCAATCTGGGGCGACTCCACTTTGAGGCCCGTGATGACCGTCGCCTCCCGCGTATTTTGGATGATGAGCGTGAACGACACCGTGTCGCCGGGTGCAGCTTCTGGCGGGTCGATGTTCGGCTCGAACGACACCACGTTGAAGCCCGGCCCTACCATCGAGATTCTGTCCGTATTGCGGTCAATCGTATCGTTCGGCGGAGGTCCTGCACGAGGATGGTCGGGGGCTTCCGCTGCCGCCCACGTAACGAGTTTCAATTCCGCGCTGACGCTCATCGGAATGGTGTAATCGACCACAGCCCATGCCAGTTCGCCGGGGGCCAGCTCACCATCCGTTGTCGGGAACGTCAGCGGGATGTCAAAGGTGGTCGTGAAGACCCCATCGCTGGCTTCCAGCTTGGCGATGACCTGGGTGAGAGTCTCGGCGTGGCCGCACCCGCCGTCCGTGGAGGGTTCGGTGTAGTTCTGCACGACCATCAACCACGTGATGACGTCGCCCGGTCTCCGTTGCACCACAGCCGGAGGATATGGATAGAAGCTGGGGTCTTCGACGATCCCCAACAGATCGACTCCATAATAGTTCGGCGGAAAACTGGGATCAGGATAATTCGGCGGCAGATCGTCGAGAATGATGAAACCATTAACCCGCAGCGCACAGTCATAGTACGGATCGGGCAAAGCCAGCACTGGGGAGCGCCGGCCATTTTGCGCTTCGTCAGAAAGAGGTGTGCCCTGTTCGGCAGGCGCGTTCGAGGAAACCGCGCTTGGAACAGAACCAGCCGGCTCGTCAAGCGCCAGCACCGCCTGGACCTGCCCCAGCAGCAAGGCCAGAATCACGAATAATACCCGGAACAAGGCGGCAATGCTCTTGATCATGAGGGGGACTCCTGTAATTGAAAATAAGACCCATCTATGCACAAACCGCATGGGCAGATAATTGATGATGACGGTTTGACTTTAAGGGTACCATGAATATGCCGCAGCAAGTGTGAATTTTTCGTCATAAATTGTCGGTGCCATATGTTATTTCTTTGGACCGACAAGCCAGGCATAAGCGTCTACCAGTTGCCCCGCTGCCTGGAGCCAGTGATACTGCGCCTGGCCGGTATGCCGCGCCTGGTTAGCTAAAGTAGCACGATACGCGCTATCGCACAACCGCCGCAGAGCCTTCTCTGCCGCTTCGGGCGTGGCCGTTTCCATCACCACGCCGCAGCCGGTTTCCCGCACCACGTCCGCGATCTCGCCCACCGGCGTTGTCAGCAGGGGACGTCCTGCCGCCAGCGCAAAAAACGCAAGATTCGGCATAAAATAGTCGCTGTTCCGGTTTTCAGCGTTCAGGCCGTAATACACGACATCCCCGGCAGCTACCACCGATAATAAGTCATGGGGGGGCACCCATCCCGGCAGGCGGACTCGCGGGCACGGCGAGGCTGCCGCTTGAATCTGTGCCAGTTGAGGGCCGGTTCCGCCCACCACCACCCACACATTATCTATCTGACTGGCCGCCCGGACAAGTGGCAGCAGAACGCGGTCCGGTGTCAGGTAGCCCACGTAGACCACCAGCAGGCCGTCATCCGGCACGCCGAACGCCTGCCGCATTCGAGCGCGCTCCGCCGCGATAAATGCCGGATCAGGCAGCGGCTGGCTGTTGTGCACGATCCAGACGCGGCCATGCAGCGCCCAGTAGCGCGCCGCCAGCCGCTCGCCGATGGTCAGTACGGCGTCAGCCCGCGCCGCCAGCCGCAAGTCGAGCACATCCAACATGCCGCTCAGCGCCGCGCCGACGTTATCACGCACCATGCCCGGATAGTATTCATGCGCATCATATACCACCGGAATCCCCGCCAGCCGCGCGTACAACATCGCTGGAAGCAGCGTATCCAGGTCATGGGCGTGCACCACGTCAGGCCGCAGCCGCCGCAGTTCGCCGGCGGCCCGCCACCAAAACAGCGGCATCCGCGCCAGCAGCCGCCGCCCGGTGCGGTACCCGGCCCGCACCGGCACGCGCACAATCGACACCGGGGACGGATCGGGCAGCGCGCCGGGCAAATCGACCAGGGCCGCCGCCAGCCCATCCGGGGCGCGCTCCAGGCTGTGACGCGGCAAGCCGCATCCTCTGTCCCACGCGATCACTGTCACCCGGTACCCGGCCCGCGCCAGCGTGTGCGCCTCCTTCTGGACGCGAACATCCGGCTCGTACCCGTTCGAAAGCAGCATCGCCACGTGTGGAAGGTCTGTCATGACAGGATTTCCCGGTAAACGTCGCACAACCTGGCCGCCGCGCCCTGCCAGCTCAAGGCCGCCTGGGCCGCCGTCACCCGTGCGCGGAAAAACGCCTGCCGCTCCGGCTGTAATATGTCACGCAGCGCCGCCGCGATCAGTGCCGGGTCATTCGATTCGCAGACCAGCCCCAACTCGAACCGCCTGACCATCCGCGCGACTGCCGCCGTATTCGTCGCCACGACGGGCACACCGGCGGCTACCGCCTCGAACAGCTTGTTCGGCAGACTGGACCGGTTGTTAAGAGAGTTGCTGCGCGGCAGCACCACCGCCACGTCCACGCTGCGCACGGCAGCCGCCACCATATCCGGCGGCACAGGTGGCACGAAACACACGCGTTGCTCCACGCCCAACCGCGCCGCCAACTGCCTGAGCGCGTCAGCCTCTACGCCTTGCCCCAAAAAGACCAGCGTGACGTCGTCCGGCAGCAGTGGCAGCGCGCTGACCAGTTCGGTCAGGCTGCGCCCTTTGTTAGTGACTGTGCCGGTATGCACCACGCAGCGCCCGCCCCCGGCCAACGCGCGTAAATCGACGCCTGACGCGGCTGGACTGACCGGGTCGACCGCGTTATACACAATGACCGGACGCGGCACGCCGTACCAGCGCGCCACCAGCCGCGCGTGGCATTCGCTGGTCATGATGATCGCGTCAGCCCGCCGCGCCAGGAATCGCTCAACCGCCATCGCCAGGGGACGTGTCAACCGTTGCGCCGCCGCGACCACGCGCGACGAGTCCGGCGTGCGGAACAGGTACACCTCGTGCGAATCGTATACGAGCGGCAGGCCGCGCCGCACCGGGTACAGAACGGCCAGCGCCGGCAGATCGTGCGCATGGTACGCCCGCGTCGGAATCCGTCGCAGCGCCGCCACGATCTGCGCCGCCTGGAAGGCGTGCCGCACGTACCGCCAGGGACGCCAAAGCCTCGCCCCATACCGTCCGTAACGCACCCGCAGCACGTCAAACCCCTGCATGTGTTCCGCGTCCGGCAGCACGCCCTCCGCGCGCTGCGTGCCGACCAGCAGCACGCGCCAGCCCGCCGCCGCCAGCGCCGCCGCTTCGCGCTGCACCCGGCTGTCGCCCTGCACGTCGTTAAGCACCAGCATCACGATGTCGTATCCGGTCACAGCGCCGCCTTTCGTCGCGAATCCAGCCGTTGCAGGCCCGATCTTATCCACATATACTCTACAGCGCGACTGATTTTGGCGTTCGAAACGGTTACGATGGCCCTTCACTCCCCTGCCCTGCCCGATGATCACCGCCCGGCGCGTGCGTTGGTTATGCGCGGCGCGTGGTGGGCCGCGTGGGGCGCGCTCGGTCGGTATACGCTGGCCGGTATCACCACCCTGGCCCTGACTCACCTGCTCACGCCGGAAGATTTCGGCCTGATCGCGCTGACGTTCGCCGTGCAAGCATTGGTCGCGCACGTGATCCCGGTCGGCGCTCACGACGCGCTGATTCAGCGCCCGCGTCTGGAACCGTCCGACCTGGACACGGCGTTTTGGAGCATCCTGGCCTTCGCCGGGATCGCGGTCGGATTGGTCGCCGTGCTGGCCGTACCTGTCGCCAATCTGTTCGATCAGCCGCGTCTCGCGCCTTTGATGGTCGGCATGGCGCTGGCGGCACTGCTGCGGTCAGCAGGGACCGTGCCGCGTGCGCTGCTCAACCGCCGCCTGGACTTCAAAACGCTCACGCTCGCGCGCCTCGCGGGCATGGTGCTGGGCAGCATCGTTGCCATCACACTCGCGGCTCTGGGCGCAAATGCCTGGAGCCTGATCGCGCAGATCGCGTGTGTCAATCTGATGGGGCTACTGCTCGTGTGGCGCGTTGCGGCGTGGACTCCGGGTGGCGCGATCCGGCGCTCGTCTTTGCGCTGGGTGTGGACCTTCGCGGCCAGCGTGTCAGCATCCACGATTCTGGCGTATGTCATCCACCAGGCCGATGATCAACTGGTCGGCTACAAACTGGGCGCGGAGGCGCTGGGTTTTTATGCGCTCGCCTATAGTTTCATGGCGTGGCCCGTGCGCGACGTGTTAGGCGGGGTGTCGGTCGTGCTCTACCCGGTCGCCGCGCGTTTTCAAGATGATCTGCCGCGCCTCCGGGCCGTCTATCTCGAAAGTCTCCAGCTTTCTGCCGCGTTTGCGTTCCCGACTCTGGCGCTGATCGCCATCACCGCCCCGGTCTTGATTCCCTGGCTGATGGGCGCGCGCTGGACTCCGATCGTGCTCACGACCCAGATTCTTGCGATCAGTGGTCTGCGCGAAGCCACCACGATGATCAACGGGGCGTTCTATCGCGCGCTCGGAAAACCGCACCTGCATTTTTTGCTGCAACCAACCAGCGCCGCCTGTTATCTGGTCGGTTTCGTCGTCGGGTTAAATTACGGGATCGCGGGCGTCGCGTTCTTTTACCTGCTGACCGGGCTGTTGTTCCAACCGGTCGCGTCGTGGATGATGTTCAACCTGTTGGAGCTGTCGTTCTGGCACTGGCTGCGCGCCTTGCTGCCGCTTGCGGTCACCACCACGATCACAGCCGGGGCCGCGATCCTGGTGCAGCACGGGACGCGCCACACCCTGGCCTGGAGTCCGCTGGCGGCGCTCATGCTCACCGGGGTTGTGGCAGCAGGCACCTATGCAGCCGGTATGGTCGTCGCCGCGCCGCCTGGCGTCCGCCGCTGGGCAGTGAGCGTGTGGCAGTCGATCAGGAATCCGGTTGCCGCAGGCTAATCGTCAATAAAACGATTGCCAGCCGTCCTGAAAACCAGTACACTTTGAGGATACGATCCAATAGTTGTGGCATAGCAGGTCTTATAGGATTTCAACATGAAAACTAGCCTGACAGGGGAGACTCCATCATGACATGGGCACATACCCGCCGTAAACTGCTGCGTCCGGCGCTTGTGTTGGGCGTGGCGCTGGTGCTGATCGTTCCCACGCTGCCCGACGCACCGGCTGCGGCCCAGTCCGGCGGTTCCACGCACACCGTGCAATCCGGCGAAAACCTGTTCCGGATCGCGCTGCGTTATGGGTATACCGTCGAATACCTCGCCGCCGTCAACGGCATTGCCGATCCCACCACGATTTATGTCGGCCAGGTTTTGACCATTCCCGATCCCAACGCACCGGCCCCTGCTGAGCCTGCCCCGGCCAGCGTGCCCGAGCCGCTTCCCGTCGCGGTGAATCCGGCCCCGGCCCCGGCGACCGGCCCCGTCTACCATACCGTGCAGGCGGGTGAAACGCTGGCCAGCATCGGGCGTCTGTACGGCCTGAGCTGGCCGGAACTCGCCGCCGCAAACGGCCTGAGCAATCCGAACCAGATTTACGGCGGCCAACAGCTGGTCATCCCCGGCACCAGTTCGCCCGGCGCTGCCGCCGTTGCCCCGCCGGTCGATCAGGCCCCAGCCCCCGCCGTGAATCCGGCCCCGGCTCCGGCAGTCGGAGAGCGGACGCACGTCGTACAGGCGGGCGAGCACCTGGCCGCCATCGCGCGGGCCTATAACATAAGCTGGCCCGCCATCGCCCGCGCCAACAATATCACCGATCCCAACCAGATTTATGCCGGGCAGACGCTCGTCATCCCCGCCACCGACGACGGGTTAGGCACCTACGCTCAACCGCAAACCTGGACTCCGCCCGCCGCCCCAATGCCGACCATCACCAGCGGCAAACAGGTCGTGGTAGACCTCAGCGACCAGCGTGTGTACGCCTATGAAAACGGGCAGCTTGTGCGGAATGTGCTCGTCTCGACCGGGATGTGGGGTACGCCGACCGTTTCCGGCGATTACAGCATCTATGTCAAATACGACTCGCAGCTTATGACCGGTCCTGGTTATTACCTGCCCGGCGTGCCCTGGGTCATGTATTTCTACAAGGGGTATTCGCTGCACGGCACGTACTGGCACAACAATTTCGGCACGCCGATGAGTCACGGTTGCGTCAACATGCCCACGCCTGAAGCCCAGTGGCTCTACACCTGGGCACCCATCGGCACGCCGGTTCACGTCCAGCAGTAACGGGCTGCGACCGGCTGTTTCACAGCGACAAAGACTGCCTCGTAGGGGCAGTCTCTTGTTTTTGCCCGCGACACGGCGCACTCGATCCATGTGCGCCGCCTTAACGTCAAAGAAGTGTGCACACTCATGATCGCACCACCAGACTCCCAACCAGCCGCCCGCGCGTCATGGCGCAACCTGCCGCGCAACGTCTGGGTCGTGACTATCACCAGCTTTTTGACCGACATTTCAAGCGAAATGGTGGTCAACCTGCTGCCGCTCTTTCTCGCCAACGTGCTCGGCGTCAAGACCAACATCATCGGCCTGATCGAAGGCGTGGCCGAAACGACCGCCAGCCTGCTGAAAATTTTCTCCGGCTGGCTGTCGGATCGACTCCGCCAGCGAAAATGGCTGACCGTCACCGGCTACGCGCTGTCGTCGATCAGCAAGCCGTTTCTGTACGTCGTGACGTCGTGGGCCGGGGTGCTGGCCGTGCGGTTTTCGGACCGCGTCGGCAAGGGTATTCGCACCGCCCCGCGTGACGCCCTGATCGCCGATACCATCGACGATCAACATCGCGGCGCGGCGTTCGGCCTGCACCGCGCCGGCGATACAGCCGGGGCCGCCCTGGGCATTCTGATCGCGCTGATCGTCGTCCTGGCGATGCAGTCCGGCAGCGTGACCCTCTCTCGTTCGACGTTTCAAACGGTCGTGCTGATCAGCATCCTGCCCGCCTTCCTGGCGGTGGCGGTCCTGGCTGGCGGGGCGCGCGACGTCCCGATCACTGGCCAGCGCGAGCCACCGCGCCTGTCGCTGCGCGGTTTCGACCGCCGCTTTCGCTGGTTCCTGCTGGCGATCAGTCTCTTCACGCTGGGCAACTCGGCTGATGCTTTTTTGATCTTGCTCGCGCAGGATCGCGGGCTGAGCGTGGCGGGCGTCCTGGGCATGCTGTTGACGTTCAACGTCATCTACGCGGCTATCTCCGGCCCGGCAGGGGCGCTGTCCGACCGGATCGGACGATCCCGCCTGATCCTCGGCGGCTGGACGGCGTACGGCATCCTGTATCTCGGCTTCGCGCTGGCCGGGGACGCGTGGGAGATTTGGACGTTGTACGCGCTGTATGGCATCTACTACGGCGTGACGGAAGGCACCGCCAAAGCGCTCGTCGCGGACCTCGTCGAACCGGGCCAGCGCGGCACCGCCTACGGCATTTACAACGCTGCCGTGGGCGTCATGGTGCTGCCTGCCAGCGTGATCGCGGGCGTGCTGTGGCAGGGTGCGTTCGGTTGGAACGGCTTCGGGGCGAGCGCGCCCTTCCTCTTTGGCGCGTCGATGGCCTTGATCGCGGTCGTGATGTTCGTCAGCACGCAGCGCCGCCGGTAAACGACGGACCGGGACAGGTGGCGACCTGTTCCGGTCCGTATCGACTCCAATTCAGGCGAAAAAGCCCTAACCCGCCGTCGCCGTGCTGAGCGCCCTTCCCCGGCGGAACGCCTCGATGTTCTGCTGCACGAGCTTGTCACCCTTGCGCCCGAACACCTTGCCGATAGCGGCCTCCAGGTCACCGGCTGCCAGCGGTAGATACGCGGACGCCGCGCCCAGCAGCACCATGTTCGATGATCGTGTCGCGCGCATTTCCCTGGCGATGCGCTCGGCATCCACCAACTGCACGCGCGGGTACGCTGCCAGCGTGGTTAACACGCGGTCAAGGTCCGGGTAGTTCGGGATGTTGACCACCGGCGCGCGTTCCGCCACGATCACCCCATCCGCAGCCAGAAACGGCACGTAACGCAGCGTCTCCATCGGCTCCAGCGACAGCACCATGTCTGCCCCGCCGCTGGGAATCAGGTCCGAGAAAATGGGCCGGTCGGCAAACCGCAGGTGGCTTTCGACCGAACCGCCGCGCTGGGACATGCCGTGTACTTCGGCCTGCTTGAGGCGCAGCCCGTTATCGACCGCCGCCACGCCGATGATCGCCGCGATCGACAGCACGCCCTGCCCGCCGACTCCCGCCAGGATCATGTCGTATTTCATGCCAGCACCTTCCTTTTACGCTTGGCCGTCTCGACGCATTCGCGCCGCGCGATGATCACCGACACGCCCGCGTAGGCCAGCTCCTCTTTGATCACCGCCACATTCGTATCGTGCTGGCGCGGCAGCGGCGTGATCACGCGCACGTGCTCCGCCGGGACTCCGATCCCGATCGCGATGTCTTCCAGGTGGCCGGACCCGGTCGAGTCCTGCCCGCCGGTCATGGCCGTCGTTTCGTTATCCATGATCAGCACCGTCACCGGCGACCCAGCATCGACCGCATCCAGCAGGCCGGTCATGCCCGAGTGGCTGAACGTCGAATCACCGATCACCGCGACGGACGGGATCAGCCCGGCGTCCGCTGCGCCTTTCGCCATCGTGATCGACGCGCCCATATCGACGCACGCATATACCGCGTTATACGGCGGCAGCACGCCCAACGTGTAACACCCGATGTCCGAAAAGACGCGCCCCTTGCTGTATGCGTCCAGCGCCTGGTTGAGCGCCTGGAAGGTATCGCCATGCGGGCACCCGCTGCACAACTGCGGGGGCCGCCCGACGACGATTTCCGGCACCTCGAACGTCGATTCACCTGATTCTCGCCCCAACGCCCTGGCGACCAGCGTCGGGTTCAGCTCACCGGCGCGCGGCAGCGCCCCGTCCAGCCGCCCGTGTACCGTGTCCGCGTCGAACGGATAGCCGCGCAGCAGTTCCTCTACCAGCGGCATCCCCTCTTCCAGCACGAGCACAGATTCGCACGATTCGACCAGCCGCGCGATCAACCGCGTCGGCAGCGGATACTGCCCGATCTTCAACACGGGATGCGGGCAGCCGTCCGGGAAGTTTTCCATCAGGTAGTTGTACGCGATCCCGCACGCGATGATCCCCAGGCTGGTATCCGCGCCATCCTCGTAGCGGTTCAGGAACGAGACTTCCGACTCGGCCTCAAAATCGCGCTGTGCTTCGAGCAACGCCGCGTAATTCTTGCGCGACACGGACGGCAGCAGCACGAATTGCAGGCGGTTGGCGGGCAGCGACAGCGCGTTTTCCGGCACCGGGTCGCGCCGGTTGATGTCCGCCCGCGAATGGGACAGCCGCGTCGTCAGCCGCACGAGCACCGGGATGCCGTATTTTTCCGACAGGTCAAACCCGTAAAAAGGAATGTCATACGCTTCTTGCTGGTTGGATGGTTCCAGGGTGGGGATCAGCGCGAATCGCCCGTAGTAACGCGAATCCTGCTCGTTCTGCGAGGAGTGCATCGACGGATCGTCTGCCACCGCGTACAGCAGGCCGCCATGCGCCCCGGTGATAGCCGAGTTCATGAGCGGGTCGGCGGCCACGTTCAACCCGACGGGTTTCATACACACCAGCGCCCGCTTGCCGGCGTAGGACATGCCGAGCGCGGTTTCCATCGCCGTTTTTTCGTTGGACGACCACGCGCTGTGCACCCCCCTCGCCGCCGCCTCGCCGGATCGCTGGATGTATTCCGTGATCTCGGTGGACGGCGTACCAGGATAAGCGTACACGCCCGATAGGCCCGCGTCCAGCGCACCCTGGGCCAGCGCTTCGTTCCCTAACGGTACGAACTTCTCCATGCAAATTCCCTTTCAAAACACTATTTTTCGAAACCTCACGCACACACGTGAAAACGTGCCCCCAGTATAGGACGCCCCGCCCCGGTCTACTATGGCATTCCGCCACGTCTTGCTGTGCCGAACGATACTAGATCGATCCAGGCTGGACGTGTCACGCCCGGTATGGGTATAATGACAAGCTCGCCTGGTCGGGAAAGACCAGGAAGCGTTGGTATTTGCACTCAAAAGCTGCCCTGGTTTCAGCCAAACAGGTCAGCACGTCCTGTTCATCGCTTGGCGCAGAAGGCTCGCTTCGACCCGTTGGGGGCGCTTGGTGACGCCCCCGCTCCTGCATCGTTCAAGATTGCCGCAACCTATCGGATTCGTCGCACTGCTTCGCTTCCAGAACTGACGGTAAGTCTGCCGTAGCACCTAAAATGGAGAAGCGCCCTCATGAAGATTCTGGTACGGATTATCCGCTACATGCGGCCTTATTGGCGTATTGCCGCGATGGTATACGCCTGCCTGCTGGTGGCGACCCTGTTGATGCTGGTCAGCCCCTGGCTGATCGGCGGTGCCGTCGATGCCGCGCTCGGCAGCAACAAACACTTCGCACTTTATCCCGCCGATTGGAGCGACAAGCAGACGCTGACCGCCAGCGCCATCCTGATCATCCTGATGGCGCTGCTGCGCGGCGGCGTCAGTTTTGTCCAGCGTTACGGCACCCAATGGTTAGGCCGCAAAATCGCCTATGACATCCGTCTGGACCTGTTCATCCATTTACAGCGCCTGCCCTTTTCGTTTTACGACCGCACGCGCATCGGCCAGTTGATGAGCCGCGCCATCGGCGACGTCGATGAAATCCGGTTTTTCGCGGGCATCGTCATCGGCGACGTGATCAACCTGATCGTGCTGCTGGTCGGCATCTACACCATTATGTTCAGCATCAACACGGAGCTGGCGCTGATCGCGCTCATACCGCTGCCGGTGCTGTTCATCGTCGCGTACGCGTTCGGCACACACATCGAGCCGCTGTTCGGCAAAATCCGCAGCGCGCGCGGCGAGATGTACGCCCGCATCCAGGAAAATCTATCGCAGATCGTGGTCGTCAAAGCGTTCGCCCGCGAGCACTACGCCCATGACCGCTTCGAAGAAGATAATACGAAAGTGCTCAACGCCTGGATTCGGCTGGCGAACCTGTTCACCGGGGCGCTGCCGACCGTGTGGTTTATCGTCGGATTCCTGTCGTTTCTGCTGCTCTATTACGGCGGCAGCCGCGTCCTGAACGGCGACATCTCGATTGGCATGCTGGTCGCGTTCAACTCGTATGTCGCCCTGCTGGCCCTGCCGACTCACCGCCTCGCGTTCATGATCGACGTGACCGCCCGCGCCGTCGCCAACGGCAAGCGCATTTTCGCCATCATGGACACCACGCCGGAGATCAAAACGCGGCTGGGCGCAGCCAATCCGGGCCAGATAGAGGGGCATATCCGCTTCGATGACGTGTCATTTGTGTACGGCGCGCGTGAAGACGAGCCGGAAGTCGAGGTGCTCGATCACGTCGTGTTTGAAGCCAAGCCGGATACGGTCACGGCCATCGTCGGCACGACCGGCAGCGGCAAGACCACGCTGATCGACCTCATCCCGCGCTTTTACGACGTGACCGGCGGCAGCATCACGATTGACGGCATCGACGTGCGCGACATGCCGCTGAAAGTGCTGCGCGCCCAGGTCGGGTACGTGATGCAGAATACCTTTTTGTTCAACGCGACGGTTCACGAAAACATCGCGTTTGGCCGCCCGGACGCCACGCGCGCCCAGGTCGAAGAAGCCGCCCGCGCCGCCCGCGCCCACGATTTCATCCTGGAATTTCCCGACGGGTACGAAACGCTGGTCGGTGAGCGCGGCGTGACGCTCTCCGGCGGGCAGCGCCAGCGCATCGCCATCGCGCGCGCCCTGCTCGTGGACCCGCGCATCCTGATCCTGGACGACGCCACCGCCAGCGTGGACAGCCGCACCGAGTACGAGATCCGCGCCGCGCTGGAGCACCTGATGCAGGGCCGCACGACCTTGATCGTGGCCCAGCGGTTGAGCACGGTCATGCACGCCGACCAGATCATCATGCTCGAAAACGGGCGCATCGTCGAACAGGGCACGCATGACGAACTGGTGCGCCTGGGTGGCCGCTACGCGAACCTGTGGCGGCTGCAAACGGACCAGGACACGCCCGGCGAAGATATTCGCGGCATCGGGCGCTCGGATGACAACGTGATCCCGCCCAGACCGCTGCCGCCCGACGTGCAGGATCACCAGGCCGAAAATCGCACCACCGCCGAGTTCGCCGCGACCGTCAGCAAACGGGTTTCGCGCAAGGAAAATCAGTCATGAGCGACGAAAAACCGAAACTCGAACGCCCCATCACTGAAACCCTGGTCCGCCTGCTGGACTTCGTGAAACCCTACCGGCGGCGTGTGATCGGCGTCGTGCTGCTGATGCTGATCACGTCTGCCGCCGTGTTGATCGCCCCGGCGCTGGTCCGCCAGGCGATCAACCAGGGCCTGGAACGAAACGACAGGGCCGCCCTGACGCGGTACAGCATCGCCTTTCTCGCCGTGATCATCGTCGAGGCGGTTGGGCTGCGTATCCAAATGTATAACATGATCTGGATCGGCCAGCACGCCATTATGGGCGTGCGCCAGCGGCTGTTCTACAAATACCTTGACCTCAACCTGGGTTACTACGACCACAACCGCGTCGGCGACCTGATGGCGCGTGTCACCGAAGACAGCAATTCGCTG
>CAYMTN010000124.1:0-15820 GCA_964393335.1 uncultured Anaerolineaceae bacterium
GGCGATGGGCGGCACGTTGAATATCGTCGGCCCGGCGTTGGGCGCGCTGCTGCTCTCGCTGATCGCCATGTATCACATCATGCTGATCGACGTCATCACGGCGGCGTTTGCGGTGGGTCCGCTGTTTTTCATCGCCATTCCGCAGCCTGCCCGCAAGGCAAACGGGGACGGTTCCCCGGCCAGCAGCACGCTGTGGGCCGATTTCCGCGAAGGTTTCGCGTACCTGTCAAGCTGGCGCGGGCTGCTCGTGATCACCGGGATGGCGATGATCTTCAAGATCGCGCTGACTCCGGCGTTTTCGCTGCTGCCGCTGCTGGTCACGGATCACTTTGGCGGCCAGGCACCCCAGCTCGCCGGGCTGGAGTCGGCGATGGGCGTCGGCGTGATCATTGGCGGGCTGCTGCTGGGGGTGTGGGGCGGTTTCAAGCGCAAGATTTACACGACGATGGCGTCGATTGTGCTGCTCGGCGCGCTGCTGATGATCTTGGGGCTGCTGCCATCCAACAGGTACGCGGTGGCGGTCGCGCTGCTGCTGACGATGGGGGCCGGGGCCGCGATGACCGATGGGCCACTGTTTGCCGTGCTGCAAGGCACGGTTGCGCCGGAGGTACAGGGGCGGGTGTTCATGCTGTTTGGCAGCCTGGTGACCGTCACGTCGCCGCTTGGGCTGGCGATTGCCGGGCCGGTGACAGACCTGGTTGGCGTCCAGTTCTGGTATGTGGCGGCGGGGGCGCTGTGTTTTGTGATGGGCGTGTGGTCGTTCTTCATCCCGTCTGTGGCGGCGCTTGAAGATCACCAGGCGGGCGCGCCCGTGCAGAGTGACGCCGTCCCGGCGCGCGCGGCGCAAGCCTGAATTATCAACATAAACCGGCGAGGATCAGCGGCGCGAGGTTCGACCCTTCGCGCCGCTAGTATTTGGCTGCGCCTACATCTCGTCCTGCATGGCCTTCAGACCGCTCAGATCATCCTTGACGATGAGCGCCGCCTGCTCCGGCCACGTGTCAGGATTGACGGATTTTAGCCCGGCCTGAGCCAGCACCTCGCGCAGCGCGTCGGGCGTGCGGCTGGCGATATCCGCAAAGGTGCGCAGCCCGGCACCGTACAGCGCGTCCTGGGTCTTCGGGCCAAGTCCTTCGATCTGCGTCAGGTCGTCGTGCAAGATGCCGCCTTTGATGCGGGCTTTCAGGTCCTCGAACGCGCTCAGATCGCCTGCCGCGGCCAGCCGGGCCTGAAGCGGCCACGTCTCTGTGCTGCCAACCAGCCGGACCTTGCGAGATTTGATGGCGTCTTCGAGTGCGCCGGGCTGCATCGCAGCGATCTGCGCGAAGGTCGTGATCCCCGCGTCGTTGAGCGCCACCGCTGACTTGGGGCCGATGCCCTCGATCAGGGTCAGATCGTCCGGTTCTGCCGGCACGACCTCGGCGGCGGGTTTCTTCGCGGGCACGACCCCGGCGATGGCTTTCTTCGCGGGCACGACCTCGGCGGCGGGTTTTTTGGCGGGCATGACCTCGGCGGCAGGTTTCTTCGCAGGCACAACCTCGGCCTCTGTTTCCTCGGTTTCGGGTTCCGCCACCGCCTCGCCTGCGGCTTCGGTCGGTTCAGCGTGAGCGTGCCCGGTGTAGAAGGGGGTTTGCAGGTCGTCGAACTTCTCCCAGGGGCGGACCAGGATCAGCCAGCCGCCAATGCCCAGGATGATCATCGCCAGACCGACCAGCAGCAAACTGATCGTGATGTTGTCGTTTTCAATCGTCCCCAGCGCCGTCAGCAGCAGGGCGGCCATGGCGACGGCGATCCCCAGGCCGGTCAGATAGGCCAGATATTGCTCGGTTTGGGATAATTTCTCTTGTGCGGGCACGGTCAACCTTCCGTTTCTACAATCAGGTGAAATCGGACGCAGCAAATAGACGGTTTTTTGGTGTGGTTCATTCAGTAAATTTAACACTCACTACGCCTGTTATTGTGCCACGACCTGCCCGAAACGACAAAACGACCCGGAACGGCTATACTGTGAGATAACAGCACACAGACACACACGGAGGCACACATGGCACGCTTGATTACCGGACAGGTGGAAGCGGTTTTGATCGCGCCAGACCCCGACTCGATTCTGTCGGTCTGGCAGCCGGAGATCGAGGTGACGCTGGATGGATTCAGAGGTGACCGGCACGCCGGGCTGCTGTACCACACGGGCAGCCGGACGCCGTATTACCCGCTTGGCACGGCGATTCGGAACAGCCGCCAGGTGTCACTGGTGTCGGCGGAAGACCTGGCCGACATCGCGGCGGCGCTGCGCGTACGGCACGTCGCGCCGGAATGGCTGGGCGCGAACCTGTTGATCGCCGGAATTCCCGCGCTGACGTTTTTGCCGCCCGCGACCCGCCTGTTCTTTCAGCGCGGCGCTGTGCTGATGGTCCAGGGCGAGAATTTGCCGTGCACCGTGTCGGGGCAGGCGATTCAAGACCAGTACCCGGACCAACCCGGCCTGGCGAGTGCCTTTCCGAGCGCCGGGCTGCACAAACGGGGCGTGGTCGCCTGGGTGGAACATCCCGGCGTGATCGCGGTGGGCGACAGCGTGCGCGCCGATATTCCGGATCAGGTGCTGTACGAGGCGGTGGCGGGTGAGTGATTTTTACTGCGAGGAGGTGTTGAGCGGGCGGACAGCCGTCGAACGCGTGCTGGAAACAGCGAACGTGCTCGCTTTTTACCACACGCGCCCGGCGTACCCGGTGCATATCGTCGTGATTCCCAAGCGGCACGTCGCGTCCTTGATCGCGCCCGGCGCGGACGAGACCGGGCTGGTGCTGGAACTGATGGACGTGATCCGGCAGGTTGCCGCCCAGGTGCTCGACGCGCACGGCGCGTGCCGCGTGGTGACCAACCTGGGCCGCTACCAGGAGTCAAAACATCTGCACTGGCACGTGATTTCGGGTGAACGGCTGGCTGGCGCAGAAGCCTGAAATCCCTTATGTTCTATCCAAGAGAAAGGAGTGAACTATGGATGCGTTGACCCGACAGGACCTGGAGATTTTGATTGAAGCGCAGGATGAATGGTGTGTTTCGATGTTTATGCCAATGGTGCGCGCCGGGGCAGAAGTCCAACAGAACACGATCCGGTTCAAGAACCTGTTACGCCAGGCGGAGGAGCGGCTGGAAAAACTCGATATGCGTGCGCCGGATATCAAAGCCTTGCTGGCACCCGCGCAGGGGCTGCTGGATGATCCGACTGTGTGGCGTACCAAAAGCGACGGGCTGGCCGTGTTCGCGGGGCCGGGCGTGCTTGAGTGGTTCCGGCTGCCGATCACGTTCAAGGAATTGGTCGTGGTCGAGCGCCGCTTTCACGTCAAACCGGTGCTGCCGCTGCTGAGCGGTGACGGGCAGTTTTATGTGCTGGCGCTCAGCCAGGATCAGATTCGCCTGCTGGTCGGCTCGCGCGACAGCATCAGCGAAATCGATCTGGAAGGCGTGCCCGAAAGCCTGGCGGAAGCCCTGCAATATGACACGCCCCAGCGCCAACTGCGGGCCGTCGGTGGATCGGGCGGCACGGTGTATCACGGCTCAGGCGGCGAAGAGGAAGAGAAGCTGGATATTCTGCGCTACTTCCAGAGGGTGGATCGCGGGCTGCGCGACCTGCTGGCGGACCAACAACCGCCGCTGCTGCTGGCCGGTGTCGATTACCTGCTGCCGATCTATCACGAGGCAAGCGCCTACCCGCACCTGCTGGACGAGGGTCTGACCGGCAACCCGCAAGCGCTCAGCGCCAAGGAGTTGCACCGGCGCGCCTGGGCCGTGATCAAGCCACATTTTGAGCAGGCGCAGCAGGAACAAAGAGCGCTGTATGCCGAACTGGCAGGCCGCGACGACCCGCGCGCCTCAAACACCGTCCAGACGATCGTCAAGGCGGCGCACGAAGGGCGCGTGGCAACGCTGTTTGTCGCGTTTGGCGTGCAGCAGTGGGGCGTATACCGCGCGCACAGCCATAACGTGCACGTGCATCCCGACCGGCAGCCGGGCGACCAGGATTTGCTCGACATCTCGGCGGCGCGCACCTTCGCCAACGGCGGCGCAGTCTACGTCGTGGATCACGATCAAATTCCCGGCGGTAAAGCGATGGCGGCCATCTTCCGCTACTGAGATCGCGTGCACCGGGCATTCGCCTGACCATTCCCCTTTGAGACACAATCTCCTATTTCGATCACAGACTGTCTGTCCCCCTCTCCATCGAACGCGGAGAGGGGGACGTTTGCCGCGTGCGTTCCGTATACGAAAAGTGGGCGGCGGACCGCCGAAGGTGTATAATCGAGATTGAATAGTCGAAACCGACTAATGGGTGAGACATGGAACGAAAACTGCTGCTGCTGGGCCTGCTGCGCGATCAGAAGATGCACGGCTACCAGCTCAACGAAGTGATCGACAGCCACATCGGCATGAGTCTGCTGCTCAAAAAGGCGACGTCGTACGACCTGCTGAAAAAACTGGCCAGTGACGGCTGGATCACGTCTTACGAGGAACGCGCCGGGAACCGGCCCGCGCGCCGCGTGTACGCGGTCACGGAGGCAGGCAAGGCCGCTTTTCAGGCTATGCTGCGTGCGAGCCTCGCGGCGTACGAGCCTGCCGAGTTCGCGAGTGACATCAGCCTGGCATTTCTGGACGCGCTGCCGGTGGCCGAAGCGCTGCCGCTGCTCGAACAGCGCCGCGCGATCATCGCGGGCCTGCTGGAACAGGCCGCCGCTGTGGCTCCGCATCCCGGCAGTTTGCAGTTGGTGATCGAACACCGGCAGCATCACCTGCGGTCCGAACTCACCTGGATCGATGACGTGATAACCCGACTCAAAACGGAGATAACAAACGATGAGCGAACTGGCGATTGAGGCGCAGGGACTGGTCAAACGTTACAACGGCGACGTGCTGGCAGTGAATGGCATCGACCTGTCGATCCCGGCGAACACGGTCTACGCCCTGTTGGGGCCGAACGGGGCCGGCAAGACGACGACGATTTCCATGTTGACGACGCTGATCGCGCCGACGGCGGGCACGGCGCGGATTTTGGGATTGGACGTGGTGCGGCAGGCCGACCAGGTGCGGCGGCGGATCGGCGTCACGTTTCAAGAGACGGTGTTGGATGGCGAACTCACCGGGCGGCAGGTGCTTGATTTTCACGGGCGGCTGTACCGCCAGAGCAAAGCCGAACGCCGCGCCCAGATCGACGATCTGCTGCGGCTGGTCGAGCTGGAAGACGCCGCCGACCGCCCCGCGCAGACCTATTCGGGCGGTATGAAACGCCGCCTGGAACTGGCGCGCGGTCTGATGTCCACCCCGGACGTGCTGTTTCTGGACGAGCCGACGCTGGGCCTCGATCCGCAGAACCGGGCGAGCGTGTGGGACTACATCCGCGCGCTGAAGGAACAGCGCGGCTTGACGCTGCTGCTGACCACGCATTACATGGAAGAGGCCGAACACATTGCGGACCGGGTCGGCATCATCGACCAGGGAAAAATCGTGATCGAAGGCGCGGCACGCGACCTGATCGACCAGATGGGCGCGGACACGATTCGGATGGTCGGGCAGAATTGTGAGGCGTTTGTCGCGGCGGCGCGCGCGCTGCCGTTTGTCGAGAGCGTGACGGCCAGCGATTGCGTGATCCAGATCGGCGTCGATTCCGGCAACAAACGGCTGGCCGAACTGGTGACGCTGGCGAACCAGCACACCATGACGATCGAGGATATCTCCATAGCCAAGCCGGGCCTGGGCGACGTGTTCCTGAAATATACCGGGCGCGAGCTGCGGGATAGATAACACAAAGGGCGAGGTGAGACGATGAATGCTGCTCTGACTCTGTGGTACAAACATATGCTGAAGCTGCGCGCGCACAGCGAAGAAGCGTTCGGCATGCTGCTCCAACCGATTCTGTGGGTCGTGCTGTTTGGGGCGGGCATGAAAAGCATGATGCGGCCTATGGCAGGCAACGATCAACTGTACATCGCGTTCATGGTGCCGGGCATTGTGGCGCTCAGCGCGCTCAGCGGCGGCATTGGCGGCGGGACCGTCTGGCTTGACGAGCGCGTGCGCGGCATTGTGAAAGAATACCTGGTCGCGCCGATTCCGCGCCTCAGCATCCTGACCGGCAACGCGATGAGCACCGTCACCAAGAGCCTGATGCAGGCGGCGGTGATCTTCGCGGTCGGCGTGGCGATGGGCGCGACGATCAGCGGGAATCCGCTCGGCTGGGTTGGCGGGATCGTGATCACGGCGGGCTACGGCCTGGGTTTTTCGGGTATTGCGCTGGCGGTTGCGTCGAAGACGTCCAGCGCGGGCGCGTATCACATGCTGATCTTTTTGCTGAACCTGCCGCTGCTGTTCCTCAGTAACGCGCTGTACCCGCTCAAATCGCTGCCCGGTTGGATGGAAATCGGCGCGCGCCTCAACCCGACGAGTTACGTAGTCGATGGGCTGCGGCAGATGGTGTTGGTCGATGGGGCGGCGCTGGCCGGGGGTGATACGCTGCCACTGGGGCTGTGTTTCGCGTTCGTGATGGGTTTTGCGGCGCTGGGGATGGCGCTGGCGCTGGTCGCCTTCAAGCAGTCGCTTGAGTGATCGATTGGCGCTGGCGGTTGCGGGGGGCAGTTCATAGGGCACGTGCGCTAAATTCCTGGGGCGCTGCCCCATGCCCCGCAAGCCTTTTGGGAAAAGGCTTGACCGGAAACCGCCAGTCGCGCCCGGCGAAGTCACCTGGCAGAATACCGGTCCAGGGCCGTTGGCCCTGGTGGGAGGCGGGGGCGAAGCCTCCGCGAATCGCCCTGTCATTGGCAAAAACACCGGGGCTGCGCTGCGCTACGCTAGCGCGGCCTTTTGTGTGGGGCGCGTGAGAGGAAACTGGCGATGGGCGAGATTCTCGTATCCGGCCTGATCAACATCGAAACGACGGCGCGGGTGGACGGATTCCCGATTCACTATGCGCCGGTGCGTTACCCGTTTTTCAGCGTGAACAGCACGGTGTCGGGCGTGGGCTACAACGTCGCCAAAGCGCTGACGACTCTGGGCGATTCGACGCGGTTCGTATCGCTGATCGGCACGGACCTGGCTGCCGGGCTGGTGTTCGAGCAGTTGAAGCGCGACCGGATTCCCTACGGGTTCGTGGCCCAGGAACTGGCGCAAACGCCGCAGTCCGTGATCCTCTACGATCCGGGCGGCCAGCGTATGATCAACGTCGATCTGAAGGACATCCAGGAGCGCGCCTACCCGCCGGTGTTATTCGAGCAGGCGCTGCACGGCGTGTCGATGGCCGTCTTATGTAACATCAACTTCTCGCGCCCGTTTTTGCAGCAGGCGCGGGCGTCCGGCGTACCGGTGGCGACGGACGTGCACGCGATCGCGTCCCTGGACGACACGTACAACGCGGCGTTCATGGCGGCGGCAGATATCCTGTTCATGAGCGACGAGCTGCTGCCGTGTTCGCCGGAAGACTGGGTGCGCGCGCTGTGGGATCGCTACTGCACGCCGATTGCCGTCGTCGGGATGGGGGCGCAGGGGGCGCTGCTGGCCGTGCGTAACGAGGGCGCGATCACGCGCATTCCTGCGGTGACGACGCGCCCGGTCGTGAATACGATCGGGGCAGGGGACGCGCTGTTTTCGAGTTTCGTGCACAGCTACCAGCAGAGCGGCGACCCCTACGACGCGATCAGAAAAGCGGTGGTGTTCGCGTCGTACAAGATCGGCGTGGCGGGTGCTGCCGATGGGTTTCTCGACTCCGCCGCGCTGGACGCGTTATATGCCACCACGCTTCGTTAGAGGCCATTTGAGAGGTCGGTTTGTTGAGCAGCCCTCACCCCTAAATCCCCTCTCCCACAGAGTAGGCGAGGGGACTTAATCGGCCGGCGCCCTCTCCCCCTCGCCTGCTTGGCGGGAGCCGCCATTCGGGCCGGGGGGGTGAGGGTTTTCAAACGATCTCTTAAGACTTCATGAATTTTCGCTAACTTTTATCATCAAAAATAGCCCGATAGTCATATATCACTTATAATGGAGCCGTAGTATAAAGAAAGAATTGTTGAGATAGAGGTAGGACTCAAGCGTAATGCTAGCAAAATCTCTGCGAATCACCCTGGTATTGGTAGTGATCATGGTGTCAACCGTTCTTAACGTCCCGGCGCACGCCCAGGAGAGCAGGCTGCCGGGTTACGCGCTGCAACTGCTGGACCGGCTGATCGAAGCGCAGCAGCGCCTGGATACGTATGACAGTTATACGATGGATGGCAGCGGCGAATTGGCCCAATCGGTGACGGTCGTGCTGGGCCTGTCATCCCAGGTCGCTGCGCGATCGACGGGCTGGGAGCAACACGTCACCGTCGTGCAGGATTCAGCGCCGAATATCCGGTCGGACGTGTCGGCCACCGTCACGTTCCGGGATGTCGATATGCAGCGCCAGGAAACCATCTCGTCGTTTGGCCTGGACGGAGAAGTGCGGTTGGTCGATGACACGCTGTATGTGTCGGCGGACGTGACCCAGCCCGGCCCGGACGCCCCCGAATTACCGGAAGGGTGGGTCGCGGTCCAGACGCCGGACGCATTCGCCCAGTACGCCGACCTGCGGCTGCACGACCTGACCGCGCAGGATTTGCCGCTGGAAGACCGCCAACGGGTGATCGCCGCCGCCGAAAACATCGCGCTGGAGCAGGTCACGCTGGCCGATGGCACGCAGGCCGACCGCATCACCGCCGACTTCAACCGCGATGGCCTGGCGATGCTGCTGTGGAGCGAAGGCGACACCATCGACCCGTTGATGCGGGCGATACTGGACGCCACCGGCAGCGGATTCCGCGCGCGGCTGGCGGTAACGCTCGATTCCCGGAATAACCCACTGGCGGTCGAAACCGACCTGTACATGGAGGCGGTTGGCGTGGACGGTTACACGCTGATGCCGGACCAGATTCCGTCGGGCGTGATGCTGGACCTCACGTTCAGTCTTCACGACGCCAAGACGTATTCCGATGTCAACGCACCGCTTGAGCCGGTCATGGCCCCGATTCAGTAACCGCCGGATTTCCCCGGTCTGCTGATCAAGCCGCTTCGTTTTGGAGCGGCTTTTTCGTGCGATCTGGCGAACGTGTATAATGGGCTTACCGAGTGAAGACGGTTTTGCACGTGAGGAGCGCATGATGCACAAGTGGACGGTAAGCCTGATCGTGATACTGGTCGTCGTGATGGCGCTGAGTGTGCCGGTGCAGGCCCAGGACGAGGATGGCCTGAGCGAGGAACAACTCGTATTGATCGGACGGGTGACAAACGCCCGCGCTATGCTGGACGGGTACGACAGTTACGCCGAAGAGGCCAACAGGACGTTGTCGCAGGTCATCGCGGTCGCGCTGCTCGGCCAGACGCAGCAGTTTTCATCGACGGTGACGTGGTCGCGCAGCGGCACGATGGTGCGCCAGGACGGCGTCCCGGCGATCCAGGCGACGATCAGCGCGACGTCGTCCGAAACGGGCCTGGGACCGGCAGGCGCGCGTGATTACGGCGTCGAGGCCGAGGTCCGGCTGATCGACGATACCCTGTACGTCACTGCGTCGTATGTGTCGCCGCGCCCCGATATGCCGAAACTGCCGCGCGGCTGGGTCGTCGTCGAGGACCCGGACCAGGTGCCGTACAGCATTTTGCAGCTTGGCGACCTGATGGACCCCGACCGGCTCGTCGATGATGAGGACCTGTTCAAAGCGGCGGCCTCGGACGTAAGACTCGACGGCGAAACCGCCGAGGATGGCACGCCGCTGGACGTGATCACGGTGTCGTTTGACCGGGATGGCATGGCGCAGGTGCTGCGCGAATCCCCGGCGTCCGAGATGGACCCCGCAACGGTTGACGTGCTGGTGACGGCGTTGAGCGATGACAGTCACCTGGTGATGGTGATCAAGCTGGACGCCGGCGACAACCCGTATTATGTCGCGTCCGATACGCTGGTGCGCGCGCTGGGGATCGACCCCGAGGCGATGGTTCCCGGCCAGTTTGGCGAGGGCGTGACGATCGATATCGTGATGGAAACGTCGAACACGGAGGTATACAGCCAGCGCAACGAGCCGCTGCCGCCGGTCACGGTCCCGGAGGACGTCGGGCGATAGCGCTTCGTATAGTCATGTAGTGCGGCCCTCACCCCCGGCCCCTCTCCCACCCATACACCGGGTAGGAGAGGGGAGAAAGCACGCCAGATGAAGTCCCCTCTCCTACTTTGTGGGAGAGGGGACTTAGGGGTGAGGGCCGCATAGATCGTCTATTCTACCGCAAAGACCGGGTTTTCCGGCGCGAGCAGCGCGCTGTGGAGGTCGACATCCGGTACGTAGGCCACCAGCAGCGTGCGCAGGTCCGCCAGCGCTGCCGCGACGTCCTGTTCCGCCATGTCGTGGTGACCTTCGACCGTGATCAGCACCTCGGTTGTATCGTCGCGCGAGGCGCTTTGATCACTCTGCCGCCAGCACCAGCGGCGCGCGCTGACCAGCCCGGCTTCGTCCACGAAAATAACCTCGCCCGGCTCCGGGTGTTTGACTTCGTCGGTGCCCAGGTCGGTGAAACGCTCGTCTCCATTGGCGAATCGCACCGTTACCGCGCCGGTCGTCGCGCGGCGGTCGAAGACGGCGAGCGGCAGCGCGTAGCGGATGCTGACCAGGTTGCCCAGGTCGACCAGCATATTCAGGGTGGGGATGTCACCATGTTTGGTCAGGCGGCGCAGCAGGGCTTCGGCGGCGTTGCGGTACTGGGTCGGCTTGACGCCAAACCCGCTGAACACGCGCCGCCACGCCGCCAGGCTGGGGATGTCCGCCAGCGCGCCGTCGCCGATACGCTGCAATACGGCCTGTTGTTCGTCGTGGTAAGCGTCCGCCAACGTGGGCGGCGTCGGGCCGTTTTGCAGGTGACGCGCCAGGATCACCCCGGCACGGATCGTCGGGAACTGCTCGATAAGGGCCGGGTCGTACTGAAAGTAGATCATGGTTACTTCCTTTGGTGGTGCAGGACAATCTGATGCCGAACCGCCGGGATCAGGCGTCGTCATCCAGGACGAGGGTGATCGTATCGCCGTCGACTTCCACCGGGAACCACTGCACCGGGATGACGGCAGGCATACTCTTCACGCTGCCGTCGCGGATGTCAAAACGCGCGCCGTGACGCGGGCACTCGATCTCGTAACCGTCCAGCTCGCCTTCGACCAGCGGCCCGTCATCGTGCGTGCATACGTCCTCGATGGCGTAGTACGTCCCACCGACGTTGAACACGGCGATATACAGCCCGTCAAATTCGAAGACGTCGCGCTCCCCAGGAGCGATGTCCGAGGTTCTGGCAACAGGTACGCGTGGCACGGGTCCCTCCTTGTGATGGCATCAGCTTGGCGGCGTGCGCCAAAACATGAAGTTATCAAAGCCCTCGCTGACCAGGTTATACGGGATGTTCAGTAGATCGGTGATGTCATACACCATGTTCCAAAACGCGTGGGCCACCGGCGGGATGAACCACAGCGCCAGGAAGATCAGAAACAGGCCGTACATGCCGAACTGGCGCAGTTGGAGCTGCGTGCTGGCATCCAGGAACGGCTCCAGCATCCCGAAGCCGTCCAGCGGCGGGATCGGGATCAGGTTGAAGATCACGGCAGTGACTTGCAGCATGGCCAGAAACGCCATCGCCGACCAGAACATCGTGCCCAGTGAGAGCGAATCAGAGCCGACCGCGTTCCGGAAGATGTTCAGTTCGACCGACCGCGCATCGACCAGGCCGGTCGCAAAGGGCAGCGCCAGCAGGATCGCCAGCAGCAGGTTCGAGGCGGGACCTGCGGCGGAGACTGCCGCGCCCCACCATTTGCTGCGCAGGCGGTGGCGTTCGATGTACACCGCGCCGCCCGGCAGGCCGATGCCACCCAGCGCCAGGAATATCAGCGGCATGCCGATGCTGAGCATGGGATGCGTGTACTTGAGCGGGTTAAAGGACAGGTATCCCTTGTCCTTGACGGTATAGTCGCCGCCCCGGTAGGCGACCAGCGCGTGCGAAAATTCGTGCAGCGTCACCGAAAAGACCCAGCCGATCACCACGATGGCAAACGTAAACAGCGAGCTGGTCGGGAGCACGAACACCAGGTACACCAGCAGCAGCGCCACCCCGGCTATGATCCAGGGCCAGTTGCCCCAGCGCGCCGGAGTCCCCGACGGGCGTTTGCTCTGCCGCTTCGGTCGGAATGGCACCAGCACAACTTCCGGGTCGCCGTTGGAGCGCGTGGCACGCCCGCCGCCGCGAATCGGGCGGCCAATGTGACCCCGCCCGCCAGCGTTCTCTGTAGGGAAGGCGGTCGGCTTGGGATCGGCGTCACGCAGGAAAGCGCGCAGCCGTTCCGCATCCAGCGGTTGCGTGCTCAGGACGTCGTGGACCGGGCCTTCCGTCTCTTCCATCAGGCTGAGCAGCAGGTGCCCGCTATCGATCACGTATTGGCCCAGGCCGTTGGCGATGCGCTGGGCGCGCGCCATCGCCTGCTGTGCGGTGCGCGTGTAACCCTTGACCTCAATCGGCTTGCTGCGCTGGATACCCACCGATCCCGCGATCTGCTGGTACAGCGCGTTGGTATCGACGGTGGCGTATTTCAACAGCTCGTAAGCCGTGCCCGCGTGGTGTTCGAGCAGGCCCAACATCAGGTGTTCGACATCCAAAAAGGTGGCATGCCGTGTCTCTGCTTCGCGCTGCGCGTTTTTGAGGACCAGGCGCAGGTCGGCAGTCAATTGGTTCGGTTGAAATTCCATGTGTATCGCGCGCCTATTCGTCCGGCTCGCCGGGCCAGTTATGCAGGCCGTATGCCCCGGCCTTGAGCACCTTCAGCGAGAGTAGGGCACATTTGAGCCGCGTCGGGCTGAGACGGATGCCCAACAGCTCCAGCAGGTCGTCACGGCTGAAGCTGCGCAGTTCTTCGAGTGTTTTGCCCAAAATCTCCTCGCCGAGAATCGACGCCGACGCCTGGCTGATCGTGCAGCCCTGGCCTTCCCACGAGACGGCTTTCACGCGCCCGTCTTCGTCAAGCTGGGCGGTGAGGTGCAGGTGATCGCCGCAGAACGGGTTATCGTCTTCATAGTCGATGTCGGCAGGATCGAGCGGTTCGCCAAAATTACGCGGATTCTGGCCGTGATCGATGATGTTATCCAGGTATAGGTCCATCAGGTTTTCTCGTCTATTGTTCCAAGTAGCGCACCGGCTTACAGGCCGATGCCGAACACTTTACGCGCATTGTAGATCGCTTCAATGAGCGCGTCCACTTCTTCGCGCGTATTGTACATGTAAAAACTGGCGCGCGCCGTCGCGGGCACGCCCAGGCGTGCGTGCAGCGGCATGGCGCAGTGATGCCCGGCCCGCACCGCGACGCCCTCCGCGTCGAGCAGTTGGGCGACGTCGTGCGCGTGCAGGTTCTTCAGGCTGAAGGTCGCCACGCCGTTGCGCAGCTCCGGCGCAGGGCCGTAGAGCGTCAGGCCCGGCACTTCGGACAGGCGATCCAGCGCGTAACCGACCACGTATTGCTCGTGCGCCAGGATGTTATCCATGCCCAGGCCGCTCAGGTAATCGACCGCCGCGCCCAGGCCGACCGCCTGCGCGATGGCCGGGGTGCCCGCCTCGAACTTGTACGGCAGATCGTTCCACGTGCTGCCCTCCAGCGTGACACGTTTGATCATGTCGCCGCCGCCCATGTAGGGGGGCATCGCTTCGAGCAGGTCGCGCTTGCCGTACAACACGCCGATGCCGGTTGGTCCCGCCATTTTGTGGCCGGAAAACGCGAGGAAGTCCACGTCGAGCGCCTGCACGTCAACCGCCAGGTGCGGGACGCTCTGCGCGCCGTCGATCAAAAACAGCGCCCCGGCGGCGTGCGCCTGGTCGATCATGGTTTTCACCGGGTTGACCGTGCCCAGCACGTTGCTGACGTGCATCACACTGACCAGCTTGACCGGCGCGTCCCGCAGGAACGCGGCGTAAGCGTCCTGGTCCAGCCGCCCGTCGTCCGTGACCGGGATGAAACGCAGCGTGAACCCTTTTTCCTGGGCGAGAATCTGCCAGGGCACCAGGTTGCTGTGATGCTCCATCTCGCTGAGCACGACGACGTCGCCGGGCTGCAAGTTGGCGCGGCCCCACGTCGCCGCCACGAGATTCACGCTTTCGGTCGTGTTGCGCGTGAAGATGATTTCGCGGCGTGACGCGGCGTGGATGAAGTCGCGCACCTTGTCGCGGGCGGCTTCGTACACAGTGGTGGCGCGCTCGCTTAACACGTGGATACCGCGATGGACGTTCGCGTGATCGTGCATGTAGTAGGCGCTCACCGCGTCGATGACCTGGCGCGGCTTCTGGCTGCTGGCGGCTGAGTCGAGAAAGACCAGCCGCTTGCCGGGATGCACGTCCTGGTCCAGCGACGGAAAATCGGCCCGGATGGCCTTCAGGTCAAGCGGAGACGTCGTGTGGTCGGTCATGGTCATGTTTGTTTTGCCCTATCGCAGAAGAATCCGTTAGCAGGTACGTGAACCGTGAAGCGTTCACTGTTATCCGTGAACCGTAGACCGTTCAAGCTTCAACCCTCACCCCCGGCCCCTCTCCCGCCGAGCAGGAGAGGGGAGCAAACCTCCCGGGCGGCTGAAGTCCCCTCGCCTACTGTGTGAGAGAGGGGATTTTGGGGTGAGGGCCGCACGCCCTATGCTTTTTACGGTAAACGGTTCACGGTCTACGCTTTTCACGCCTATCACTGTGTACGATTATAGCGGCAGGCCGGGGTCACCCGGCAGTACTCTCTGGCGCGAAAATAGATTACATAAATCAGATAAAATTAACGAAAAACCGGGCCGCACAGGACCCGGTTTCTGGTGCGTTGCCCGGCCAAACCGACACGCAGCCCGCATACCGTTATGCCTGGCCCAGCAGCTTACGTTCGACATACGCCATCAGGCGCTCGCGCACGTTCTCAAACGGGATGCGGTCCAGGACCGGGACGAAGAAACCATCGACGACGAGTTTTTCGGCCTCGACACGCGGCAGGCCGCGCGTCATCAGGTAAAAGATCACATCTTCCTCGATCTGGCCGGTGGCCGAGGCGTGCGTGCAGCGCACGTCGTCCGCTTCAATTTCCAGGCCGGGGACGCTGTCGGCGCGGGCGTTGCGGCTCATCAACATGGTGCGGTTGGCCTGGAAGCCGTCCGTTTTCTGCGCGCCGGGCAGCACCTTGATCATGCCCTGCCACACGCTGCGCGCGCTGTCTTTCAACACGCCCTTGAACAGCAGGTCGGACGTGGTATTCTGCGCGTAGTGATTCTGCTGCGTATCCAGGTCCATGAACTGCTTGCCGTCCGGGAAATACATGGCGCTCATGCGGCCCCAACTGCCGCGCCCGTCCAGGTCGATCTCCATGAACGCTTTGACGAGCTTACCGCCCATCTGCCCGGTGATCCAGTCAAGTTGGCTGTCGGCCCCGACGCGCGCGCGCTGGTGGCTGAACTCGAACATGCTGTGGCCCCAGTCTTGCAGGTTCACGAAGCGCAGGTTCGCGCCGTCCTTGACGATCAACTCAGTCGCGCCGATGAAACTCGCGTCGGAGTCCATGCTGGGCGACAGGCTCTCGTGCAGGTAGTCGATCGACGCGCCGTCCTCCAACACGACCAGCAGGTGGCCCAGAGTCGCGCCGGGGCGGGTCGCGTAAAAAATGCTGTGCGCGGGCAGCGTCACGCGTTGGCCGCGCGGCACGTATAGAAACACACCGTGCGTCCACAGCGCCGCGTTCAACGCCGCGAACTTGCCATCGTCCGGCTTGACGGCGTAATTCATCAGGTGCTTGCGGACC
>CAYMTN010000125.1:0-15775 GCA_964393335.1 uncultured Anaerolineaceae bacterium
GCAGCATGACCCAGTGATCCCAGTCGTTTTCGTCCAGGCCATCTTCCAGCGAGATGATCGGGTAACGCTCGACCCAGTCCGCCCAGAACGCGACCAGTTCCTCACCGGACAGCTTGCGGTTCTCTTTGGCCAGCACGTACTTGCCATCCTCGTAGATTTCGCTCACGGCAGGATCGATCGCCAGAAAGACCTGCTCGCCGGGCGTATAACCGGCCTTCTGGATACCTTCGAGGATCATTTCAATCGCGGCCTCGTTGCTCGGCAAGCTCGGCGCAAAACCGCCCTCGTCGCCAACGGTGGTGCGATAGCCCTTGCCAGCCAGCACCTTTTTCAAGCTCTGGTAAATCTCCGAACACCAGCGCAGCGCCTCGCGGAAGCTCTCGGCCCCGACCGGCATGATCATGAACTCTTGAAAGTCCGTGCTGTCGGCGGCATGTTTGCCACCGTTAAGGATATTCATCATCGGCACGGGCAGCGTATGCGCGTACGTGCCGCCCAGGTAGCGGAACAGCGGCAGCCCGACGCTGTTGGCAGCGGCCTTGGCCGACGCCAACGACGCGCCCAGGATCGCATTCGCGCCCAATTTTCCCTTGTTGGGTGTGCCGTCGAGTTCCAGCAGCATCTCGTCGATGCCTTTCTGGTCGGTCACATCCCAGCCGTACAGCGCGTCGGCGATCAGGCCGTTCACATTATCAACCGCCTGGAGCACGCCCTTACCGCCGTACCGGCCCTTATCGCCGTCGCGCAGCTCAACCGCTTCGTGCTCGCCGGTGCTGGCCCCGCTGGGCACAATCGCCCGCCCCCAGCTACCGTCTTCCAAACCAATCTCAACTTCAACCGTCGGGTTCCCGCGCGAATCCAACACTTCTCGACCGAGGACGGTTTCAATGATCGTCATGATGCTTCTCTCCTGTTGATAGCACGTCACACAGACAGGTTACGGATCGTCAATCACGGGCTTGGTATCCAGCCGTCAATTGCTCTCGTCGCGGCGCTGCCGACGAACCGCAGGTTCCGCGCGCCCGACGTTATGTACGAATTGGCTGTCAGTCGCCCAACGCCTTCATCAAACCCTCGTAATCGAGGTGTTCGGACAGCATCGCCTGGAAACGGCTCAGCTTTTCGGGCTGACCCAGGCTGGTGCGGCCAAAGATGCCCTCGACGCGTTCGACCGCTTCGAGCGTATTATCCGGCACGAGCAGCACGGCCACGTTCAGTTCTTCGGCCCGTTTGAGAATGGTCGATGTCGGCTGCAAATTGCCGGTCAGCACCAGGCACGTCGTGGAAGTTTCGAGCGCAGCCGCCTGAATATCCGTGCGGTCGCCGCCGGTGAAAACGGCCTTGTTCAACTGGCGGCGGAAACGCGGCAGCGCCGCTTCAACCGACATCGCGCCGACGCTCATGTGCTCCACCAGGCGCTCGCGCAGGTGTGACCCCGTCAGGACCTTTGCCGCCAGCGCGTCGATAATCTCGCCCACGCTGCGCGCGCGCAGGTAGGGATCGAAGGGCAGCACACCCATCACCGTGATACCCTCTCGCTGCAAGAACGGCACGACCCGGTCGCGAACATTTTGCAGGTCTTCACGCGGCACGCTGTTGATCACGACGCCGATCAGGTGTTCGCCCAGGCGGCGTTGGGCCGCCAGCGCGTCGTCCATCGCGCACATGCCCGCCACACACTGCTCGCTGAAGCTCACCACGCTGAGCGTCGGGAGCTTCAAGTGCTCCACCACGTTGAGCGTGTTCAGCCCGACGGTATAGCCTTCGCGCATACTCGCGCCGCCTTCCATGATCACGACGTCGTTTTCTTCGCTGGCTTTTTCACATGCCGCTTCGATTTCGGCCAGAAAATCGCGTTTCAGCGTGCCGTCAAGGACCTGTTGCAGCAGCGCGCCGGTGATGATCACGGGTGACAGCTCCCAGGGCGGGGTTTCAAGGCCCAGCGTACGCCGCACAAAATCGGCGTCTTCGTCCAGCACGCGCCCGCCCGCTTCATAGGGCTGGGTGCTGACCGGTTTCAAGTAGCCGACCTTCAGCCCGGCGGCTTGCATCCGCAGCCCCAGGCCCAGGCTCAGCGCCGTTTTCCCGGAAAACGTACTGACAGACGTAATATACAAACTCTTCATGTTGGTTTGCCCTTTTCAGCTACTACGTGTTAAATCCAGACAATGATCAACTTTTGAGCACCAGACGCATATCCAGTGCAATGGCTCCTTGCCCGCGCGAGTAGACCATCAGCGGGTTAATGTCCATCTCGACAATCTCCGGGAAGTCGGTCACCAGCTGCCCGATCCGCAGCAGCGTATCGACCATCGCCTCACGGTCCGCCGGCGGGCGACCGCGCACACCGGCCAGCAGCGAATGGGCGCGAATCTCTTCGAGCATTTCTTCGGCGTCCTGGCGTCCAAAGGGTGCCACGCGGAAGGTCACGTCCTTCAATGCTTCTACGAGGATACCACCTAAACCGAAAGTCACCAACGGCCCGAACTGCGGGTCTTTGCTCATGCCGACCAGCACTTCGATGCCATCCATTGGCACCATTTCTTGCACCAGGCAGCCCCAGATGCGCGCATCCGGCACGTAACGATTCGCCCGGTAGACGATCAGATCAAACGCGTCGCGCACGTCGGTGGCGTTGTTCAGGCCGACCTTCACGCCGCCCACGTCGGTTTTGTGCAAAATATCCGGGCTGGCGATCTTCAGCACGACCGGATAGCCGATCTTCCCGGCAACCTCGACCGCTTCATCTGTCGTAGCCGCCAGCTCGCTCTTCGGCAGCCGCAGCCCGTATGCCTCGGCGACCGCCCGCGCCTCCGCTTCGCCCACGCTCACGCGGTTTTCCGCCCGCACATCGGCAAAAACCTTCTTCACCGCGTCACGGTCGACGTCAAACGTGACGATCTCCGGATCGGGCCGGTCCCGCGCGGCGATGTAATCGCGCATGGCCGCGAACGCCTTCGCCGCCTGCTCGGGGAACTTGTAGTTGGGGATACTGTAACTCGCCAGCACGTCTTCACCGGCTTTGGCGCGTTCCTCGCCCATGAACGCACCCAAAATCGGCTTGTCCGTGCGCTGGCTGAGTTTGCCGATCGCGTTGGCCGTTTCGACGATCTCGGTCATGGCTTGCGGCGTGACAATGCACATGATGCCATCCACGTTCGGGTCCATCGCGATCAATTCAATCGCCTGCGCGTAGCGATCATGGAGCGCGTCTCCGAGCACGTCCACCGGGTTGGCAGCGCTGGCCGCGTCCGGCAGGAACTCTTCGAGCTTCTGGATAGTCTCGCGCTGCATACGCGCCAACTGCATCCCGGCGTGTTCCAGCATGTCAGTCGCCAGGATGCCTGGGCCGCCCGCGTTGGTCACGATGGCGATCCGGTCCCCCTTGATCAGCGGCTGGTTGGCAAACGCGCGCGCGCTGTCGAACAGCTCTTGCAGCGTGCCCATGCGCAGCGTGCCCGCCTGGTAAAACGCCGAGTCGTAAGCGGCTTCGGCCCCGGCCAGTGACCCTGTGTGGCTCGATACCGCCCGCGACCCGGACTCGGTCACGCCGCTTTTCAGCACCAGGATCGGCTTCAGGCGGCTGACCTGGCGCGCCACTTTGATAAATTCCTGCCCTTTGGGCAGCCCTTCAACATACGCCAGGATCACTTTGGTCTGCGGGTCTTCCACCCAGTCCAACATCAGGTCGATCTCGCTGATGTCGGCCTTGTTTCCCAGGCTGACGAAACGGCTGAATCCCAGGTCATGCGAGGCCAGTGACCAGTCAAGAATGGCCGTTTGCAGCGCGCCGGACTGCGACATGAACGAGATCGTGCCCTGTGGCGGGGTCCCGGCGGCAAACGTGGCGTTGATCGGCGTGTACGTGTCGATGATGCCCAGGCAGTTCGGGCCGATCACTCGAATGTCATATTTTTTGGCGATCTCGATCACCTCAAGCTCGCGCTCCATGCCCTCGACGCTGGCTTCGCGGAACCCGGCGCTGATCACGACCACCGCCTTGATGCCCTTTTCACCACATTCGCGCATGGCATTCGGCACATGGTTGTAGGGGATCACGACGACGGCCAGGTCTGGCACTTCGGGCAAGTCCATCACAGACGGGTACGTTTTGTAACCGTAGATCTGTGAGGCTTTGGGGTTGATCGGGTAGATATTGCCTCTAAAGCCAGATTCGATCACGTTGGCGAGCACGGTATATCCGAGCTTGGCCGGTGATGTGCTGGCCCCAATAATAGCGACCGCATTGGGTTTGAAGAATGCTTCTAGCATAGAAACTCCCAGGAAGGAACACTAATGCAACACAACGACCAGCGTACCACCGTCACCGGTGAAGCGAACGCCCAAAAACCATCATGTGCCAGGCACAAACGCCCCTGCACCCGTTCTGGCCCAACGTGGTGCCCGTCCGGCACCGTTCAAATGTGGATGATGAATGCTGCGGAGGCGTGGTGTTTTCGCTTGGCTTAGTCCACGCGCCATTATACCGCCCCGGTCTGAACCCGCCACAGAGAGAAGTCACTCCCCAGGCTGTCAAATTACACGCGCCGCCCCGACATGCGAAATCACCTGCCGCGCGTTACAATCTCTATTGATGGATCGTAACAAAAACCGGAGAAATTATTGGACCCTATGCGACGAATCTACCTGGACCATAGCGCGACGACCCCGCTTGATCCCCGTGTGCTGGAAGCGATGCTGCCCTATTTCAGCGATCAGTTCGGGAATTCGATGGCCGTCCACAGCTTTGGGCGCGAGGCTGAGCGCACCATCGAACGCGCCCGCGACAGCGTCGCCCGGCGTTTGAACTGCCAGCCGCACGAAGTGATCTTCACCAGCGGCGGCACCGAAAGCGATAACCTGGCGCTGCGCGGCCCGGCCCAGGCGGCCCGCGTCCAGCAGCGCCCATTCACGCTGGTCACCGGGCCAATCGAGCACCACGCCATATCGGTGACGGCGCGCCAGCTCCGCGAGACGCTCGGCGTTTCGCTGCGTTTCGTGCCGGTGGATCGTTTCGGGCAGGTATCCCCCGACGATCTGCGGGCCGTGCTGCGTAACCTGCCGCCGGACGGCGTGACGCTCGTCAGCCTGATCCACGCACACAATGAACTCGGCACCCTGAACCCGATTGCGGCGTGTGCCGCCGTCGCGCACGCGTTCGGCGCGATCATGCACACCGACGCCGTGCAATCGCCCGGTCATGTCCCGCTCGACGTGGGCGCGTTGGGCGTCGATATGCTGTCGCTGTCGTCACATAAATTCTACGGGCCAAAGGGATCGGGCGTGCTGGTGCTGCGCGACGGCGTGGATTTCCTCAGCGCCCAGAGCGGCGCGAAACATGAAGATAACCGCCGCGCCGGGACGCACAACACGCCCGGCATCGTCGGCACGGCGCGCGCGCTGGAACTGGTCTGCGATGATCTGCCCGCCAGCGCCGCCCGGCTGGCAGCGCTGCGCGACCGGTTGATCGCCGGCGTCCTGGAACGCGTCCCGGATGTCCACCTGACGGGGCACCCAACGGATCGTCTGCCAGGACACGCTAGTTTTGCGGTCAAAAACGTCGAAAGCAGCACGTTGCTGATGCACCTCGACCAGCGCGGGATCGCGGCTTCGTCCGGCAGCGCGTGCAAAGTCGGCAACGAGCAGCCCTCGACCATCCTGGAGACGATCGGATACAGCCAGGAATGGACGCGCGGCGGGCTGCGGTTTTCGCTCGGTCACAGCACCACCGATGCCGACATCGACGCCGTGCTGGACGCGCTGCCCGGCGCCGTCGAAGCGGTGCGCCGCGTCAATACGCTGAGCGTTCACAGTGAGTCGTGAACCGTGGTCCGTAAACCGTTGTCAGTGATCCGTAATCCGTTCACCGCACGGCAAACGGCCAGCGAGCTTGACAGGTCATTTGGAGAGGTAACTTTTTCGAGGACCCTCACCTTTGAGTCCCGTGTATGCGGCGCGTAACGGCCTCCCACAGCGTAGGCGAGGGGACTTCATCCGTCCGGCCTGCTTGCTCCCCTCTCCTGCTTGGCGGGAGAGGGGCCGGGGGTGAGGGTTTTCAACGGTCTCTGACGCCAGCGATCCGTTTTCAATTCAGTATGCCACCGGACTCTGTCTTTTACGGAAAACGGCTGACGGATCACTGCTAACGCCAAACCAGGAGCGGTCGATAATCAGCCAACGACCACTAACGAACAACCACTAACCTACCATGACTAACAAACCGCGTGTGGTCGTCGCCATGAGTGGCGGCGTCGATAGTTCCGTAGCAGCGGCCCTGCTCGTCCGGCAGGGCTACGACGTGATCGGCATGATGATGCGCCTCTGGTCGGAAGACTGCGGCGCAGGCGGCACGAATCGCTGCTGCACGCCCGGCCAGATGGCCGATGCAAGCCGCATTGCGGACCAACTCGGCATCCCGTTTTACGTGATCGATTCGCAGGACGTGTTTCACCGCACGATTGTACAGTTTTTCGTGGACCGGTACGCCGCCGGAGATACGCCGAATCCATGCCTGGAGTGTAACCGGCACGTCCGCTTTGAATGGCTGTTGAATCACGCACTCGCGCTGGGGGCGGACTATCTCGCCACCGGGCACTACGCCCGCACGGACCGCACGCCCGATGGCCGCGTGCGCCTGCTGATGGCCCGCGATCCCGCCAAGGATCAAAGTTACGTGCTCAGCGTGCTGACCCAGGAAAAACTACGGCACGCACTGTTTCCGGTTGGTGACTACGCGAAACCGGACGTGCGCCGTCTCGCGGACGAGATCGGGCTGCCGGTCGCCCACAAACACGACAGCCAGGATTTGTGCTTCCTGGCCGACGGCGATTACCGCCGTTTTCTGCGCGAGCGCATCCCCGCCGCCGTGCAGCCCGGCCCGATCCGGCTGCGCGACGGGCGTCTGCTCGGCGAGCATACCGGCCTGCCGAATTACACCATCGGCCAGCGCAAAGGTCTGGGCATCAGCTACCCGGAGCCGCTCTACGTGCTGGAAACGGACCCCGCCCACAACGCCTTGATCGTCGGCCCGCGTCAGGAATTGGGGCGGCGCGGGCTGGTCGCCGGGCGCGTCAACTGGATCGCGGGCACGCCGGAAGGACCGTTTCGCGCGGACGTGAAGATTCGCTACAAAGCGCAGCTTGCCCCGGCGACCGTCACCCCGCTGCCCGATGATCGCGTATCGATCACGTTCGACGAACCGCTGCGCGATATCACGCCCGGCCAGGGCGCGGTGATCTACGATGGGGACGAATGCCTAGGCGGCGGCATCATCGCGCGCGTGGAGTGAGACGCCCTCTCTGATCGCTTTTCGTGGTCTGCTGTTTGCCGAACGCTGAATGCTGCGCTAATACGCCGCCCACAGCAGATCGGCCACGCGCTCGCGGAACAGCAGCATGATCAGCGTGCCGAGCACGATATACGGGCCGTACGGCAACGGCGTGAACCAGCGGTAGCGGCGGCGCATCAGCCCGCGCCCGACCATGTACGCCAGCGCACCAAACGCCCCGGCAAACACTGTGATCAGCGACGCGAGGATGAACGAGCGCCAGCCGATCATCAGGCCGCACAGCGTCGCCAGCATCACGTCGCCGAATCCGAACGCGACTTCGTCGTGCCGCGTCAGCGCCGCAAATACGCCCCCGCCCATAAACATGACGAAAAACAACCCGAAACCTGCCGCCCCGCCGATCAGGTATTCCCCGAACGATTTACCGTCTTCCGGCGACGCCGCCGCCACGAACAGCGCGAAGACACAGGCCGGGACGATCACCGCGAACAGAATCAGCCGGTGTTCCACATCGATCACCGTGACCAGGAACAGGATCGCCACGTAGACGAACCACGCCCACACGTTCGACTCGTCGTGGTAACCTGCTGCCAGCCCGGCGAACGCCAGCCCGGTTACGACCTCGACCAGCGGATGCCGCCAGCTCAACCGCCCAGGTCGCCGCAGGGACGCTACCGCGAGTGGGTGCTCCGGCTGCGCCTCGTCCGTCTCCGCGTGGACCGCCTCACCCTCTTCGGGCGCTGACTCCGCCATCTCCTCGGCGGACGGTTCGACCGCCTCCGCTGGATGCACTGCCTCTCGCTGCCCGGTGACAAACGCCAGAATCCCCAGCCACGCCGACGGCGGGCGCGGCGTCCCGTCCGGGTAATGGGGCGTGTGCGGGCGCTCCCGCACGGGCAGATCGTCGGCCAGCACGTTAAGCGCCCCCCCGACGAGTATCCCGATCACACCCGCCACCAGAGCTATCACGAGTTCCATGAGTCGTCCATCCTTCCTGCGATCAGTTCCCCACGCGGGGCAGCCCTTCGGGCCGGTCCAGCACATACGGCGCGGTGGGTGTCGGCGGGCCGGGCGGCGCGGGCAGCAGCGCGAACGCACCGCCGAGCGCGATGATCGTCACCAGTACGACGACCAGGATCAGCCACACCACCGGATTCACGCGTTGACGTTGTTTCAAGACGGCCTCCTGTGCGCCGCACGTCTTTTTTTCGCCGCGCATCGATGCGCGCATACCGTGCGCCGCATATTTCATGCGCCGCATTATACCAGAGAATGCCACGTGATGCGGTTGTCAGGCGCTGACATCGCAACGTCAGCGCCTTGTCAGCAAAACGAGTTGTTCGCCGCCGTGACCCGCTTTATAATTCATAATAGGATTAACATTCTATGGTTCGATCCGGTCCGGCAAGTGGTGTCAAGGAAGGGTAGCGATGATCACCCTCACGGCCAGCATGGTCAGCGATTTTTTCGGAGACAGCCCGCTCAACGCGATCTACGCGGCAGCTCTGTTGATCGGCGCGGTGTACTCCTTCTTCCTCCTGTTTTTTAACGACGTGGCCGAGGGATTGTTCCACGTCGATCTCAACCTCGACGGCCACATCGGCCACATCGGCCATATCGGCGGGTTCGGCCACGACCACGCCAGCGATGCGACCAGCGTCAGCATGATCGCCATCGCCAGTTTTATCTCGTCGTTCGGCGCGTTCGGCCTGATCGCGGTGACGCTGTTTGGCGCGGGCGTGATCGGCGGGTTGATTGCGGCGTTGGCGGGCGGCGTGTTGGTCGGTTTTGCGGCGCAGATGTTCTTCCTGTATATTCTGTCACCAACCGTCAGCAGCGAAGTGCGCCAGACCCAGTTGATCGGCCAGGTGGGCGAAATCACCACGCCGATTCCCCCGAATGGCGTGGGCCAGATCGCCCTGGTGGCAGAAGGCAGCCGCATGACCTATTCCGCGCGCGCCACACAAACCGACTCGCCGGTCGAGCGCGGCACGCCCGTGCGCATCGACCGCATCGTCGGCGGCATGGCCTATGTCAGCAAACTTGATTGACTTTTTCGGGTCTTCCGAATTCGTGAATCCGCAATGGGCGTCGATCCGCCTCTAGAAAGGAATCAATACTATGGAAGCCGCAGGCGCAATTGTCATCTTGCTGTTACTGTTCATTCTATTCACGCTGGTGGCCGTTTATGCCAGTCGCGTGCAAAAGGTCGGCCCGAACGAGGTACTGGTCATCTCTGGCCGCAAAACGCGCAGCGGCGAAACCGGTGAAGTCGAGCCGTACCGCATCGTAAAAGGTGGACGCGCCTTCATCTGGCCGATCCTGGAACGGGTGGACCGGCTCATGCTGGAGATCATGACCATCGAGGTTCAAACTGAAAACGTGTATACCAAGCAGGGCGTCGCCATCACGCTGGAAGGCGTGGCGCAGATCAAAGTCGCCAGCGACGACGTCTCGATCCGCACCGCCGCCGAGCGTTTCCTCTCCAAGTCCCGCGCGGAGATCATCAACGTCGCGCACGAGACATTAGCCGGTCACCTGCGCGCTATCATCGGCACGCTGTCGGTCGAGGAAATCTACCGCGAGCGTGACGTCTTCGCGCAGAGCGTGCAAAACGTCTCGGCCAGCGACCTGGCAAATATGGGCCTGGGCATCGACACATTCGTGATCAAGGACGTGCGCGACAAAGAAGGCTACCTCGATGCCCTAGGACGCCCGCGTATTGCCGAAGTCAAACGTGACGCCACCATCGCCGAGCAGGAAGCCGCCACCAAAGAGGCGGAAGCCACGCGCGATTATCACCTGCAACGGGCTGCCTACGACAACGAAGTCGCCCGCAAGCAGACCGAGGCCGATCTGGCCGGGACGCTGCAAGAAAAGATCACCAACCAGGCGATCCAGGCCGAAGAAGTGCAGATCGAAGTTATCCAGAAACAGAAGCAGATCGAAGTCCAGCAGCAGGAAGCCCTGCGCCGCGAAAAAGAACTCGAAGCGACTGTGCGAAAGCCCGCCGAGGCCAAGCAGTTCGAGATCGAGACACTCGCCAACGCCGGGAAGTTCGAGCAGGAAACACGCGCCGCCGGTGAAGCCTCCGCCATCCGGCAACGAGGTGAGGCAGAAGCCGACGCGATCAAGGCGCGTGGTCTGGCCGAAGCCGAGGTCGTCCGCCAGAAGGGTCTGGCCGAAGCCGAAGCCATGCAGAAGAAAGCCGCCGCCTGGCAAGACTACAACCAGGCCGCGCTGGTCCAGCAGTTGATCGACGTGCTGCCGCAGGTTGCCGCCGCCATTTCGGAACCGCTCTCCAAGACCGACCGCATCGTCGTGATCAGCAGCGGCGACGGCGGCGGCGCGGGCGCGTCCAAGATCAGCGGCGACATCGCCAACATCATCGCGCAGGTGCCCGCTACCGTCGAGGCGTTGACCGGCCTGAACCTGACCGACGCCATCGCCAACATGCCGGGCGTGATCAACGGCCAGACGAAATCAGACAAATCAGCAGAGTAATCCGTTACCATCGTGTCCGTGAAACAACCACCCCCGCCGCGCCACCAGCCCGATCGGTTGGCGCGGCGGGCAGATTCTCGCGCTGGCAAACGACCGCGACCGGTGCCGCCCGTGCCGTTCCAGGTGCTGGCCGTGATCGCGGCGGTCGGCGGCACGCTGGCCGTGCTGGTTATGGGCGGCGCGCTGCTGTTCTACGTGAAGCTGCTCAACGGCGGCGAACACAACACGCCGACTCTGGTTACAGCTCTCCTCACTCCAACGCCAACCGACACCGCCCCGCCCCCCACGACACCTGACTCCGAACCCGGCGATGACGCCCCGTTGGCCATCACCTACGACATTACCGGCCAGTACGCGTTCCCGGTCGCCGCCGATCCGGCCCAGTTCGTCTGGACACATTTTCACTGGGACGGCGGCAATGCGGCGGATATCGAGGCGCGTTTTGGACTGAGCCGCGCCGAGTTCGATCAGGTGACGCAGTCGCGGTTGGTGGCCGTGACCAATGGCACCGCGACCAATTACAGCGGCAGCGTGGGCGGCCAGGGGTACCTGCTGCACGGTGACGACGGCGTGGATTATTATTACGCGCACATGTCCGAACAGTGGGTCGCGGACGGATCGCGCGTGACGGTCGGGCAGCCGCTCGGCGTGATGGGTAACACGGGCGGCACGGCCCAGTTCATCGAGCCGCACCTGCATCTCGCCATCGGCCCGCGTGACTCGTTGTGGACGCAGCAGCCCGCCGTCAACAGCGCCGAATGGCTGCGTGAGCGGTTCGGTTTCGACTGGATCGAGCGCCCCGACGTAACCGTTGCGCCCGATCTGCCACAAGACGCGCCGGTCCGCCATCCCCGGCTGGTGATCGTCACCCCGTTCGACCAGGCCGGCGCGCACGGACTGCCGCAGTCCGCCGTCGAGTTGGGCTTCGACGGTCTGCCGCCCGGTGCGCCGCAGTCCATCGTCGCCACGCTGGGCGGCACGATCAACGTCATTCGCTGGACGAAACAATACGGCACGCGCATCCAGATCAACAACGACCCGGCCCACTATACGGTCGTGATCTCCGGCGTGGATGAGTGGTTGGTGCAGGATGGTGACGTCGTCACGCGCGGGCAGACCATCGGACGCTGGAATCCCGCCCGGCGGCCCAATCTGCACTACATGATTTATCGAGATAGCGTTATCATTGATCCCACGTCCTCGCTGGGCCTGCCTGTCGCCCAGCCGGGAGAATGACAAGCCCAACGCCGGGCTGCGTATAAGCTTGCAGACGCTGCCGCACACCCCTGGAGGCTATTTTGACGATGTTTTTTCGCCGGATGTTCCCGCTTGCGCTCGCGCTGATCCTGGGGATCGCCACCGTCACGAGCGCGACCCCTGCCCTGATTCCCACCCATGCCCAGGATCAGGACACGATCATCATCGGCATGACCGACCTGCCAAGCACGCTTGATCCCGGTGAAGCCTACGATTTTAATGCCTGGGAAACGCTCAGCCACCTGTATACCGGCCTGACGCGGCAGATTACCGGTTCGCTGGACGTGGAATTGGCACTGGCGGCCAGTTACCGCGTGAGCGATGACAAACTGACCTACACGTTTACCCTGGTCGATGGCGCGGCCTTTTCGGATGGTACGCCGATCACGGCGCAGACCTTTGTCGATTCGATTGATCGGGTGCTGGCGCTGCGCCGGGACGCGACGCAGGCCGTCGAGCCATACGTGGACAGCGTCGAAGCCGTCGCTTCCGGCGAATTGGTGTTCCACCTGGTTCACCCCGCGCCGTATTTCTTGCAGCTCCTCGCGCTGCCGCCTTACTTCCCGCAGCACCCGACTCTGGCCGAAACCCGCCAGCCGCAGCCCTTCGCGGATTCGCTGATTGGCAACGGGCCGTATAAGCTGGACCGCTTCGACGTGCACGAGCAGATTGTGCTGACCGCCAACCCGGTCTATTCCTACGGCCCGCCGCCCGCCACGCCGCGTATTGTGCTGCGCAACTTCGCCCGCTCGCAGGACCTGCGCGACGCATTGCGGAATCACGAGATCGACGTGGCATGGCGTGACCTGTTCCTGGCACACCTGTTCGACGTGGAAAACACGATCGGGCTGAACGTGATCGAAGTGCCCAGCACGCGCGTCTTTTACCTGTACATGGGCGAAACGCGCGAGCCGACCGACGATCCGCTGGTCCGGCAGGCGATCACGCTGCTCATCCAGCGCGGGCCTGCCGTCGAGGACGTGTTCCAGAATCACGTCAGCCCGCTGACCAGCCTGGTCCCGCTGCTGTTTTCGGACGCCTACGCGCCGATCTGGCCGGAGGGGCCTGACATCCCCCAGGCCGAGTCGATCCTGCGCGCCGCCAGTTACAGCGACCGCCTGACGTCGCGCCTGGACTTCACCATCGTGTTTTCACAGTGGGTCTACGGCGATCCGTATACCGCCGCCGTGACAAGACTGGCCCGTGACAGCTTCAACGGCACCGATTTTATCGAATACGGCGTTTTTTCCGACATCGACCCGGCGACGTTTTTCAGCATGATCGACGAAGGCAGCACCAGCTTTGGCCTGTTTGCCTGGACGCCGATTGTCGCCCACCCCGACGCGTATTTGCGCCCGCTGCTCTATTCGACGTCCCCCATCCCGGCCAACGGCGACTACGCGTCACCCCAGATCGACGCGCTGCTCGACGACGCGCTGCTGACGGATGATCCCGCCGAACAAGGCGCGCTCTACCGCGAAGTTGCCGACTGGGTGCTCGACGATTCCGCCCTGATCCCGATCTGGCAGGACCACGTACGCGCCATCGCCTGGGACGATATCGACGGCATCCACGTCGAGCCGAACTATTTCCTCCACTACGACCAACTGGTGCGCCGCTAGCCGACGCGCTGGCCCCTGGCCCCCCGGTGCTTTATGCGCGACATGTGTCAAGCACCGGGCAGTTTTCGGTCACGCCTTGTTCAAAAGGCTTGTGGGGTCCGGGGCAAAGCCCCGATCATGTCGTGGTGCGACTGCGCTCGTTCCTCGGCGCAGAACCCCGCCATCGGGTACAATCGAGACAATTCGACACACAAGGCACGAGGATCATGCCCACGCTGAACGACACGATAGACAGCCTGACGAATACCGTGCTGACCGGTGAGTACGGCCTGGACGACGCCCTATCGGCGCTCGAAACGTGGATTGATGCGCACGCCGCCGCCATGACGTCCAACGAGCGCCAGCAGTTCAGCGCCACGCTGGACCAGGAAAGCAGCAACGACGACCGCTCGTTGATCCAGAGTGTGCTCAAACTGCACGCGACGCGCCTGCTCTACCGCTGGGATCGCCGGACCGCGCCCCCGTCGCCGCCGCCGGACGCCGGTCAGAATGCCTACATGCAAGCCCGGACCGCCTTCACGCAAGCCCTCAGCCAGAGCGAAGACGCGATCAACGAGGCCCGCATCGACATTGCGGTCGCCAACGCGCATCACCTGCTGGCCAACGTCGCGGCCAACCGTCACTGGCTCGACCGTGCCCTGGATCGTCTGCCCGACCTGGCCGCCATTGACCTCGTCCAGTTGGCCGAAGCCATCCCCGCCATGCCGCTGCCGCGCATGGGGCCGTTCAAGCGGCTGGGACTCAAGCTGATGGGCTTCAACTTTGACCGCCTCGCCCAGCAGAACGTCGAGAGTCTGGCCGGCATCGCCCACATGCAGATCAACCAGATCATTTTGCTGTCGCACCTGCTGGGCACATCCTACCAGGCCATCCGCGAGCCGCAGCGCGCCAGACGCGCCTTTCGCATCGCCGCGCACTTGATCGTCCGGCACGGTGGCATGATGGCCATGCCCCCCGACCAACTGATCGAGATCGCTGAATCGATCCAGCGGACCGAGTCCGAAGCCGCTGGCGTGCTTGCCCGGCAGGCCTACGACGACTACCAGGCCAGCCAAAACGGGGCCGGGCTGGTCCGTGCCAGGGCGATTCTGGCCGGGTGAGATAATCAGGTCGCTGTGGGAAATGGGGTGATCGTGGTATGGCACGGCCTCAGGGCACGCGAGGACCACGACAAAAAAAGAGGATCGCCGGAGCGATCCTCTTTTGTCATACTCACGCTGGCTGATCATTATTCGGCTGAGTCGTAGCCAGGACCTTTTTCGAAGAAATCGTAGTTCGGCTGGATATCCACCGTCAGGTCGACGACTTCGCCGCCTGCGGCGTCAACTTGCTTGCCGGTTTCAAACGGAATACGGCCCTGGTTGGCCGCCATTTCGTAGGCATCCGGCACCTCGTCTTCAGGAAAGATCGCCTCAAACGGGCATTCCGGGATGCATGCGCCACAGTCAATACACGTCGCAGGATCGATGAAGTACCACGGCCACTCATTCGCCGGGAAACCGGGAATGATGCAGTCTACCGGGCAGACTTCAACGCATGCGCCGTCGCGCAGGCAAAGGCTGGTGATAATGTGTGTCATAGTGTTTCTGCTCCTTAAAAGAGATTTATCCGTTCGGAAAAATCAGGGTGCCCGAACTTCTACGCCAATTATACATCGTTCGCGCGGTCCCCGTTTTTTGTTTTCACTATACCACACAACGGGAAAAAGGGACCATCCGGGGGGATGCTCCCTTTCGCCAATTCGATTCAGGTACAGGCGCGGCCTACGGGGCTGAATCGTAGCCGGGACCGGACTGGAAGAATTCGTAGTTGTATTGAATATCCGGCGTCAGATCCACGATCTCACCACCCTGGGCCGTATAACGCGCAGCGCCGTGCGGCGCACGTTCCTGACCGGCGGCCATCTCGTAAGCGTCGGGCACGTCATCTTCCGCAAAGATCGCCTCAAGCGGGCATTCGGTCGCACACGCGGCGCAGTCGATGCACGCATCGGGATCGATGTAGTACCAGGGCCAGTCGCTTTCAGGAAAACCGGGAATGATCGCTTCCGATGGGCAGGCATCCACGCACGCGCCATCGCGCAAGCACAGGCTGGTTACAACGT
>CAYMTN010000126.1:0-15764 GCA_964393335.1 uncultured Anaerolineaceae bacterium
ATGACGCTGATCAGAAGCAGCACGCCCGCTGCCAACAGGATCGCCAGCGTATAACCCGGCGCAGCGAGCGCCAACAGCAGCGCGTTCAGAAAGGCCGCACTCAAGGATTTATGGGGTTGTTCGAGCAGCAGCGGCCAGACATAAAATTGCAGCCCAATCCACCCAATGCCCACCAGGAACAGCACACTCCGCACGGCGACCGGCGCGCGTCCGGCGAGATCGGATGACAGGCTCCCCAATATCGCAGCCAGTACGAGCGTGTTGGCCAGCACCCAACGCACGCCCAACCACCAATAGCAGCGGACAGCCGCACGGATATCCGCCAGCCCGGCCCGCTGCCCGTACGCAAGCCGGTTCATGGCGGCGTACAGCCCGGCGGTGGCTGCTGGCAGCAGCACGATCGTCAGGCTGAGCGCCAGCCACAACATGTTAGCCGCGATCAACATGCCTACATGTTTCAGTCCATTGATCAGGCTGTGTCGCAGGATAATGATGGCTTCGATCACGGGAGGTATGTGTCCTTGCGCGTGGAGGCGCATCGCCGGACAGGAAACGGGGCAAGCGAGCGCTTGCCCCAGGTCATTGTCAGAACTCAGTTGATCGTGCAGCCGCGCGTGATGCCGTCAATCAGTGCGCAGCAGGCAGCGCCGTGCGCTCCGTTCCCGCATGAACCAGCAGGAAAACGGCGGTCAGCGCCAGGAAACCCAGCGCCGTGCCAAACAGTTTTACAAACGGCAGCCCCACGATGATGCCCGCGATGATGAAGGGCAGCATACCCGACAGCCCGGCGCACGCGAGATAGTGGAACACTTGCGCCAGCATCCCGCCGCGTACCGGTTGTTCGGCATTCGAGTCACGCGCGATCTTCACGCCCAGGGCCAGGCCCAGCACAACCCCGATCAGCACAGCAATCAGCCAGTCGTTCATGTGTGACGCGCTCCTAAAACAGCGTGTAGATCAGCGGGCCGCCGCCGCTGGCGGTACCCAGGATGATTACCAGGGCGAACGCGATCAGGGCGATGATCATTGGAATCAGCCACCACATTTTCGCCGCCCACAGGAATGCAAATAGTTCACCGAGAATGCCAAAACGGGTTTTCAGCCCGCTCAGCGCGCCCGGTCTTTTTTCAGTGTTGGAAGCAGGTTGTTGGGACATGGTCATTTACCTATACACACTCAGTTACTTCTTTGCGTCTTTGCCGAGCAGATACGATCCCATCATCAGCCAGTCGATGCCGCTGTTGTTAAAGGTATTCCAGGCATTGGCCGGTGTGCTGACGATCGGTTCGCCGCGCAGGTTAAACGACGTATTGATCAGGATCGGGACGCCGGTTGCCTCGCCAAATCGCTCAACCAACCGATAATAACGCGGGTTGGTTTCCCGGTCGATAGTCTGCAACCGTCCGGTGCCGCCAGCATGTGTAGTGGCTTTGGCGACGTCGAGCTTGTCCGCTTTGACGGGGCTGACGGCCAACATGAAGCGCGGCATCGAGGCCGTTTCAACGTTCGGATAGTCGAAGTACTCCGCTGCCCGTTCGGCAAGCACCACCGGGGCAAAAGGCCGGAACGGTTCGCGGAATTTGATTTTGGTGTTGACGATATCTTTCATCTCGGCGCGGCGCGGGTCAGCCAGGATACTGCGATTCCCAAGCGCGCGCGGTCCCCATTCAAATCGCCCCTGGAACAGGCCGATCACCTTCTGGTCGAGGATTTCATCCACTACCCGGTCGATCAGGGCTTCGTCATCGTCGTAGTGCTTGTACGGGATGCCCTCACTGTCGAGATAGGCGCGGATTTCGTCGTCACTGAATGCCTGCCCGTAATACGTGTGATTCATCACCAGCTTGCGCGGCTGGCCTAACACGATGTGGTAGGCCCACAGCGCCGCACCTAACGCGCCACCATCATCACCGGCAGCCGGTTGGATGTAGACATCCTCGAAGGGTGTTTCGGTCAACAGCCGGAAGTTTGCCACGCTGTTCAACGCCACACCACCGGCCATCACCAGATATTTCGAGTCGGTCCGTCTGTGCAGCGCATTCGCCATGTTGATCAGCGCTTCTTCCGTTACGATCTGGATGCTACGCGCGATATCGGCATGATACTGGTTGCGGCACACGGTTTCAGTTTCGCCCGCACGGCTGGGATCACTTGTCGCGGTGAAAAAATCGTCACTGTGAACGCGCGGCTCGCCAAACAAGTCAGTGAATTTGCTGTTGAAGCTCCGGGTGGCGGAGTGATGGTAGGAGAAATAGTCCATATTGAGGCTAAAACTGCCATCGTCATTAAGCGTGATCAGCTTTCTGACTTTGTCGACCTGGGTCGGCTCGCCGTATGGCGACATGCCCATCACCTTGTACTCGCCGTTATTGACCCGGAAGCCGAGAAATGCTGTGAATGCGGAGTAGAGCAAACCCAGCGAGTGCGGGAACCGCTGCTCCCAGAAAAGATCGATTTTGTTCTCGCCATCGCCGTTCCACGACCCGGCTGCCTGGCCCATCGTAGTGGTCGTCCACTCACCGACACCATCCACCGTCAGGACGGCAGCTTCATCAAAAGGGGACGCGAAAAACGCGCTGGCGGCATGCGACATGTGATGGTCACAGAACAATATCCGGTCGGGATGGACGCCCACATGCTGCTGGAGCAGGCTCTTGATCCAGAACTTTTCCCCAACATAGGCTGTCACAGCCTCACGCCAAAAATCCCATGAACGGGGGAATGTGCCGAGCGCCGTCTGCAAAATACGCCCGACTTTGACCATTGGCTTTTCGTAGAACACCACGTAATCCAGGTCCGGCCCCTGGATGCCGCCACTTTGCAGGCAAAAATCAATCGCCTTAGCCGGGAAACCGCTGTCATGTTTTTTGCGGGTCAGCCGTTCTTCCATCGAGGCGGCGACAATTTCGCCGTCACGCAGCAGGACGGCTGCGGAGTCATGATAAAAGCAGGAAACGCCCAGAATGTCCATACGTTAAAATTGCCTCCGTGCGCTATCCAGCGTGGTCTCGACCGGCGCGCGATCCGTCCATGTGGTCAGTGATTTGCGGATCTGGAGCGGATCGCTGAACAGCCGAACACCCAGCGCGAAGGGAGCAAAAATCGTAAAGTAGAACAAGACGGCAAACAGTCGTCCCTGAAAATCACCGAATGCCTTGCCGATGACCTTCCAGCGATTCCATGCAATGCGCGCGATTTCAGCCAGCATACTATCCTCGCCCAATGTCAGTGTTTCGTTCATTACGTTGAATGCCGCGTCGATTATACTGGTCGCCTTAGCCCTGTCAATAGCAAGTGCGGGCCGGGGCAGTCCTCAGATTCGGCAGACCCGCCGCAAAAAAACTCTTGTCAAGCGCTTGCGCCTATGCTATCATTACGCGCATAAGGATAACTTGTGCCTGTAGCTCAGTGGATTAGAGCACTTGTCTACGGAACAAGGGGTCGTGGGTTCGAGTCCCTCCAGGCACGCCACGAAGAACCGCCAACACAAGCTCGTGTTGGCGGTTTCTTGTTGTCAGGTCAGTTTTGCGTGTCGCTCAGCGTGACGGGCTGGCGTGCTGAATCGGGCAACACGATGAATCCATCAGTGACGGCGCGGCGGTTCGCGCTAAGCTGATCGGACACGGCGCTTGCGTCCAGCAGATTGATGCCCGGCGGGTCGATCTGCAAATTGGCGATGAACAATGTGCCGGTGTCGTCATTGAGCAGCACGGCCAGTCCGCTGTGAGGATCACCGGCGGTGTCACGATACGAATAGGCGACTTCGAAGCCCGTACCGCTCCCGCGTGTGACTGGCTCTGCACCGGACGCGGTCGCCTCGGCGATGTTGTCGTTCACCCAGGCGCTGGCCGCGTCCGCGCTGGTGAGCGGAAGGTTCGGCTCGGTCCAGATCCGCACCAGATGATTGCCCTGCTCATCGAACAAACTGAAGGTGGCTGGACGCCCGGCGGCCCCGGCGATTTGCTGCCCGCCGTTCGGGTATTTGAAGATGAACCCGCTCTGCTGGTCGATGTAGGCGGGCCAGGGCTGCGGCAGAACCAGCATTTCGGGGAACCCGTGAAACGTCGCCGCGACGTATTTTTCGAGCAGGTCGGCCAATTGGGGATTGTTGGCCGGGACGACGATGCGGGCGACGAACAACCAGCCATTTTCCACATGGGCGAGAGAGCGTCCCAGGTAGTCGTGGTTGTCGGAAATCAGGTCGAAGCGGGCGATTACGTTTTCCGGTGTGATGGTGCGCCCGGTTTCCTGCCAGCTATCATAATCGGCCCATGCTTCGGCAAAGTGCTGTGCGGTCAACAGGTCGCTGCTCAACGCGTCGAGTGATTCGTATTCCACGCCGCCTTGTATATAGTTATGAATGACGACCAGCCGGGACGGACTCTGGATCACGACGCGGGCAAACGTGCCGGAAGCCGGCGCGCCGCCTTCATTGACGATCCAATCATCTCCGGCGGGCAAGAAGGTTTGGAAAAAACCGCTGGTGTGGATATACGGCAGGTTTCCGCCGAGCTGAGGGTTCAGTTCCGGCGTCGGGATGATCACCTCGGTTGGCGGTGGCGGCGTGCCAAACGGCGTATAGGTGGGATACGAGCTGCTACTGCTGCTCCGTCCCAGATCGGGCGCGAGCAGGCTGATGACAAACGTCACGATGATGATCAGACCCACCAGCGCCCCGGCAATGGTTGCGAGCTGGCGGTTGCGTCTCTTATTCATAACCTATGCTCCAGAACAGTGTCATGGCAGGGCAAATTGCCCGCTTGAGAAAATCAACTTCAGACTATACCGCGAAATTGCCGTAGAGGAGAAGAAATGTTACCAGAATCATCGTCGGACCCGGTATCTTCACCCCCGCCACCTGAGCCAGATATTGAACCGCTCAGCCCGCCGGAGGCCGAGCAAATCTTGCAGCAGGCGCTCGACCCGTACCTGGCCGATGGCTGGCGGGTGCTTGATCGAAACGCCTATACAGCCCGGCTGACACGCGGCATGCGCAATCTGGACGTTCGTGTCGACCTGCTGGGGCAGGTCGACATACAAGAAGCCGGTCTGACTCCGCTGCAAGAGAGCGGACGGCTCACTGCCTGGGTGTTGCTGCTGGCCGCGCTGCTGGTGGCGCTGGCATTGGCTGCGGCCCTGGGAATCCTGTAGCTCCGCCATTCTGCGCACGTTCCACGGATTCGTGCTAAGATAACAGGGCCTGTGTGCTTATCTGCAAGGAAGTCCTTTGACCGATCATCGAGCCATGCCTGACGAATACGATACAGACAGTTTAATTTATCGTAACCAGCTATTATCGCAAGAAATCCGGCGGCGTGTTGATCAACTGTCGGCGATCAACACGGTGGCAGCTACCGTCAGCCAGTCGCTTGATTTGAGCACGACGCTGGAAACCGCCCTGGACGCTGTCCTGAACGTGATACCTGTGGACTCCGCCGGGATCAGTCTTGTCGATGAGGCGGCGGGCGAACTGGTGCTGCGTGCCCAGCGTGGCTGGCGTTACGACTTTGTAACGCAACCGATGCGGATTCCGCTGGGGAAGGGCATGTCCGGCATTGTCGTGCGCAACAACGAGGTGATGGTTACCAGCGACGTGACGGATGATCCACGGTTGGCAGTGCCGGAGTTTGCGTATGAAGGCGTGCAGGCGATGGCACTTGTGCCGATGCATGCGCGTGGGCGCGTCGTCGGTATTCTCAGCGTGATGAATCACGATCCATACAAGTTCGCCGATGAAGAGATCACGGTGCTGCGTGCGATTGCCGATCAGGTCGGCGTGGCGCTGGATAACGCCCGCCTGTATGAAAGCACCAAGGAACAGTCGAGCCGGTTGGGTGCGGTGCTGAACTCGTCCGGCGATGCGATTATCGCGACCGATAACCGGGGACACATTAACCTGATCAACGCGACAGCGGAGGAATTGTTTGGCCTGCGCAAACAAGACATCGTGGGTCTGCCGCTGCGTCACGCCCCGCTGCATCCCAAACTGCGTGAAGGGTTGCGCCGCGCCATCAGCGATGAATCGGGCGGCAACACGGTGTTTGAAGTCACGCTCGAAAACATGCAGTTTCTCTCCGCGATTGTCTCACCGGTATATGCTCACCAATCATTGGAGAGCGACCAGCAGGCAGAAGGCTGGGTGATGGTTATTCAAGATATGACCCACCTGCGCGAAGCCGAGCAAGCGCGCGTCAATTTTATCCAGGCCGCCGCGCATGACCTGCGTAATCCTTTGGGCGTGACCCTGAGTGCGCTGGCGATGCTCGAACGCGGTCTTGGGGATTCCGAAGAATATGGGGAGATTATTGACATCGGCGTGCAGGGCCTGCACCGCATGCAAGACCTGATTGAGAGTTTGTTGAACCTGGAACATATCGAAAGCGGAGTCGGGCTGAAGTGCAAAGAGATGGACGTGCGCGAGCTGATCGAGCGCGGCATGGTGGATATTCAGCCGAGCCTTCACGAGCGCAACCAGACGTTGTCGATTGATGTGCCAGATGTCTTGCCGCCCATCCAGGGAGATATGCACTGGCTGCATCGCGCCCTGATGAACCTGCTGACGAATGCCAACAAGTACACACCCCCTGGTGGTGAGTTGGCGATCCGTGCCTACGTGCAGGACGACGATGTGTACATCGAAGTCAAAGACAACGGGCCGGGCATCCCCCCGGAAGCCCAGACGCGGCTTTTTGAGCGTTTTTACCGCGTAGAGAGCCAGAATCAGGACGTCAGAGGATCGGGCCTGGGGCTGTCGATTGTGAAGTCTGTGGCTGAGCAGCACGGCGGGCGCGTGTTTGTTCAGAGCCGGGTCGGGCAGGGCAGCATCTTCGGCATGATTCTGCCGCTGCCCGTCGAGCAAGCCGCAGAGTAGACCCAATACCCACGAACGACGGGACCGCCCTGATAGGCGGTTTTTTGTTATAGACGGATTGGTTACGAATTCTCAGAAGCGGGGGAGGCCGGTTTGCCCAGGAAGCGTTCGACGTGGCTGATCAACTGCTCCGGGGTGATCGGTTTGGTCAGGTAACTGTCAATGCCTGATTCGCTGCCGACTGACAAAAAGAAACTGCGGGCGTACGCGGTCAGGATTATGATCGGCGTATGAGGCCGTTGTTCGCGTTTTTCAACTTCCCGAATGCTCTTGGCGACCTCGAATCCACTCATATCCGGCATGGCGATATCCAACACGATCAAATCAGGCCGCTCCGTTTCGTACTGTTTGACGCCTTCCGGGCCGTTCGGGGCTGTGATGACGTCGTAGTCGCCCAGTTTGAGGAAATGTGTGGTCAGACTGCGGATCAGATCGTCATCGTCAATCACGAGGATTCGTTTGCTCATCAGGTTTTTTCTCGCGTTACTCTCAACACTGCCACCAGCGTACCAGACTATGCGGCACGTTACAATATGCGACTTGTCTAGAGATTATGGCCGCCCTGCTTATCCCGCGCGAATATGGTGCCGGACCTGTTCGGCCAGCGCCACGAATTCCGGCTGGGCGAGCAGGTCCAGGTGGCGCGGGCGCGGCAGCGGGATCGGGATGTCGGCTACCAGGTGGCCTGGTCGCGGACTCATGACCAGCACCCGGTCGCCCAATATCACGGCTTCGGGGATGCTGTGCGTCACCATCAAGACCGTTTTCCGGTGGCGCGCCCAAATGCGCAGCAGTTCTTCGCTCATTTGCTCGCGTGTCAGCGCGTCCAACGAGCCGAACGGCTCATCCAAAAGCAGCACTTCGGGGTCGTGAATCAGCGCCCGCCCGATGGCGACTCGCTGCGCCATGCCGCCCGACAGCGCCGCCGGATAGGTGCCAGCGAATCCTTCCAGCCCGGTCAGTTCCAGCATAGCCAGGGTGCGGCGTTCGCACTCGGCCCCGGCGATCCCGGCTAGTTCCAACGGCAGCGACAGGTTGCCGTACACCGTGCGCCAGGGCATCAGGTTCGCCTTTTGGAATACGATCCCGATGCGGCGCTGCGCCCGCGTAATGGGACGATCATCCAGCAGCACGCGCCCGGTTTCCGGTGGCAGCAGCCCGGCCAGAATCCGCAGTAGTGTGCTTTTTCCGCAACCGCTTGGCCCCACCAGGCACACGAATGACTCGCGGGATAGGCGCAGTGTGACATCGGCCAGGGCCGGGACGTCGTCGCCCGGCCCGTGATACGTGTGGCTGATCGATTCGGCGGCCAGTATGGCCTGGTTTGCCATGATGTGCGTCAGTCCGGTAAGAAGCCCATGTTGTAACACCCTGCCAGATTCGCCAGCGGCTGCTCGAGCAACCCGCTTTCGATGAGGATCGTCTGGGTCGTTTCCCAGGCGGCTGGCATGGTACGTCCAAGATCGTCCGAGCGCCACAGGTCCAGCGAGTTGGTGAGTACCTGGCGCTGCGTGTCGTACTGGTCTTCCGGCAGGTCGGTGACGTAACTTTTGACGCTGATGTCAAACGCGCCGTCCGGGTCGTTCAGCACATCGGCCACGCCGCGTCGAAGGGCGCGAACCATGCCGCGCACCAGTTCGGGATGATTGCGGATCGTCTGTTCGTTGCTGACCAGGCCGTTTGATACCAGCATCGCATAATCCGACACGTCGATCACGTTGACCGCGCCGCACTGCTGCTCGATGGTCAGCGGCTCGTTGACGATATACACGACGGCAGCTTCAACCTTGTTTTCGCAGATATTTTCGGGCGCGGCAAAACCGATGGTACGCAGTTCGCCGAGATCGGCTTCGCTCAGATCGGCGGCGTTCAGCAGGGCGCGCAGGCCGATGTAACTGGCTCCAAACGGGCCGGGGATGCCGACGATGCGTCCGGCCAGGTCGGCGGGTTCGGTGATGTTCTGTTCGGCCCGCGAGACGACGCCCACCGGGAAGCGGTGATACCACTCGAACACGTACACGACGGGGCGGCCATTGGCGCGGGCCAGCACCACTTGTTCACCACTGATCAGGCCGAATTGCAGGTCATTACTGGCGAGGCGTTCGACGCCGTCAGCCTCGTTGAAGCTGTTTTCAAACGTAACGGCGATGTTTTCGTCGGCAAAGTACCCCTTTTCGGCGGCGACATAGGCGGGGGCAAACTGCACGCTGGGAACGTAACTCATAAACACGGTGACGTTCGTCTGGTCGCCGGATGTTTTATCCTCGCTTGACAACACGTAGGCAGCAATCAGCAGCACGGCCAGGATCGCCACAACTGCCATGAGCAGCACGATCCGTCGTAAGTGAGTGTGGCGCGCTCGCATCGAGAATACTCCGTTCTATGGTGGCTGAAACCAGCAGAAATCCGACGCCTAAGTGTATCGAACTTGGGCTAATGTGCTACTTCTGGTTTCTGGTTCTGTTACCGGGCTTCTTGCCAGTCGAGCAGGATGTGCTCCAACCAGGACGCCAGTCCGTAGAGGATGAGGGCCAGGGCGGTCAACGTGAAGACGGCTGCGATCACCAGCGGCGTGTCGTACGTGCCGCGCCCGAAGTTGACGAGGTAGCCCAGGCCCGCGCTGGCGCTGACAAACTCGCCGACCACCGCGCCGATGACCGACAGCGTGGCGCTGACTTTCAGACCGCCGATCACGATCGGCATGGCGGCGGGCAGGTCCAGGTACCAGAAAGTTTGCAGGGGAGTCGCTTCAAGGGACCGCATCAGGTCGCGCAGTTCCGGCGGGATGCTGCGAATCCCGATGACGGTGTTCACCAGCATAGGGAAAAACACCAGCAGCGCGCAGATGATCGTTTTGCTGGCGATACCGGGGCCGAACCAGATGATCAACAGAGGCGCTACTGCGACGATGGGCACTGCTTGCAGCGCGACCAGATAGGGAGTCAGGGTATACGCTGCCAGGCGGTTTTTCGCGATCAAGTACCCGCTCCAAAACGCGGCCAGGACACCCACCAGCAGCCCGGTCAGCACTTCGCGCAATGTCACGGCGGTATGCCGCACCAGTGCGCCATCCGACGCAAGCTGCCACCAGCGGTGCGCTACGCTGGCCGGAGAAGGTACGATGAACGACGCGTACCACCCACTGCGCGCGACTGCCGCCCATACGAGCAGCAGCACGCCGCCAAAGGCCGGTGCCAGCAGCAGATGCCAGCGACTCGCCGTGAGGCGGAGGCCCGGCACAAGCCCTGTCGGCGTGTGAGGACGCGGCGGCAGATCGGCTATGGGATGATCCGGCCGGGGGTGTTTGACCGCGGTGGCTTTGCCATCCATGCCGGGTTACGACTCCTCATCACCGGCGTCAAGTTCAGGCGGGATTTCGTCCCAGTCATCGCTCTCGTCGCGTTCGAGCAGCGCGGACGCTTCGTCATAATAACTTTCGGGGACGGCGACATCGACGCCGCCCAACAGCCCGACCGACAGCGGAATCGCGCTGCTGCCAATGGCCTCGCGGAACAGGTACACCGGAATGCCTGCGCTGCGCAGCAGGCCCGCCGGAATCTCGGCGGTTGCCATGTCGGGGGCATGGGCAACGATATACCACAATTTGCGGTCAGGACCGCGACGTTTGATGATGGCGTTGTTTTCGTTCATGTACAGATCATAACGGCTCCTACCCAGAACGACAATGGTAAGACAGCAAAAGCGCGCTTTTCCGCTCAAGCTGGATAGAGTGGAAAAACGCGCCCGCGGTCAAGATATGGCCGTCGTTACGCTTCGCTGATTTCGACGGTGCGCAGTGTATCACCGGGCTTGGGGTCGCGCATGGGATCGCGTACCCGAATCTTCAGCAGTACGTCGAGGCTTTTTTGGTCGCGCACCTTGCCGAACACGGCATGTTTGCCGTTCAGGTGAGGCGTTGTCGTATGCGTGATAAAGAACTGGCTGCCATTCGTATTCGGTCCGGCGTTCGCCATGCTCAGGATGCCAACGCTGTCATGTTTGAGCGCCAGCGCGGACGCCTCATCCTTGAACTTGTATCCTGGGCCGCCGGTTCCCGTGCCGGTCGGATCGCCGCCCTGGGCCATAAAACCGCTGATGACCCGGTGAAAGGTCGTGTTATCGTAATACCCTTCGCGTGCCAGAAAAACGAAGTTGTTGACCGTAGCCGGTGCCTGCGCGGCGAAGAGGTCTATCACGATGTCGCCGTGATCGGTCTTGAAGGTAGCCGTGTACGTTTTCTGCGGGTCAATTTGCATGTCTGGCGGTGAACTGTACTGTTTTGCCATTGAGATTTTTTCCCTTATTGATTCACGCCACGTTGGCGCGCCGTCCATTATGGACGAGTTTACCAAATTCAGATGCATTATGCCTTACGCGTCGAGCGTCGCAAAAAATGCGATAAACGCCGCCGTAAAGCGCATCGACTCGAAGTAGTCTTTGACATAGATATTCTCGTTGGGCGAATGCATCCGGGCATTCGGGTGCCATGTCGTCCCCGCGAAGATCACCGGAATGTTCAACAGCGTGCTGAGCGGGTAAAGCGGGCCGCTGCCGGCAAACCAGGGATACATGATCGGGTCTTTGGCCCATAATTCACGGCTGGCGGCGACGGCAGCGCGTTCGACCAGGCTGTTGGGCGGCGAGGCCGCGAATTCCTCTCCGCCGAGGGACGTGATCGTGATGTCGGTGAATCCGCGCCGGTCGAGGTGCTCGCGCAGCAGGCGTTCGGCCAGTTCGGACGTCAGGCCGTTGACCAGCCGAAAATCCAGTTTGACCATGGCTTCGGCGGGCAGCACCGTTTTGGAGCCTGCATTGGTATACCCGGACTGAATCCCGCAGATCGTCAGGGTCGGCTCGCTGACATAGCGGCGGCGCGCAGCCTGGTCGTCCATGCCGTTGATCCACTGGTCAAGGCCCCACCGTTTGCGCATCGCGTCGAATTCCAGCGGCACGGCGTCGATCCGCTTCCAGTCTTCCACGCTCAGCGGTTTGACGTGCTCCATGTACCCGTCCAGCGTGATGGCGTCGTTCTGGTCCTTGAGCGTGCTCAGCGCCCATACCAGCCGCCACGCCGGATTAGTGACCAGTGGCGCAACCGATGAGTGCAGGTCCTGGTTCGGTCCCTGGCAGTGCAACTCAAAATAGGCGAGGCCCTTCCCACCAAGCCCGAACATGGGGCGGCCTGCTTCGTCATAACCGCCGCCTTCCCACAAGATGCCATCGGCGGCGAGCATCGCGGCATGGTCGTGCACCCACGCTTCAAGATGCGTGCTGCCGATTTCTTCCTCGCCCTCGACCACCCACTTGATGCGGACCGGCAGATCGCCTTGAGTTTCCAGCCAGGTTTCGACCGCTTGAATGCGCGAAAGCAGCTCCCCTTTGTCATCGGATGTGCCGCGCCCGAAGATTCGGCCATCCTTGATGACCATCGCAAACGGGTCGCTTTCCCAGAGATCAACCGGGTCTTCGGGCTGCACGTCGTAATGGTTGTAGATCATCAACGTGCGGGCTGCGTCTGCCGGCCCGATCTCGGCGTAGACGAGCGGCGAACCGGGAGTAGGGTAGACGGTCACATCCGCGCCCAGGCGGCGCAGGCGTTCCGCGACCTGTCCGGCCATGTCCGAGACGCCGCGCCCATCGGCGGCGACGCTGACTTGCCCGATGAACTGGCCGAATTCATCCAAAAACCGGTCATGATGCGTGTTCACATAGTCGTCAAACGTGTCAGTCTGGTATGGCATAAGGGAATGTTTTGCTCCTTGTAGATAAACCAGCGTGCAAAGACCCGATCAACCCAGTTTGTAGCCAATCTTCCGCAGCAGGTCCATGCGCCATGTTATGCCCGCCTCGTCTTCAACACCTTTGCTGCTGAAACCGTCGATCACCCCCAGGATGCCGCGTCCCAGCTCGGTTTCGGCCAGGATCACCTGAGTTGGATTGGCGGTCGCGCAGAAGATACGAACGACTTCCTGCACGCGCTGCACCACGTTCAACACGTTGATCGGGTAGAATCCCTCGCCCAGGAACAAAATGAACGCGTGCCCGGCAGAGAGCGCCTGGGCATTCCTGATCGCCAGGGCTTTGAGGTCGTCGTCGGTGCCGGTGTGGCGGATCAAACACGCGCCGGATGCCTCGCAGAAGGCCAACCCGAATTTGATGCCGGGTACGGCTGTTACCAGGGCCTCGTGCACATCCTCAACTGTTTTGATGAAGTGGCTTTGACCGAGGATGAAGTTGATCGATTCGGGTTTTTCGATTGTGATCACGCTGAGTTCCATCGAGTTTACCTCCCGTTGGCTGTAACGCTGCGTCTAGCATAGCCCATTCTGCGTGCAAAACAAACCGCACGCGCCGCCGCAAACAAAAAGCCCGTCCACACGCGATGGTTGGCGGGCTTACGGCGTATGTGGATGAAAGCGAGTCAGACGTCCTGGCGGGGTGTCGTCTCGTGTGCAGGCGGCTCTGGCGCGTCGGATTCGTCATCGTCTTCCCAACTGATGATCCAGATGCACAGACCCGACACAATAACCGTTGCGACGACGAGTGCGATCCAGTTTCCGGCGGTCAGGCCGACGTCGCGCCCTTCATAGACCAACAGCGCCACGCAGAAAACCGACAGCACAAGCCAGGCCGTGATACGCGGCCACGTTTCGATCAATCGAATCACCGGGCCGAGGCCCGGCTGCTGCTTCAGACGTTCCACCATATGCTTTTTCTACCCTGCCTAGAGCGGTTTGAGCACGCGTTCGGCGCGCAGTTTCTTCGAGTAGATTCGTGATCCATCCGGGCGAGCTTCGCGGGCCGCTTCGCGCCAGGCTGGCACTTTGATGTCTTCCAGTTCTTGCGCTTCATACCCCTGCTGCAAAAAGGCCTGCACGATTTCCTGCGATTCGTTTTGTGGCAAAAAGACATAACCGACCTCGCTTTGCAGCTCGCGCGAGGCGCGTTCGATGGCCTGGATCAAGGCGGTCGCCACCGGCGCGACCGGAGCCTGTTCGACAAGCAAAAACTCGTCAACCCGCGTCACGAGGTTTTCGACCAGGAAGCCGACCAATCCCACCGGGGTATCTCCGGCCATCGCCATCATGTACGATTTCTGCCCAAACGCCATCAGCACGTCGTTGCGGTTGAGCGTCTGGCCGGTATGATCGCGGATAAGTGCCGCGATTTGCTCCGCGTTTTTGGGCATGCCCCGGATGATGTCGAGCGACGTGATCGTCATCTTTCCGGCGCGTGGCTGGACGGGTGCCACTTCGACACGCTGCGGGGCGGCCTGGAGTTCTTCCTCTTCCGCAGCGCCGCGAATCTGGTTCCATGCAGCGCGTACCTGTGCCCAGGTTTCTTCCGGCGTGCCGTTATTGGTGATGACGACATTCGCGCGCGTGAGTTTATCAACCTGCGGATTTTGCATGCGGATGCGTTTCAGGGCATCCAGGCGTGGCAGGCCGCGTTTGGCCAGGCGCTCGATCTGTTTGTCTTCGGATGCATCCACTACCCAGATCGCATCCATCTGGTCGGCTAATTGGCCCTCCAACAACTTGATTGCCTCGACGACAACGACCTTGTGCCGCGCGCGTCTGATCAGAGTATCGATGGCCTGTCCGACAATGGGATGGGTGATGGTTTCGAGCCGTGCCAACGCCTCTGGGTGAGCGAACACGACGGCTCCTAGTTTGGATCGATCAACTCGCCGTTCTGAATCTAGAATCCATTGACCAAACGTGATGACAACGGGTTTGTAAGCCGGAGCGCCTGGAGCCATCGCTTGATGAGCCAGGCCGTCGGCGTCGATGGTGTAGGCCCCCAGGTGTTCTAGCATCCTGCGCACCAGGCTTTTGCCCATCGCAATATTTCCCGTGAGGCCGATCACGTATTTGTTTTCCCAACGACCCACGGCAATCCCTCCCGAACTGATAACTTCACGCGTCGCATAATGACTATGGTCATTGTAACTTGCGTATGGTTTCCGGTCAAACAGCCTGTTGTCGTCACGCGACGCAGGCAGGTCACGCGCGAAGGGAATGGCCGGATGCTGCTGTCTGTCCTTTTTGTTTCGAGCGGCTCCAGTTACGTACCATCAATCGGATTCGAGCAGGGTTTCCCATTCCTGCATCGCGTGGTCCAGCTCGCGTTCGGTGGTCGCGTACGTTTTACCCAGGTCACGCACGCGATCAACGGCTCCGGCGGTGCTGGCGATACCCAGTTCGCCCGACAAATTCACGAGCCGAACTTCCAGCGCGTGAATGCGCTGTTCGACTTCGGCCAGGCGCTGCTTGCGTTCGTATGCCGATAAGGTGCGCTTCCCGTTCTGTGGCCTGGTCGCCGGTTTGGGTTCGGTGTGTGCGGAGGTGTCCGCTTCGCGCTCGGCTGCGCGTGCCGCTTCACGGGCCTGAAGGTAGGCATGGTACGGACCTTCGAAAACCGTCATTCCCTCCGGTTGGATATCCCAGACCTGGGTCGCCAATGCGTCAATCAGGTAGCGGTCATGGCTGACGAGTAAGATCGTGCCGTCGAAGCCTGCCAGCACTGCCTGCAAGATTTCCTGGCTGGGAATGTCGAGGTGGTTGGTTGGCTCGTCCAGCAGCAAGAAGTTCGCGCCATCCAGCGCCAATTTCGCCAGCGCCAGCCGCCCGCGCTCGCCACCACTCAAGGTGCTGACCGGGCGGAACACGTCGTTGCCGGTGAACAGGAATGATGCCAGGTAATTACGCGCCTCGCTGACCGGCAGGTTGCGCACGTTCAGCAGTTCGTCCAACACGCTGTTGGCGGGATTTAACCCCTCGTGTGCCTGGGCAAAATACCCTGGCTGCACGGCAGCGCCCAGCCGCGAACTACCGCTGAGCGGCGGCAGTTCGCGCAGCAGCGTTTTGAGCAAGGTCGTTTTGCCGACGCC
>CAYMTN010000127.1:0-15548 GCA_964393335.1 uncultured Anaerolineaceae bacterium
GGTGTGATGCGCCGCGTCAACCGCCCGCGACGATTTGCAGCACCGCCTTGATGTATCCCAGCGTAGGCCATGCCCGCGTGCCAGGGCGCATCGGTGTGATGCGCCGCGTCAACCACCCGCGACGATTTGCAGCACCGCTTTGATGTACCCCAACGCGTAGGCCATGCCCGCGTGCCAGGGCGCATCACACGTCATCTGCGGCGTATGATCGGGGATGATCACGCCGTCGAACCCGTTTTTATGCAGGATACGCACCACGCGAATCATGTCCACGTCGCCCTCATCGACGAACACTTCACGGTACGACGGAACCTTGCCGCGCACGTTGCGGAAATGCACGTAGGCGATGGCGTCCTGCTGGCTGTACTGATCGACCACGTCATAGATGTTGCCCTCGGTCATTTCCGCCAGCGACCCGATGCAGAATTCGAGCGCGTTGGCCGGGCTTGGGTACCGATCGAGCAACTGCTGGTAATAGCGGGGCTGGTAGACCAGCCGCGCGGTGCCGCGTAATGTCGGCATGGGCGGATCGTCGGGATGCAGGGCCAGCTTAACGTGGGCCTCCTCAGCCACCGGCAGCACTGCGTCCAGGAATCGTTCCAGCCGGGACCAAAGCTGCTCGTGTGTGATCTCGCCAACGGTTCCGGGCGGCGCGTCGGGTTTGTAGATCATGTTCCAGACCATGCCGTTCGGGATCGGCGTTTCCGCCGGGCCATCCGGCCCCAGGAAGCCAACCGACGTGGCCCCGCCGCGCGCGTACGGGCCTTCTACGTGGCCCCACACGCCCGCCATGCTGAAGTTATAGCCCAGGACCGGAATCCCGACCTGGCCGAACGCGCGGATAATGTCCTTGATGGTCTCGATCTGCTGCTCGCTCTGCGGGCCATCGAGCAGCACGTCGTGCCATTGCACGGGGTCCAGGTTTTCGACCGCCGCCAGTTCGAGTCCCTCGGCGTTGATCGCGGCCTTCAACGCGGCCAGGTGCTCCGGCTCCCAGATATCCAGGCCGCGCCCGGCGAGTCCCCATCCTTCATCCTGAACGGACGGGATGCGCGGGCCAGCCGCGAAATAGTCCACCAGATGCGCGACAATATGCGTGGCTCCCGCCTGGCGGGCAAACCGGAAGTTCTCCGGCGTGAGCATGTGACGGTAAAGTCCGAGTCCAATTTTCATGCGGTGTGCGCTCCCTGGGCTTAGAATCCGATCGACGCGCCGCCGTCAATCGGCAGCACGACCCCGGTAACAAACGACGCGGCGGGCGAACTCAAATACACGGCAGCCCAGCCCACGTCTTCCGGCTGGCCGAAGCGGTGCATGGGCGTGCGGGTGAGAATGCGCCGCCCGCGTTCCGGGTCCGAATCGACGGCGGTATGCATCATGTCCGATTCAATCCAGCCCGGCGCGATGGCGTTGGCCCGTATGCCGTACTCGGCCAGCTCGGCGGACAGCGTCACGACGATCCCGGTATAGGCTGACTTGGCCGCCGAATAGGCCACCACGTAGGGAATGCCAAACAGGGACGCCATCGACGCCATGAACAGGATGCTGCCGTGCCGCCGCTCCTTCATGAACGGGATAACCGCCCTGGACAGCGCAAACGCGCCTGTCAAGTGGGTATCCAGCACTGCCTGGAAATCTTCGACAGTGGTTTCTTCGACCGCCTTTTTGAGGTGGATGCCCGCGTTGTTGACCAGAATCGAAACCGGCCCGACCTGCTGCTCGATGCCGGCGATCAGCGCGTGACCCTCCTCGAAGTCGGTCACGTCGAACACCCGGTAAAACGCGTTCGGCCCCAGTTTTTCAACCGCCGAGTGCAGCGGCTCTTCGCGGCGACCGGCGATCACGACCCGCGCGCCGGATTCGACAAAACATGACGCGACCGCAAACCCTAACCCGGTGCCGCCGCCGGTGATCAATGCCAGTTCATCCTGCAACGAGAATCTGTTCATGGTCCCTTTCCTGGCGTCATGGTCGTGTGCGATGTGACACAACGGGTCGAATCACGTGGTGTCAGGAAAGATTATAGCGGCAATGATCCCGGACTACAGCCATCAGCCAGCGCATGCGTCCCACCCCGGTGCCTGCCGCCAATGATCCCGCCGTCGCGATGACCAGGCGGCCCTGTTCGCCGGCTGTCTGGAAATCCGCCATCACTTTGGCGCGGATCGTGTCGGGCGATCCGTTGCGCAGCATGAAAGGCGGGATATGCCCCTCGATCACGGCATCCGGCATTTTTTCACGGATCAACGCGATGTCAACTTCCGGCCCGTAGTTGACGGCGTTGATCCCCAGCGCGTGCTGCGCGTCCAGGTGATGGCCCATCGCGCTGTCCGAGTGCTGGTAGCGGCGCGCAGGGGGCGGCGCGAAGGCGTCCAACACGCGCGCCAACACGGGCGCGCAGTATTCGTTGTACAGCCTGCGATTGAACAAGGCGCTGTTATCGTCCGTGATCCACCAGCCGGGCGTGGTATTCCCACTGAAGTGACGCAGCGCCCGGTTCAGCTCGATCATTTTCCGCGCCAGAATATCGCTGAAACGGTGCATGAGATCGGGGTAATCGATCATCCAGAAAACCGCCGTTTCCACTTCCAGCACAGACGTCATGATCGTGGCCGGTCCCCGGCTGCCCGTCCCCAGCGCCGGCAGCGTGTCGCCCCTGGTTTTACGCGTCTCCCACTCTCGCACGAACGCGTCGGGGAAGGCCCACGCGGCCACGTCGGTCGCTTCCGCCCGGTCGAGGATGCGGGCGAACTCCGCCGGGTCGTCGGTGGCCGGAGTTAACCAGGGCGTGCCGCCCTCGGTGTACGAAAAATAGCAGTCGAACAGGTTTTCGATGCGGTGCGGGTGGTGTTCCCAGCTATCTTCGTCAAAAAACGCTCTGCCGACATACTCGCGCGTGACCGCGTTGGCCGCGCGGTGCTGATCGTCGCGGTACGCTTTGTCCTGGTAATAACGCAGCGTGGATTCCACGTCCAAAAACTCGAACAGCCAGTGATCGTCCGGCGAAAACTTGAGCGGGCAGCGCGGTTTGCGGGGAGTCAGGTCCCAACAGCGATCGTTTTCTTCCCAGAACGTCTCTACGTCCAGGTCGGCGGTCAGTTCGATGAAGTCCGGTTCGATGATCGGCATGGTTACGGCTGTGACTCGACGCACCCGACCTCGGCCATCACGCGCCGCAAGGCTTCGACGGCGATTGTCATGTTCTCTTCGCCACTGAACCCGCCGCTGGGGCCTGCTATTTTCAGGTGCGGTTCCAACGAGAGGAAACCCTGATAACCCTGATCGAGCAGGTTTTGCAGCAGTTCACGGATCTGGCCGTCGCCATCCCCCGCCGGGCAGACGCTGCCATCACTCAGCCGGGCATCTTTGATGTGCACGTAAGCCGTCAGCGCGCCCAGCATCGGCCAGCCGCGTTCCACGACATGATCCTCGCCGACCTGCACAAAATTGGCGGAGTCCCACAAGAATCGCAGATGCGGACTATCGACGCCGGCGACCAGCGCCCGGCAGCGCGCCAGCGTGTCGCCGACGATTCCCTTTTCGTTTTCGTGCAGCAGTTCGACCCCTGCGGCCCCGGCGCGTTCGGCCATGCGCGCCAGCCGTTCGACGGCGGCAGCGACGTGCTGGTCATAGTGCGCGTTGGTCGAGGTGTCCGGCGGATAAAACGAGAAGATGCGAACCCGGCGGCAGTCCAGCGCCGCGCCAATTTCGATGATGCGGTCCAGGTTCGCCAGTTCCTGCTCGATAGGAGCCACCAGCGGCGACTTGCCAAGCGGGCTGCCGATGCACGCGACCTGCACGGCGTGGTCGGCGCAAAGCTGCCGCACCCGCTCGACGTCGTCATCGCTCAGGTTGAGCACGCCGGTGCCCCATGCCCCGCGCAGGTCCAGGCAGTGAATATCCAGCCGGTTGAGGTGCGCGAGCTGCGTTTCCAGGTCGGCGGCGATCTCGTCGCCAAAGGCGCTCAGAGTAAAAGTAGCCATGTGTTACGTCAGGTCCTTTCAAATCAAAGAAAATCATGGAGAAACGGGCAAAATTCCGCACAATCGGACCGGGTCAAGCGTTTTGGGTTACCCGCGCCCATCAGCTAAATGATTGGCTGAAGTCGTCAGGCGTGTTGTCCGATTCCACAGCCGGTTTTGTGTAACGTGATGTCGCAACCAGTTCGAACAATCGTTTTTCGTACAGGTCTTCGTCGATGGGCAGTTCAACCGTGCGACTTTCCAGGGCGGACAGCATGATCGCGTTCCCCAATGCGACCGAGTTGTACCCTTCCGGCGCGGGCGCGATCAGGGCGGTGCCCTGCCGGATCGCATCCGCGAAATTCGCGATGACGATGTCGTGTCCGGGTCCGCCGTGATGCTCGTAGGGAACGTCGTGGTCGGAGTATTCGACTTTTGCGAATCCCTGATTCGATTCGCGGAGCTGCTTGAACATCGAATACGCGTTGCGAGCAAAGGTCAGCCGGTCGTCTTCGAAGATCAACTTGCCGTTTTCGCCGACGATTTCCAGCCGGTTGGTGCCCGGCGACTCGGCAGTGGTCGTGATGAAATGGCCGATCATGCCGTCCGGGTGTTCGAAATAGGCGGTGACTTCGTCCTCGACTTCGATGTCGTGGTATTTGCCAAAGCTGGCAAAACCGGTGACCGCCTGCGGCATACCCACCAACCATTGGTACAGGTCGAGGTTATGCGGGCATTGGTTCAGCAAGACGCCGCCGCCTTCGCCGCGCCATGTGGCACGCCAGCCGCCGCTGTCGTAATAGTACTGCGTGCGGAACCAGTTGGTCACGATCCAGGTGGTGCGCACGAGTTGGCCTAATTCACCGCCAGTGATCATGTTTTTGATCTTCTGCCAGTAACCATACGTGCGCTGCATGAACATCGCGGCGAAAACAAGATCGGGGTTGGTTTTCAGCGCCACTTCATAGGCGTCGATCATTTTGCGCGCGTCTTTGGCGTGGACCGCAATCGGTTTTTCCACCAGCACGTGGATGCCTTGCGTCAGCGCGTCGATCGTCATCTGGACGTGTTCGTAGTGCGGGGTGGCCACCACGATCCCGTCCAGCGCGGCGGACTTCAACAAATCCTGGTAGGTGTAATAGGCGTCTGCGCCGTATTGCTGCGCGCTGGCATCGGCGCGGGCGCGGTCGATGTCGCACACGGCGGCCAATTCCACGCCCGGCAGCGCGTCGATGTACGCGACGTGCGCCCGGCCAATGTTGCCGATACCGATCACCGCCAAACGAATCGTTCGCTGGTTTTCCATAATCTATTTATCTCCCTGGTGTCCGGCGGCACACGTTCATGCTGCCCGCCGGTTTCACCTGCAAAATCCGACCCAAAACGGTATTTGCGAGCGACACGCTAACGACGGAAGCGCCGCTCCGTGATGCCCGGCACGTAGTAATGCACCAGATTCTCGTAATACGCGAGCGTTTCGGCGGGCTGCTCGTACTCGGCGGGAATGGGCATCTTCGAAAAAGTCTGGAAGTACGACAGGCAGGCGTCACGCCACCAGCGCGCTTCTTTTTCCTGGACTGCGAGCAGCGCCCGCACGTGCTCAAAACGGGCCGCGTCCACGAAGTCCACGAGCGAATCCCAGGTGCGCTGCATCTGCCGCACCGACTCGACGCCGTGATTGTACTTATAGCAGAGTTCGTCCCACAACGTGCGCCCGGACTTCATCGTATAGCCCCAGGGCACGTGATGAAACCAGAGCAGCAAGTTTTCCGGGCAGGTGTCGCGGCTGGCGACCTGCTCCCGGTACGGCGAGTGGTACTGGCTCACGGCGTCACTTCCGCCGGGAGTGCGGTCAAACCCGACTCCCTGCGCGTCGGCGCGGTGATAGTAGGTCGAGGTCCAATCCGCGCGCCCGCCCTCGACCCAGGGACCGGGGCCGTAATGATGGCCGCGCGCCATGATGTGATGCAGGCCCAGCGGCGTCATGTAGTCCACGACGGCCTCACGCGAGGCGATCATCATGGCCCTGGCAGGCTCGACAAACCGTCGATCGTTGGTGAACGTCATGCGCAGCCAGTCGTCGGCGATAGCCTCGGATGTGGCCCTGTGATCCCAGGCCAGCCGCCCAAAGGCGAACCAGTTGGCGGCGGCGAACGGGTGCCCGCACCACGTCTGCTCCGAGCCAATATTCGAGACGCCCGCCATGCTGGACTCGGCATGCCCGTCCAGGCTGCCATCGACCACCTTCGCCACCAGCGATCCCTGGCCCGCGCAGAAAGTATCGGCATCCAGGGTTTCTTTGAACAGGGGCGCGAGATACACGAGGTGCGTCGCGCAGCCCAGGTATTCCTGGGTAATCTGCACTTCGAGCGCCAGCGGCGTTTGGGGCATGGCACCAAACAGCGGGTGATACGGTTCGCGCGGCTGAAAATCGATCGGGCCATTCTTGACCTGTAAGAGCACGTTTTCCAGGAAGGTGCCGTCTTGCGGCACGAGGTCATTGTTGGCCTGTTTGGCGCGGTCTTCGGGGACGTCTGCATCGTAGACAAACGCGCGCCAGATCACGATGCCCCCGTGCGGGGCCAGCGCGCTGCCCAACAGATTCGCGCCCTCGGCGTGGGACCGCCCGTAATCGTGCGGGCCGGGCTGCCCCTCAGAATTGGCCTTGACCACAAAACCGCCAAAATCGGGGACCAGGGCGTAGATTTCGGATGCTTTCGCCTTCCACCAGGCGACCACGTCTGGCGCAAGAGGATCGGCTGTTTTCAGCCCGCCGATCTCGATCGGCGCGCTGAATCGCGCCGTGAGATACACACGGATGCCATAGGGCCGCAACACGTCGGCCAGCGCCGCCACTTTGACCAGGTACTGCTGCGTCAGGATCAGCGCATTGGCGTTCACGTTCGTGAGCACGCTGCCGTTGATCCCCACCGACGCGTTGGCGCGCGCGTAATCCTTGTAGCGGGGGGACACGTAATCCGGCAGTTTGTGCCAGTCCCACAACGAGAACCCTGCGTACCCGCGCTCGATGGTACGGTCCAGGTTGTCCCAGTGATTGAGCATGCGGTGTTTGATCCGGGGGGCGCTGATGATACGCAGATCGTTCAGCGGCTTGTGTGTTTGCAGGTGCCGCAAAAAATGAAACACGCCGTAGAGCACGCCCCGATCCGTATTGGCGGCGATCACGATGCAGTCTTTGTCATGGATCGGCGTACGGACGACCACAAAACCCTCGTCACCCGCCTGATCAAGCTCGTCGTCGAGGCCAAGCTGCGCAATCGCGCGGCTGCTGTGCGACGTACCGGCCACCAGGGTGCCATCTTGCGCCACCCCCTCGACCAGGACAGGCGGCGTTCCGAGCAGGTTTTCCCATGCCAGCGCGAGTTCCTCGCGTGCGGCGCGTAACGTCGGCGAGGTGGCGTCGATAACCGCCTGGGTGAGAGCCGCCTGATAGTCTGCCAGTACGCTCGCATCGGCGACCGGCCCGTAGCGCAGCCAGAGGCGATAACCATCCTCATTTTTCAACTTGCCGCTCGAAGTCTGACCAAGCATTTTTTCACTCCGTGATCGTACATGTTTCCGCCGCGCCCGGCTTGCTCGAATCGCCGGAATGCGCTATGGTTGAGTAGATAGAACATAGGTGGCTATTGGTCTAGAATACAGGTGAACGCCTGTTTTTTTTCCAATGATATTGCAAGCGCTTGCGGGTTGCAACCGTGCCTCATATGCCCAAAGAAGACAAAAAACCAGGGGGAATCCCTACGATCTATGATGTGGCGCGCGAATCGGGCGTGTCGTATACCACCGTCTCACGGGCCTTGAGCGGCTACGAGTTCGTCAAGCCCAGCACGCGCGAGAAAGTGTTACGCGCGGCCCGCAAGCTGGGTTATGTGCCGAACCAGCAAGCGCGCAGTCTGGCGGGTGGGCGTTCCAACATGATCGGCGTGCTGGTGCCGACCTTGAGCAACGGCTACATCAGCGAGATCATTTATGGCATCGATGAGGAACTCTCGAAATCCGGTTATACCATCATCCTGTATACCACGCACCGCCATCAAGGCAAGGAATCTACGTATGTGGCGACGATGATCAACGGCGGCGCGGAAGGGCTGCTGCTGGTCGTCCCCCTGATTTCCTCGTCTTATCTGGATGCGCTGCACCAGCAGGATTTTCCGTATGTGCTGATCGACCAGATGACCGAGACGGAACAATGCCCCAGCGTGACCGCCACAAACCGGCAGGGTGCCTACGAGGCCACCCAGTATCTGATTGAACTCGGACACCGCCGCATTGGGTTTGTTTCCGGGCTGGCTGGACTCCACAGCGCTACCGAACGGCTGGCGGGATACGAAGCGGCCCTCTCTGATCACGGAATCCCCCCACGCGACGAACTCATCATTGGCGGCGATTTCCTGGTCCAGGGCGGCCACCTGGCAACGCAGACACTGCTCTCGCTCCCGGAACCGCCAACCGCCATTTTCGCGGCCAATGACATGTCCGCCTTTGGTGCCCTGGAAGCGATCCGGCAGCGTGGCTTGCAGGTCCCTGACGATATCTCCGTGATCGGCTTCGACGATATCCCGCACGCCTCCCTGGTCTATCCCAAGCTGACGACGGTGCACCAGCCTCTCACAGAGATCGGACGCGAAGCCGCGATCATGCTCCTGAAATGCATCGAAGACGTGGATTACAGGCCGCCGCAGGTCATCCTGCCGACACGTCTCATTTTCCGCGATTCATGTGGCCCGCCCCGGCAATGGTGACGCCCGCGCGTTACAACGGGAGCGCCACCCGTTCGCCCACAAGTTCGATCTGGCCTGTCAGCACGTCTGGATCGTGATCGCCTGGCTGGTGACCGCCAACCGAAATCTCAAACATCCCTGGCTCGATCAGGCGCTGTCCCGCATCGGTAATCAGCGAGAACTGCTCGCATTGCAGCGTAAAGCGCACGGTCTGCGCCGCGCCCGGCTGCAGATGGATGCGGGCAAACCCGGCCAATTGGCGCAGCGGGACCAGGGCCGACGCTTCGACATCGCGCAAATAAAGCTGGACGATCTCGTCCCCGGCGCACCCGCCGGTGTTTTTGACGGTGGCGGCTATCTCGACGGGCTGGCCTGCCTGCGGCTGTTGCGGCGTGATTTGCAGGTCGCTGTAGGCGAACTGCGTGTAACTCAGCCCATGCCCAAAGGGATACAGCGCCTCGCCCGTGAAAAAGCGGTACGTGCGGCCCTTCGCCATGTCGTAATCTGTGAACGGCGGCAGGTGGTCCACCGACTTATAAAACGTGACCGGCAGCCGCCCGGCAGGGTTATAATCCCCGAACAATACGTCGGCGAGCGCCGTACCGCCCGCCTGGCCCGGATACCACGCTTCGATGATGGCAGGGATGTGCTGGTCCGCCCAATTGATCGAAATGGGGCTGCCATTCATCAGCACCAGCACGACCGGTTTGCCGGCGGCGTGAATCGCCTTCAGCAGGTCCTCCTGCACGACCGGCAGGTCGAGTCCCTCGCGATCCGCCAGGCTTTTCCCATTCTCGACGCCTTCGCGCTGGTTCTCTTCGCCTTCGAGCGCCTGTGACAGGCCCATCACCATGACCACGACATCGGCCCGGCGTGCGACGGCGACCGCCGATGCGATCTGCTCGTTATAGTTGCGCCCGGCGATTTCGTGAATCTTGGTCGTGATGTTGCAGCCTCTGGCAAATAACACGTCGATACCCGGCTCGACCTTCTTACGGATACCGGCCAGGGGCGTCACCGGCTGCGCGGGGATGCCGTTATAGTTGCCCAGCAGCACCTCCACCGAGTCAGCGTTGGGGCCGATGATAGCGAGCGTTTTGATCCGCGACCGGTCCAGGGGCAGCAGGCCATCATTTTTGAGCAGCACCATCGACTCGCGGGCGATCCGCAGCGCAAGCTGGCGATGCGCAGGGCTGTCGTTCACTTCGTACGGAATCTGCGCGTAGGGCACGCATTCCGGCGGATCGAACATGCCCAATTTGAAACGCGCCATGAACAACTGCTTGACGGCGCGATCAATCGTCGCTTCGTCGATCAGGCCCTGTTCGACCGCTCCGACCAGCATCTGATAAACGCCGCCGCAGTTCAATTCGCAGCCCGCTTTGACGGCGCGGGCGGCGGCTTCTTCCCCGGTTTCGACAACCTTGTGATGCAGGAAAATGTCGCCGATGGCACCGCAGTCGGACACCACGTAACCCTCGAAGCCCCACTCGTCACGCAAAATGTCTTGTAGCAGCAGCGTGCTCGACGAACACGGCTCACCTCGGAAGCGCTGGTAGGCGCTCATCACCGACGCCGCGCCGCCCTCCTGAACCGTCGCCTTGAACGCCGGGAGGTACGTATCGCGCAGGTCGCGCTCGCTCACGTCGACGTCGAAATGGTGCCGGTCGTGTTCCGGCCCGCTGTGCACGGCGTAATGTTTGGGCGTGGCGACGGTTTTCAGGTATTTCGGATCGTCGCCCTGCAAGCCCTTCACAAATGCGACTCCCAGCCGCGCCGTCAGGTACGGGCATTCGCCGTATGTTTCCTGGCTGCGTCCCCAGCGCGGATCGCGGAAAATGTTGACGTTGGGCGTCCAAAACGTCAGGCCGTGATACTGCTCGTGAAAATCCTCGCGCATGGCCTGGTGGTGTTTGGCGCGGCCTTCGTCCGAGATCGCGATGGCGGCCTCGTGAATCAGATCGACGTTCCAGGTGGCGGCCATGCCGATTGCTTGTGGGAAGACGGTGGCGATCCCAGCGCGGGCGACACCATGCAAACATTCATTCCACCAGTTATAGGCGGGGATGCCGAGGCGCTCAATCGCCGGGGCGGCGTGCACCATCTGGGAGATTTTTTCCTCCAGTGTCAGGCGGCCTACCAGATCGTCGACACGGTTCTCAAATGATAAATCGGGATTTTTGTACGCAGGTTGATCAGGCATCGGGACACTCCACAGGGTGTTCATGGAAAACCAAAATAGAATCCGGATGATAGATTTCGTAGCGGCGTTTGCTGCGCCCTGGACCATCCGGGTTTGTTCCAATTCCTCCATCAGTCAGGCAAAACAAATGGCGCAACATGAACCATCCAGGAAAGCACAGGCGGCAGCGCTCGCCTGGTGATGGTTGATCAGGCTGTCGATATTCACCGGCTTATCGACGCGGCAGTGGATGAATCCCACCCCTCTGCAAACGGTCGATGGTAACGCGTCACGCCTGTACATCCTCCGGTACCAGCCAGGGTGGCAGCGGCGCGTGTTGTTCCTTGAGATGGCAGGCGTAGAGAAAACGATACACGTCATTGGCATAATACTGCGGGTACGATTTATCCGGCAGCGTGTCCATGAACCGCTCCATGATCAGGTCCGCCATGTTCGCATCCAGACCGTCCTCGACCTCGTAGTCGAAGTAGATCGCCAGGTCTTTATCCGGCTCCTCGATGACGCGTTTGACCTTGTACGTGGCGGGGAAACGGTGCGCCGGTGAATCGCGCTCCATCAAAAATGTACCCAATGCCGCCGAATGGATGAACTGTTTGTGATCGTAGAGGAAATTGACCGTGTCCTGCGCGTTCTCTAACGTCTCACCGGGAAAACCAAAGAAGAAGAAAGCATGGTTCCAGATGCCTGCTTCGCTGCTTTCATGCAGAATGCGCTGCATGTGTTCGAGTTCGGTGCCTTTGACCATAAACTCGATGACGGCCTCCGAGGCGCTTTCCAGGCCGAACAAGATCATGCTGCACCCGCCGCTCTCCATGTTTTGCAGCAGGTCGCCGGAGATGACTTTTTCGAAGCGCACGCAGCCGCCCCAGCGGACCGGCTGGCCCGCCTCTTCGAGAATGGGCGACAGGTTGCGCAGATTACGCGGTGTAATGGCTTCGTCGGCGAAAAAGATGTAACGCGCGTCGTATGTCTGTCGCAGCGCCATGATCTGGCTGGCAAGCTGCTCGGCCTTGAGCTGGCTGAACGCTTCCGGTTCGCCGTAACCCACGTTGCAGAACGCGCATTTGCCATAGTAGCAGCCCCGCGCCGTGAGCAGGGGCAGCACCAGCCGGGGAGCCAGGTAACGATCCAGCGGCAGCCCGTCAAAATCCGGCAGCGGCATATCCTTGATCTTTTCCTGCGGCTTCCGATCGTTGACCCGGATCGTGTCGCCATCCCGGTAAATCAGGTTGGGGATGTGTGACAGCTCATGATCTCCGGCCACCGCCTCGACCAGTTGCAGCAAAGGCACCTCGCCGTCGAAGACCACCGCGCTGTTGAACAGGGTGAAGAGTTCGGGCACGCGCGGCAGTTGCTCGCGCAGCATGCTGATATGCGGCCCGCCCACCGTGACGTGACAATCCAGGCCAGCTTCTTCTTTGATCAGGTAACCGAGCGTCATCCCGGCCAGCATCTGGGGCATGGACGGGATCGAGATGCCGACCACGTCCGGTTGTTCGCGCTTGATATCCTCTAAAATGCCGCGCCGGTATATATCAAGAAAAATGTTGTGATCCGGGTCCCGGACGCCGGTCAGCAGACTCGCGCTGCTATCGACCGCGTGGGCTGAGATGTAACTTTGCAGGTGCAGCGAGGCCGGGTAATAGGGCAGCGACGCGATTTCCAGACAGCGAATGACGACCTCGAACGCTTCCAGGCTGGTTGGGCCATCGAAAAACGCCTCGCTGCGGATCACGTTTTTGGCTTTTTCCACGTCGACGGCCAGGCGCGGCCCTGTGTGTAGCGCCCACGTAAGCTGCTCGTGTGAGGGATGGGTGTTTTTGGGCGGTCTACGGGTGATTTTCGGCCCGTAGTCGTGGCGCAGGCGGGCGATAGCGTCTTGCATGTAGCGGCGCGTCAGGATTTCGTCGAAGACTTCCGCGTTCAAATCACGCTGGATGACGTCGACGCCATGCATGCGCAGGTACGCCGCGAGTGTCGGCAGCGAAAGATGCGGCATGCTCGGCGTCCAGTTTGGAGGGAAAAGCAGCATCACTTTCATTCGATTATCCCGAGTCAGCTATGTAGGCATCAATGAGAATGGGACGTACCAGCGATCGCATCACAGAACCTTGTCCTAAACCCCAAGTGTCAGGCTTTCCGCAAAGTGGCACGCCGACCAGTGGTCCGGCTGTACTTCGCGCAGCGGCGGCGCTTCAGCCTTGCAGCGGTCTTGAACGTACTGGCAGCGCGGGTGAAAATAGCAGCCGCTGGGTGGATTGGCCGGGTCCGCCACTTCGCCTTTCACTGACACGCGTTTGCGCTTGGCTCTGGGGTCCGGCGCTGGCGCGGCGGATAACAGCGCTTCGGTATACGGGTGTTGAATACTGTTGAAGAGTTCCTCAGTATCGGCGATTTCGACGATCTTGCCCACGTACATCACGGCCACGCGGTCGCTGAGGTGGCGCACGACGCTTAAATCGTGCGAGATGAACAGGTACGTGAGGTTGAATTGAGATTGCAGATCTTGCAGCAGGTTCAAAATCTGCGCCTGGATCGAAACGTCGAGCGCCGAGACGGGTTCGTCGCAGATGATCATCTGCGGGTTGAGCGCCAGGGCCCGCGCGACGCCGATCCGCTGGCGCTGCCCGCCGCTGAAGGCGTGCGGATAACGCGACATGTATTCCGGGCGCAACCCGACCAGTCGCAGCAGCTCGGCCACCCGGTCGCGCAGGGCGGACCCTTTTTCCACGTGGTAATTACGCAGCGGCTCGCCGACGATCTGCTCCAACGTCATACGCGGGTTCAGCGACGAATACGGGTCCTGGAAAATGAGCTGGATATTGTGCCAGATGCCGCGCAGTTCGTCACGGTCCAACGTGGCCAGATCGACTTCGCCCTGGTCGACGTCTTGAAAAATAACCTGGCCCGCTGTAGGCGTTTCAGCCCGCAAGATCACCCGGCCCGTCGTCGTTTTGCCGCACCCGCTTTCACCCACCAGCCCCAGCACTTCACCGCGCCCGATGGAAAAACTCACGCCATCGACGGCTCTCACATAATTGACGATTCCCTTGCGGAGAATGCCCCGCTTATAAATGGGAAAATACTTTTTCAGATCAACCACCCGCAGCAGCGTATCGTTGTGCGTCGTCATGAAACTTGCTCCATCTGCGAAAGTTGCGGGTTAATCTCGTAAATACGCGCGCACCTGGCCCAATGCTGGCCGCTGATTTTTTGATACGGCGGGTTGCCGCACTTGGCCGGGACGTAATGCGCGCAGCGCGGGTGGAATTTGCAGCCTTCCGGCATGTTAGTCGGATCGGGGACGTTGCCCTCGATCGTTTCCAGCCGGTCCAGCTTGGTATCGTGACGCGGGATCGAACGCAGCAGCGCCTGGGTGTATGGGTGGGCCGGGTTGTAGTAGATCGTGTCTACATCGGCGACCTCCGCTTCCTCGCCCAGGTACATCACCACCACCTGATCGGCCATTTCCGCGATCACGCCCAAGGCATGTGTGATGAACATGATCGCCATGCCATACTCCTGCTGGAGATCGCGCATCAGGTCCAGAATCTGCGCCTGGGTGGTCACGTCGAGCGCCGTTGTCGGCTCATCGGCGATCAGCAGCTTGGGATTGCACGACAGCGCCATGGCGATCATCACGCGCTGGCGCATCCCGCCGCTGAGTTCATGGCGGTAGGAGTCGAGCAGGCGCTCCGGGTGCGGCAGCCCAACCCGGTCCAACAATCCAACGGCGTGCTGCGCGGCTTCTTTCCGGCTCATATTCAGGTGCAGGCGGATCGCTTCAATCATCTGGTTGCCAATGGTATGCACGGGGCTGAGCGACGTCATGGGTTCCTGAAAGATCATGGCGATTTCGCCCCAGCGAATCTGGCGAATTTCAACACCCTGGGGATCAAGCTCGGAAAGTTTGATGGGCGTGCCGGGTTGGCTGTAATAATTGATCTCGCCTGATAAGATGCGGCCCGGCGGGCGTACCATATTCAAGATGGCGCGGGCGGTCACGCTTTTTCCGCAGCCGCTTTCACCGACCATGCCCAGGGTTTTTCCGCGCTCGATCTCGAAACTCACGCCGTTGACGGCGCGGACAATCCCCTCGGTGAGGAAAAAACTGACATATAAATCTTTAACTTCGAGCAATACGTCGGACATCGATGTTGGCTCCTAACGATTGAACGGATCGGCGGCGTCGCGCAGGCCGTCGCCCAGGAAATTGAACGCCAGTACCGCGATCACGACAGCCGCGCCGGGCAGCAACAACCAGGCGGCCAGCGCTACGGTCCGAATATTCTGAGCTTCTTGCAGCAGCACGCCCCAGCTAATGACCGGTTGGCGCAGCCCCAGCCCCAGGAAACTGAGTCCCGTTTCGGCCAGGATGATGCCCGGAATGGAGAGCGTGAGCGACGCGATAATATGGCTGGTGAACGAGGGCACCATGTGGCGCAAAATGATGCGCAGATCGCTGGCCCCACACAACCGCGCCGACAGCACAAAATCTTCGGTGCGCAGCGCCAGAAAACGCCCCCGCACCTGCCGCGCCAGACCCGTCCAGCCAATGATGGATAGGATGATCGTGATGCCGAAGTAGCGCCGTTCCTGTGACCAGTCGGATGGCAGCGCCGCACTGAGCGCCATCCACAA
>CAYMTN010000128.1:0-15516 GCA_964393335.1 uncultured Anaerolineaceae bacterium
GTGAACTCGTCGGCAATGACGCGCATGGTCTCAATCATGAGCGAGCGCATTGTGGGCAGTAGGATTTTGGGATCATCTTCGGTCAGCAGGAGGTCAATGACCTGGATGAGGGTCGGCGGCTTCTGAGTCATTTCTTGAATACCTTCGTTGTACCATTTTGAATCCGGTATCCACAGCCGGTTATAAGCGAATAGAATAGTGAGTATGCTCGTGATATTCGTCATTTGGCGCGAGCGCAAATCATAAAGCTGGCGGCGATGCGCGGCGGCTTCCGCCAAAAACACATCGGCAACCCCGATCTTCCAGCGCCAAAACGCCAGTTGCTCTTCGATGATGTTGCGGCGCAGGTCGTCGGAATAATCCCGGATCCGCATTCTGTAATTTTGCAGGCGTGGCGCAGCGCCAAACGGAATAATATGCGACAACATCCAGGGTCCGGCGGGGTCATGTGGCAGTTGATTGGCGTCGAGTGCGGTGAAAATTTCGTCTAACCGATCCCACGTCTGCCAGATGGTACAGACTTTGACGCCATCCATTACATACTCAAGATAGAGCGCTTTGTCCGATTCTACCGACTCGCGCATGAGCCTCGCATCACGACTTAAAGACTCAATCCACGTTTTGTAGATATGGGCGTCCTGCAATTCGCCCATCCAGAACGGGATTTCACAGTCGGAAAATCGATCGGCGCGACCCCGCGCTACTGAACCCGATACGGCGGCTTCATCGTACAACGAGGTAGGACAGGATTCAATCAATGTCATGGCATAGGTAAACAGCGATTGACTATGTCGGGTTGCGTTGGCAGGGAGCATCGCGTTACTTCCTTTTCTTCCATAACTTCCGGTAGATCAGGTAGACTCTATTGTGATCTCAGTTCGGGATAACCGTGAGCGCTTGAACTTGCTGAGGTGTCAGGTTCAACGACGGTTTCTTGGGTTGGTGCCAATAAGCAATGGAACTACGCCGAAAAATCCGCGTGCCGTTCCGCGTTCGCCGCGACGGTGAGAACCTGGTGTTTGACGTCGCTGTCATCATCATCGTCGAACCAGACTGCGCTCAAACACGCATACGCAAACACAAACGTCCGCAGCCGCCCCACATGCACGCCCATCCCATCCGCCAGCACCTGCGTCACCCGCAGCAGGCGCTCCTCGGACATCACGCGGTCGCGTGCATGTGACGGGTTGCACAGCGTGTTCGCCGCGTCATAGGAGCGCTCGCCATACAGCCCTTTGGGGTCGTACGCCAGCCAGCCCTGCACCGGATGCCGCCGGATGTTATGGTGCTGAATATCGCCGTGCAGCACGCATTCATCCTGCGGATTGGCCAGCAGATGCTCCGCCGCCCGCGCACCACGCACGTAAATCGACGCCTCGCCCGCCGCTTCATCGCGCGCCGCCTTCCTGAACAGCTCGCGGAACCACCTTCGCAGCACCCGCAGGTGCGGCACGGGCACATCCGGTTGAGCGCGGTGCAGCTTGTTCAAGACTCCGGCGATGATCTCCGCCGCCGCCAGGTCGTCCCCGCACCACACCATCTGCGCCAGTTCCTCGTCCCCGGCATATTCCAGCAGGTGCGCCCCGCCATCGTAGTCCAACAGCCGCACCGCCCCACAACCGTCGAAGTGGCGCAGCGCGACCGCTCCGTCGTTCTCATCCTCCGCACCAACCGGCGTGAGCAGCTTCAGCACGACCTTTTCGCCGTTCCGGTATGCGGCATACACGTGACTGGTCGGAGTCTGCGCCAGCGGTTCGGGATCGCTCAGATTCCATAACCGCAGGTAATGGTTCAGGTTATTCGTCATAGTCCGTTTTCTGTGTGGTGTACAACCGGCTTTCCCCTTTTTTCGGCATGGGTTTCTCGATTCATACGTGATATTCCTTCCGGTGTGATTGTAACGTCAACGCGTCACCTGTGATAGACGATTCGCCCAAATGCGGTACAATCAGGCGCTGGCATGAACGTAGCCCATCCCTGATTCTCTCGATGCAAGGAGCTGACAAACAGTGTCCCAGCAGGGCGTCACACCGCAATCTGAAGATTTCCCCAAGTGGTATACCGATGTCGTGCAAAAAGCCGACCTGGCGGATTATTCGCCGGTGCGCGGCTGCATGATCATCAAGCCATACGGTTACGAACTGTGGGAAGGCGTGAAGGGTGGGTTGGACCGCCGCTTCAAAGAAACCGGCCACAAAAACGCTTATTTCCCGCTGTTTATCCCGGAAAGTTTTTTGAAAAAAGAGGCCGAGCACGTCGAGGGTTTTTCGCCGGAGCTGGCGGTAGTGACCATCGGCGGCGGCAAGGTGCTCGAAGAGCCGCTCGTCGTGCGCCCCACCTCCGAAACGATCATCGGCTGGGCGTTCCAGAAGTGGATTCAGTCGCACCGCGATCTGCCGCTGTTGATCAACCAGTGGGCGAACGTCGTGCGCTGGGAACTGCGCACGCGGCTGTTTTTGCGCACGATGGAGTTTTTGTGGCAGGAAGGCCACACCGCCCACGCGACCTACGACGAAGCGCACGCCGAGATGATGCAGATGCTCGACGTCTACACCGATTTTGCCGTCAACGACGCCGCGATCCCGGTCATTCCGGGGCGCAAGAGCGATCAGGAACGGTTCGCCGGGGCGCTGTACAGCTACAGCATCGAGGCTATGATGCGCGACGGCAAAGCGCTGCAAACCGGGACCAGCCATAACCTCGGCCAGAACTTCGCCAAAGCGTTCGACATTCAATTCACCGACGAATCCAACGAGTTGCAGTACTGCTGGACGACCTCGTGGGGCGTCAGCACGCGCATGGTCGGCGCGATTGTCATGACACACGGCGACGACCAGGGGCTGCGCCTGCCGCCCAAACTGGCCCCGATCCAGATTGTGATCGTGCCCATCTTCCGCAGTGAAGACGAATCCGGGCCGGTGATGGACACCGTCAAGCGTATCGCGCCGCTGCTGCGCGGGGCCGGGCTGCGTGTGGAGGTCGATGACCGCGAGAATCTCTCGCCCGGCTGGAAGTACAACGACTGGGAAATGCGCGGCGTGCCGCTGCGCATGGAGATCGGGCCGAAAGACGTGGCGAAAAACAGCGTGGCGCTGGCCCGGCGTGACATTCCCGGCAAGTCGGGCAAGTCGTTCGTCTCGCAAGATGGTATCGTCGAGACGGTGCGCGTCACCCTCGACGCGATCCAGGCCAATTTGCTGCAACAGGCGACCGAGTTCCGCGACAGCCACCTGCACGAGGTCACCGGCAGTTACGCCGAGTTCATCGACATGCTGAACGGCGGCGAATGGGCGCTGTCGTGGTTCTGCGGCGGCGCGGCGTGCGAGCAGAAAGTCAAAGAAGACTCGCAGGCCGTCAGCCGCTGCTTCCCGGTGGACCAGCCACATCCCGGCGAAAAAGGGCCGTGCATCATCTGTGGCGGTGAGGCCGAGGCGATGGCGTATTTCGCCAAAGCGTATTGAGCATCTATCCGTGAATGGTCCTCGTAGGGGCGCTGCTTGCCGCGCCCAGCACTGTTTTTGGACAGGTTGAAAGTAAACCGTTTTCCGTGATTGGTTCATGGATCATGCGCTTCGATGGCTGAGCTTGGTCATGTCGAGGAATCGAAACAAATCCGGATGATCCAGGGCGCGGCAAGCAGCGCCCCAAAATCAATCATCTGGAGTCTATTTTGGTTCTCCATCAAACAACCGGTCGCGTGAAAACTAACAACCAACAACCAACCACTAACAGCCGGTTTTCATTGACCCGCGCACGAATCCGCCACATGATGTGCGTTCGTGACATGGACAGGGGGTGATGATGGCAAGTTACGTCAAAAACCGTCTGACGGAACACATCCGCCAGCCCGGCGGCGGATTCTGGGGCTGGCTGGCGATCCGGTTGATGATCCCACGCAACCGCCGCATCAACGAATGGGCGGTGGCGCTGCTGGATATCCACCCGGCGGACCGCGTGTTGGAGATCGGCTTTGGGGCCGGGCTGTCGATCAAACGGGTGGCGCGGCTGGCGACGGATGGTTTCGTCGCCGGGATCGACTATTCGGAGCACATGGTCGCGCAGGCCAGCCAGCGCAACCGGACCGCGATCCGGGCGGGGCGCGTGGCGCTGCGCCAGGGCGACGCTGCCGCGCTGCCGTATGCCGATTCGGAATTCGACAAGGCGTTTTGCGTCGGCCTCATTTATTACCTGCCGGACCCGGCGGCGGCGCTGCGTGAGGCGCGGCGCGTGCTCAAACCGGGTGGCACGTTCGTGCTGATGTCGCGCTGCCAGGCGGCGTTGAAGGAGAATCCGGTGTTCATGGCCGGAAACAATGCGATCTACACGCCCGATGAGTTGGTCGCACTGTTGGAGCAGGCCGGGTTCCGCCGCGCGTGGATCGCGCCGGACGCGCCCGATCCAAGCGGAGTCGCGGCGGTGGGCGTGGCCTGACCCGCACACGAGGAGGAATGAACATGCCCGAAGTTATCCGCTGGCTGCTGGCGCTGGTCAGCACCGTGCTGACGCTCAACAGCGTCGAAAAAGTGGACGGTCACCCGCTGTATACCATGCAGTACTACGGCGACATGGCGCAGAACGCCGCCGTAATCGAGGCGGCGGGCCGCTATTTACAGGGGGTGGTGTTTGATCTGCCTGCCGCGCCCGCCGAGAAACAACCGGCGTGGGCCTGTTCGTTATTCGCGGCGCTGGCCGATCCGCAGGAAGCACTGTATGGCCGTAACTTCGACTGGAACTTCAGCCCGGCGGTGCTGCTGTATAACTACCCGCTGGACGGGTACGCGTCGGTGTCGATGGTCGATATCGCGTACCTGGGTTTTGGGCGCGCCGACGTGAGCGCGATGTCGCTGGCCGAGCGGGCGGCGTTGATCAGCGCCCCGGCCCTGCCGTTCGACGGTATGAACGAGTACGGGCTGGCGATTGGCATGGCGGCGGTGTCCGCCTCAAAAATGCCGTATGACCCGGCCCTGCCGACGACCGGATCGCTGGGCATCATGCGCGAAGTGCTGGACCACGCGCGCACGGTCGATGACGCCGTCGCCATTTTCGGGCGCTTCAACATCGACATGGCGGGCGGCCCGCCGATCCATTACCTGATCGCGGACGCGGCGGGGCATTCGGTGCTGATCGAGTTTTACGCCGGGCAGATGGTCGTCCAGCCGGGCGCGCGTGGGTGGGACATGGCGACGAATTTTATCCGCACGGCGGCTCGCAACCCGGAGAGCATGTGCTGGCGCTACCGGACGATCAGCGAGCGGCTGTCCGCCAGCGAAGGCCAGATCACGCCGGATGACGCGCTGTCCCTGCTTGAATCCGTCTCACAGGGCAGCACGCAGTGGTCGGTCGTGTACGACATGGCGGCGGGTGTGGTCCGCGTGGCGATGGACCACGACTACGACACGCTCTACACGCTGCCGGGTCCACAGCGCTAATGCAGGTTTGAGACACATCTTTTGAGTGTCGGGCGCAGGCGAACGTGCGGTTCGTCAGCGGCGCCCTACGGAAAAAACACTCAAACCATCGGATTCATGCGTGAACTAGAAAGGGTGCGAACATGGTTACACGCGAACAGATCGACTCGATCTTTCCGGCGGCGGGCGACGTTCCCGCCGCGTTCCAGTTGGGCGAGCCGCTGCACCAGACGGAATACCTGATCAACGGCGAGCTGCGTAGCTGGGATGGCCCGTCGCTGGACGTGTTTTCGCCGGTCTGCGTGCGGACGGATTCGGGCGTCGAACAGGTGCATATCGGCAGTTACCCGCTGATGACCGAACACGAAGCGCGGCTGGCGCTTGACGCGGCGGCTGCCGCCTACAACAACGGGCGCGGGCACTGGCCGACGATGCCCGTCGAGGGACGCATTCAACACGTCGAGCAGTTCGTGTACCGCATGTTGGAGCGGCGCGACGAGGTCGTCAAGCTGCTGATGTGGGAGATCGGCAAATCGCTCAAGGATTCCGAAAAGGAATTCGACCGCACGGTTGAATACGTGCGCGATACGATTGAGGCGCTGAAAGACCTGGACCGCGTCTCGTCCCGCTTCACCATCGAGCAGAACATCATCGGGCAGATTCGGCGCGCGCCGCTGGGCGTCGTGCTGTGCATGGGGCCGTATAACTACCCGCTGAACGAAACGTTCACGACGCTGATCCCGGCGTTGATCATGGGCAACACCGTGATCTTCAAGCCGCCGCGTTTTGGCGTGCTGCTGCACCGCCCGCTGCTCGAAGCGTTCCGCGATTCGTTCCCGCCCGGCGTGGTCAACACCGTCTACGGGCGCGGGCACGTGGTCACCGGGCCGCTGATGGAGTCGGGCAAGATCGACGCGCTGGCGTTCATCGGCTCCAGCCGCGTATCGGATATCCTGGTCAAGCAGCACCCGATGCCGCACCGGCTGCGTACCGTGTTGGGGCTGGAAGCCAAAAATCCCGCCATCGTGCTGGCCGATGCCGATCTCGACCTGGCGGTGAGTGAATGTGTGCTCGGCTCGCTGTCGTATAATGGGCAGCGCTGCACGGCGCTGAAGATTCTGTTCGTCCATGCGTCGCTGGTGGACGCGTTTTTAGCGCGGTTTTCGGCGGCGATCAGCGCGCTGACGATCGGCATGCCGTGGGACCCCGGCGTGGCGATCACGCCGCTGCCGGAAGAGGGCAAAACCAAGTATCTGTCCGAGCTCGTCGAAGACGCGCAGGCGCACGGCGCGCGCGTCGTGAATCCGCTGGGCGGCACGGTGCACGGCACGTTCTTTTACCCGGCGGTGCTGTACCCGGTCAACAGCGCGATGCGCGCCTATCACGAGGAGCAGTTCGGCCCGGTGATCCCCGTGCTGCCATTTGACGACATCGAGCAGCCGATCCGCTACATGGTCGAGTCGAAGTACGGCCAGCAGGTCAGCATCTTCGGCAGCGATCCCGACGAGATCGCGGGCCTGATCGACCCGCTGGTGAACCAGGTGTGCCGCGTCAACGTCAACAGCCAATGCCAGCGCGGGCCGGATACCTTCCCCTTCACCGGGCGCAAGGATTCGGCGGAAGGCACGCTCTCGGTGTCGGACGCGCTGCGCGTGTTCACGATCCGCACGCTGGTGGCCGCCAAAGAGCAGACGCTCAACAAGACGCTGATCACCGACATCGTGCGCGAGCACAAGTCGAACTTCCTCTCGACGGATTTTATCCTGTAGCAGCGGTAGGAGATTGGTGGTATGCCCGTTTATCTGTTATTGAGCACCCTGACCGAACGCGGCGTCTCGTGCGTGATCGACGAGCCGTCGTGCCTGCGCCAGATCAGCATGGATATCGAAAACCTGGGCGTCAAGGTCCTGGGACAGTACGCGACGCTCGGCCAGTACGACTTCGTACACGTCATCGAAGCGCCGGATAACGAAACGGCGGCGCGGGTCAGCATGGAATTGATCGCGCGCGGCAACCTCAAGCCACTCACGCTGCCGACTATTTCCGTCAACGATTTTATCAGCCGCTTGAGCCTCGACCGACGTCCGTGACGTGTCGATTTCGCGCCGGTGATGAATCCAGGATGAGAGAATTATGACACCAGAGTCTGTAGTTTTTGACCACGCCGCCGGGTATTACGACGAGACGCGCGGCTTTCCGCCGGGGGCGGGGCAGCGGGCCGCCGCGTTGTTCTGCCAGGTGGGTGATCTGACCGCGCACAGCCGCGTATTGGAAGTCGGGATCGGGACCGGGCGCATCGCGCTGCCGCTCGCGCCACACGTGCGCGCTGTCACCGGCGTGGACATCGCACGCCCGATGGTCGAGCGCCTGCTGGCCAAACGGGACGGCGAGCCGATCTTTCCCATGATCGCGGACGCGCAGCGGCTGCCGTTGGCGTCTGGCGTGTTTGACGCGGTGATCGGCGTGCACGTCTTTCACCTGATCCCCGACTGGCCCGCCGCATTGGCCGAGGTCGCGCGCGTGCTGGTCACGGATGGGCTGCTGCTCATCGGCTGGAATGACCGGCCCCAGCGCAGCGCCGGTGAGGACGTGTTGTGGAACGCCTGGGACTCCGTCGTGCAGAAAAAAGACATACACAACGTCGGCGTGCAGCGCGACGAGTACCGTACCTTTTTGCCGGATTCCGGCTGGCGGCAGGTGGGCGACAACCTGGAGATCACGTATTCGGACGTGCACACGGCGCACACATTCCTCGACCGGATGGAGCGGCGCGTGTGGTCCAGTTGCTGGCGTCTGCCCGACGACGTCGTCAAGCGCGGCGTGGCAGCAGTCCGCGCGGCGATCCGGCAGCACGGCATCGATCCACACGCGCCGATCACCACCGAACAGGTTTTTGTGGTGCAGGCGTTTTTGCCGCCGGTCAGCCGGTAGCAGCCAGCGTTTGGCTTTCAGCGATCAGCGTTCAGCAAAAGCGCCGGATCAAGATCGCGGAATCTCGCCGCGTTTACCTCACCCCCCGGCCCCTGAACCCGCCAGGCAGGGGAGGGGAGCAAACACGCCCGACGGAAAAAGTCCCCTCTCCCACAGAGTAGGCGAGGGGACTTAATCGGCCAGCGCCTCCACTCGGCGCTAGACTATCTCAGCCCGGTTGCATTTGAACAGCGTTTCTACGAAACAAATACTATCCGTTAAACCGGGGCAAGGTCACTCCCCCTCGCCTGCTTGGCGGGAGCCGCCATTCGGGCCGGGGGGTGAGGGGCTAACAAAACACGCCGGGAACTGTACAGCCCCCGGCGTGCCTGTTTTGGTTACTGAGTGGGCGGATCGCCTAGCGGCGATCACCGCCGCCGCGTTCACCGCCGCGACTACCGCCCCCACTGCCACGCCGGTCCCGGCCACCGCCGCGACCACCGCGCCCGCCGCGACCACCACTGCCGCTGCTGCGGCTGCCGATCCGTGTATCGGCGGCGCGAGCTTCTTCGAGCGTCCAGCCTTCGAGCACGGCCTGGCGGCTGAGGCGAATCTTGCCATCGTTGTCGATGTCCGTGATCATGACCATGATCTCGTCACCCACGCTGACCTCGTCCTCAGTCTTTTGCACGAAATGATCGGTGAGCTGGCTAAGCGGCACCAGGCCATCCGTGCCGGGCAGCACTTCGACAAACGCGCCGTAGTTCTCGACGCGCGCCACGCGCCCGGTGTAGATGCGTCCCAATTCCGGTTCTTCGACAATCGCCAGGATCATGTCGCGGGCGCGGTCGGCGCTCGGACCATCGGCGCTGGCGATGAACACCGTGCCATCTTCGCCGATGTCGATCTTGGTGTCGGTTTTTTCCTGAATGCTGCGGATCATCTTGCCGCCTGGGCCGATCACCATGCCGATCTTTTCGACGTTGATCTTGACGGTTTCGATACGCGGCGCATAGGGGTTCATTTCCTTGCGCGGTTCGGGGATGACGGCGCGCATCACGTCCAGGATTTGCAGGCGAGCTTCGCGCGCCTGGGCGAGCGCCTGGCGCATGATGTCGTCGCTGACGCCCTTGATCTTGATATCCATTTGCAGCGCGGTGATGCCGTTGACCGTCCCGGCGACCTTGAAGTCCATGTCGCCCAGGTGGTCTTCCATGCCCTGAATATCAGTCAGCACGGCGTACCGGTCGCCCTCTTTGATGAGGCCCATCGCGATGCCCGCCACCGGGCGGATGATCGGCACGCCGGCTGCCATCAGCGACAGGGTGCTGCCGCACACGCTCGCCATGCTGGTGCTGCCGTTGGACGACATCACTTCGCTGACGACGCGGATCGTGTAGGGGAACTCGTCTTCCGGCGGGATCATGGCCAGCAGCGCGGTTTCGGCCAGCGCCCCGTGCCCGATCTCGCGGCGCTTCGGGCCGCGCATCATCCACGTTTCGCCCGTGCTGTACGGCGGGAAATTATAGTGATGCATGTAACGTTTGGTGTCTTCAGGGTACAACCCGTCGAGCGGCTGGCTGTCACGCGGGGTGCCCAACGTGCAGATGCTCAAGACCTGCGTCTGGCCGCGCTTGAACAGGCCCGATCCATGCACGCGCGGGACCGTATCGACTTCGGCGGCCAGCGGGCGGATCGTGCGGTAATCACGTCCATCGGGACGGATGCCGTCTTCCAGGATGCGGCGGCGCACCTCTTTTTTCAGCGTCTCGTTGAGGGCTTCGCGCACGTCCTTGAGGTTGACCGGGTCGTCAGTTTCCATCTGTTCCAGGTCTTCGTATTCGGCGATCAGCCGTTCGCGCAGGTCGTCCAGGGCGATGTTGCGCTCGTCACGTTCGGTCTTGTTGGCGACGATATCCGCGATCTCACCCGCGATCTTACTCTGGACTTCGTTGGCCAGCGTTTCGTCTACGGCGGCGGGTGTGTACGCACGCTTGGGTTTGCCAAGCTGCTCGCGCATCTGCTCTTGCACCTGGATGATGCCTTGCATGCTGTCGTGCGCAAAACGCAGCGCGCGGATCATTGTTTCTTCGTCCACTTCGTTCGCGCCCGCTTCGACCATGATGATCGCGTCAGCCGTGCCCGCGACGCGCAGGTCCAGCGTGCTGTTTTCCATGTCGGGTATGGTCGGGTTCGCTACGAACTCGCCGTCGATCATGCCGACGCGTACCGCCCCAATCGGGCCGCTCCAGGGCACGTCCGAGATGTGCAGCGCCGCGCTGGCCGCGATGATCGACGGGATGTCGGCGTGATTTTCCTGGTCGTGGCTGAGCGGCATCAAGATCACCTGCACTTCGTTGCGCATGTCTTTGGGGAAGAGCGGGCGCAGTGGCCGGTCGGTCACGCGTGCGATCAAGATGCTGGCGGCGGAGGGGCGACCTTCGCGGCGCATGAAACTGCCGGGGATGCGCCCTGCCGCGTAGAGTTTTTCTTCGTAGTCCACGCTGAGCGGGAAGAAGTCGATCCCTTCGCGCGCGGTGACGCTCATCGTCGCGGTGCCAAACACCACGGTGTCGCCTACGCGCACGGTCACCGCGCCGCCGGCCTGTTCGGCCAGCTTGCCGGTTTCGATGATGATTTCGTTTCCGCCGATAGTCGCGCTAAAGCGCTGGTTGGCGGGCATTGCATTGTTACTGTTCATTGAAGCCTCCAATCAGTAACATGCCCGGCAGGTCAGGGACTGGAACGTGGTGTCAAGTCGAGCGCTTGACCGCAGGTTCCAATTCCTGCGCCCCCGGGCTAGGTAATCGTTAGATGAGCCACTTGGCAGGCGCACGGTGCACTTGCCTCGCCGGTGCGACCCAAACCGGTTGACCGACAGATTTTTCCATACAGATTGGTAAAGCGCGGACCCTGCGGCCCGCGCCTTGTGTTTCCTTCGTGACTAATTAGCGACGCAGACCCAGGCGTTGGATCAACGCGCGATAGGCAGCCGGGTCTTTGCGGCTGAGGTATTTCAGGTGACGGCGGCGCAGTCCGACCAGTTTTAGCAGGCCGCGACGGCTGTGCTCGTCATGCTTGTGAATTTTCAGATGTTCGGTGAGTTGGAGGATGCGGGTCGTCAAGATGGCGATTTGCACTTCCGGCGAGCCGGTGTCACCCTCGTGACGGGCATAATCCTGGATGATGGTTTCTTTTTCTTGTCTGCTGAGTCCCATTTTCGCGTCCTTCTTTCGTTTTTTCGCTAGGTCACCAGGTGGTCCGGACGTTGGGCCACCGGTCAACACCTACCCGGAAGGGATCAAACACTGGCGAGCATTATACCATCCGGCGCAGGGCTTGAAAAGACTTAATACTGCGTGTCCAGGCAAAATCGCTTTAACCACCTATCACTCGGCCTGCGATCCGGGGCGCTGCTCCATCGGCATGGCAGCCGCGCGCGAGTCGGCGGGGTCGAAGAACGCGGGCCGGTCCAATGCCTCAAACACGCGCGGGATGCGCCGGTCGTGGCCGGGGTGCAGCCGGGGAGGCAGGTGGTCACGCGCAAAAAAGCCCGCGTCAATCGCCTCGATGCCGGGATGCGGCGTCAGGTCGTCACACGTCACCAGGAACACCGGATGCACCAGGTGCACTTTGGCGCGCGATCCCCACAACCGCCCGTCAAATACGGCCAGCAGCCGCTCGACGCGCCCGCGCAGCCCGGCTTCTTCCCACAATTCGCGCAGCGCGGATTCGGCCAGCGTGTGCCCGATCTCGGCCACGCCGCCAGGAATCGCCCAATGGGCGTTATCACGCCGCTGGATCAGCAGAATCTCGCCTTGTGGGTTGAACACGGCGGCTTCGACGCCGATCACCGGGGAAAAATGCAGCCAGGGTTCTTGCTCGAAGATCGTTTTGACCGTGTCAGGCGGTTGATCGTCGGCCAGCGCTGCGACTTGAGCGGCCAGTTCCATCATGCGGTGCGCGCGTTCGACGTGATACACGTTATCCGCGAAATGGTTGCTCAGGGAGGCCATGCCGCGCATCTCGTCCGCGATCAGGTACAGAGCTTGCTGCAACTCGTTCACGCTGATTTCTCCTTGTGTGCCGGTTCGTCTACCCGTGATTGTAGCCGAAAGTGGGCGCGTGGGGATGTGTTGTCAGGTGATCGCCTGACAGCCGCCGGATACGGCTGCCCCCAGGGTGTTGGCCCCTATGACGGTATGGTAGGATAGAGCAGGATCAGCCAGCCGCGTTTCACGATTGGGGGTGTCGATCATGGCCAGGCCACGCGTTCAAAAACGGGTATTGGTGGTCAGCATTCAGATCGTAGTATGGCTGCTGCATTTTGTGACGGGGCAGCATTACACGGGTCCATACCCGGTCTTCGTGAACGGCTATCTGATCGACATTTTGCTGCCGTTTGCCGTGTACTTCCTGTTGTGTCTCATGGCGGAAAACGTATTCTGGCTGCGTCCCGCTTATGTCAAGGCGATAGGTGTCGTTGGTTTCGGCGCGTGTGTCGAGCTTTCACAATACTTCGACTTTCCGATCTTTGGCAGCACGTTCGACCCGCTCGACATGGTGGCCTATGCCGGAGGCGTAACGCTGGCGCTGCTGTGCGACGTGATTCTCTTTCCGCGCCTGTTCGGTTTCTGGGTTCAAAGCGACCAGTCCTAGCCGCCCAGGACGCGCGCCGCGCCGACCAGCCCGGCCAGCAGGTAGCCCCCCGCGACGACCAGCCGGATGCGCTGCTCGCCAAACTGCCCGATCAGGTATTCCATGCGGGCCGGGTTCATGAAGACGCGCCAGCCGCGCAGCGTCCCCACGCAGCCCAGCAGGCCGATGACCAGCAGGCCCCAGTCGAGGAGTGTTGTGATGGTCATGTGTCGTTTCCTGATGAATAGTTGATGGTAAACTGTAGACCGTTTTCCGTTCTTTGTCGACCGGAAGCCGCCGCCTTTGCAATACTCTGCTGGGCGATTTGATTTCACACGGTTGAAGTTATAATATGAACAAGCGATGTATTGGAGGCCGGTATGATGACACTTGAGGACATTAAACATGAAGTGCGTGCCCTGACCGTCGAGCAGCGCAAGCAGTTGATCGTTTATCTCGTGGATTTGCTGACTGAACACCAAGACGAAGAACCACCTCACTCCATTCTGGAATTCGAGGGGATCGCGGCACACCTGGCCGACCATGAAGACCCCCAAGATTACGTGAACCGTCTGCGAAATGAGTGGGACGACCGCGTTTCCTGTCCTCCTTGATAGGCCCAAATCACGCCTCACGCGCGGGCCTCACGTGCAGGACTCGCGCATCATCTCGCCGCAGATGATCGCGCTGTGCCGCCCGGCGATCTGCGTCAGCACGACGACCCCCGGTTCGTCGCCGTCCAGTTTGAGCTGGCGAATCAGACCGTCGGGCGTGAGTGGACTGCCGCGTTTTTTGACTGTCAGCGGGCCAATGTGACGCGCGCGCAGCGCCGCACGCAGTCGCTTGAGGTTAAAGGGCAGCCAGTCCTGCACCGGCCAGGCGCGCGCCCAGGGCGACGGCAGGTACCTGTCCCCGGTCAAATAGGCGATTGAGTCGTCCAGGCGGAACAGGTCCAGCCCCAGGTAGGCCGCCAACTCACCCAGCAGCCCGGCGCGGATCACCGCCGGATCGGGTTCGTAGAGATAAGCGTGCGGTTCCGCCAGCGGCGGCGGGGGCGCGTCCTGCGGCAGCAGCGTGCGGCCCGTGCCGTCCGGTTCCAGGCGCGAAGCCTGCCGCCCGCCGAATCCGAATGCGCCGCACCACAGCACCGCCTCTTTCAATTCACCGTCCAGGCTGACAAATTCCACACCCGCGCCGGATGCAGTGTAGGGACGCAGTTCGTCCAGGTCCACGCCCGGCGAGAGTTTGACGGCCAGCGCGTCAAAACGCCAGCCGTCGATCACGGCCAGCGGCGGCGTGTAGTCGCGCACGGAGAACAAGCGCCGCCCATCCTCGCGCCGCGCCGGATCAAAAAACGCCGCCAGGACATGTCCCAGCGGCAGCGGATCGGCCAGATCGGCCTGTACGAATGTGGCGGTGCGCCCGTAGGCGGCCACGTTGGCGCGCGCCAATCGCAGCCGCAGCGCGTCGCGGTCGAGCGCGACGAGGTCGCCGGGGATCGCAGCCAGGGCGAGCGTGTCGCCGCCCGCGCCACAGCCCAGATCCGCCACGCGATCATACCCCGCAAAGCGCCGCGCCCGCCACGCGCTGACACCTTCGCTGCTGGCCTGTTCGAGCGCGTCCGGCGTGAAAAACAGCGCGTCCGCCCGGCTGAATTTGACCGCCGCCCGGCTGCGCAGCCGGGCCAGACTCAACGCCGCCCCGGCCTGTTCCGGCGTCAGGCTGCGCCGCAGGGCGCTGAGCAGGGCCAGCGTGTGCGATTCGCCCAGATCGGCAGCCGCCAACTGCGCCAGCGCGGCACGCCCCGCCGGACTGCGTAAAAAATCGAAGGTGTGCGCGTTGATGACTGAGTGGGTCACGGGATGGTCACCGGTATGGCGGGGCTTCGAGGGCAGAGCCGCCTCTGCCCTGCTGTGAACTGTGCGTGACCGGCGGGTTGTGCGGCCCGGCGTTGGCGACTTTTAGATTTGCTCGATCAGTTGCAGGAATTCGGTCCATTCATCTTGCGCAAAATACAGCGAACCCCAGTCCAGCTCAACCTCGACGTCGTTTTCGTCGTCGTCGCCGGCATCGTCCATCGGTTCTTCGGCGGCGTCGCGGATCATGGCCAGGAAGTCTTCCCATTCCTCGCCGAAAAAGTGCGCGGTAACCGGGCCGAGTTCGAGATGGTACGTTTTTTCGCCGTCCGGCTCGTCGGCAGCCCAGACGGAATAATTCGGCGTTTCGGCTACGGTTTCGATCGGGATTTCAGGCATATCGCCATTGTGGTTCATGTGCAACTCCTTCACAAAGATGCGGTATGCCCCCATTGTCGCGCCCCGCCGCGAAATTGTCCAGGGTGCGGTAACAAATTGCCACGCGGCGATTCGCCCCGGATGCCCGCTTATGCGCCGAAACTGGCTTCCGCCTCGCGGATCGCGCGCGCCATAGCCGCCTGCGGCTGCTCGATCACGCGCCCGTGCCCGACCGCCAACCGCTGCGGATCGAGTGCGGCCAGGGCGCGGACGCTGGCGAGCGCGGTCGGTTTGTGCCAGGTTGCCAGCGCGGGCAGCGGGAACAG
>CAYMTN010000129.1:0-15263 GCA_964393335.1 uncultured Anaerolineaceae bacterium
CGCCGCGCCGGAAGGCGGGGTCCAGGGGTCAATGACCCCTGGTAGGTGCGCGAGGGTGAAACCCTCGCAGAACTCACGCCCGCGTGTACTAGCGGCGGCAGAAAACGGGCCACCTGGAATACGCAGCAACACGGGTGCGGCGTTTCGCGTACAATATCGTAGAGTGGACGAGAGGGAATGGCGCGGGCCATGTCTGACGAGTATTCCATCTTTAAAGAACGAATGGCAGCGCTCAGCGGCGCGATTTTCCTGTTTGGGCTGGCGGGCCTGTTTCTGATGGATGCGTTGTGGCCCGGTGTCCTGCTGTTGGCCTGGCTGGCCGCGATCCCGGCGCTGGTGGCCGAAAAAGGCTGGCGCTATGGGGTGTGGCTGGTCATCCAGGCGGGGTTGTGGCTGATCGGAATCCCGGCGCTGCTCGCGCTGGACCTGATTTTCCCTGGCGTGTTGATCCTGGCCGGGACCAGCGCGCTGCTGGTCGCCATCGCGCCGCCGGGCAAACTCGACGCGCAGCACCAAGCATGGCAGCGCGCGTACTACGCGCAGCAAAAAGCCAAACACAAGCGCAAGCGTGGCCAGCCGCTGCCATCTGTCGAGCCGAAGCTGGCCGAGGCGCTGGAATATGACCTCGACGACGAGGACGAAGACGACGAGTATTTTGAAGGCGAGATCGACGATCCGACGCTGTCATCCGATCCCGCGCGGTCACAGCGTTCGGGATCACAGCATTAGGGGAGGAGTTATGGCACGCGCACGCAGACGGCATAAAGGGACGCTCGAAGGCATGAGCGGCGGCATTTTTTTGATCGGGATCGGGGTGTTGTTCCTGGTGGACAGTATCCCCTTCTGGCCCTGGATTCTGATCGTGATCGGCCTGGCCAGCCTGCCCGGCAGCGTGGCACGCGAAGGGCTGTGGGCCGGATTGCAGAGTCTGGTGTGGCTGGCCGGGCTGGCGATCCTGTTTGCGACCGATACGTTTTGGCCCGGCATCCTGATCCTGATCGGCTTGAGCCTCGTGGCCGGGGCGATCTTCCGCCCGCCTGCCTTCGAGAAGCAAAAACGCAAGCGCGGCCTGCCGCCTGACGACCCCGACTTCGACGACGACGAGGTCATGTAACGCCGGAGCAAACGGGCACCGGGCGTGCGTTTTTTGCGGCGCAACCCGCCCGGTGCTTTCGCTCCACGCGGCCCCACTGGCCCCCCGCCGCTGGAACTTGCCCAATTCTGCCGGGACGCATACACTAACGGAGATGCCTGCCTGCACGCGTGTCCACAGGCAGCCGAGTCGATGATCGTCCTACACGAGGAAGTTTGATGAGCAACGTTCAGCGCATCCACCTGGGACCTGAAAACGCCCCCATCCAACAAGGCCGCAGCGCGCACGGACGCTGGCGGCTGGCGTACCGGCAGGCTGCCGCGCCGGACGACACAGGGGCACCTGTCCCGGCGGTGCTGGTCGTGATCCAGGACTCAGACCGGCTGGCCTTTGCGCTGGCCGAAGGTCCTGCCGCCGGTTTTTTAGGCGAGCAGTTGGCCGATTATTTGTGGATGCGCGAAACGCCCAACGGCGATTGGCCGCTGACGCTGCGCGAATGGCTGGCGGATACCGGGCGCTGGACGGACGCGCCTTCGGGCCGGACCGGGTTCATCGCCGGGCGGTTGGACCGCAACGTCGCTGGAGGGCGTATTCACCTGGCCTGGCTGGGGATGAGCAACGTCCGGCTGGTGGATCGATCCGCCGCCGAGGTCACGCTGGATACCGTGATCGGCGAAGAGGAAGGCTGGACGCCCGAAAACGGCCCGGAGCCGGTCGGTATGGCGCTGCACGCGTACCGGGGCAGTTTGTTCGGCCTGGAGCGGCTGATGGCGCTCAGCACGGGGGCCGGTCCGCTGGTCAGGGATTTGCAGGACATCGCCAATCCGGACCTGGAGCAGGCGCTGGAGGACTGGGGCAGCGAAGCCGGGCGCGATCTCGCCTTTTTTGACCTGCGTCTCAACCCCGTGCTGACCGAGCCAAACAGCGTCATCGTCAGCTACCGGTGGGTGTCGCCGGACTTGTGCCTGCTGGCGTGGCAGCCTTCGCCCAACGCGACCGGCTACCGCATCGAAGAATCCGCGACGCCCGATTTTGACCCCGCCACGCCGCTGGCCGAACTCACCGACGGACGCCAGGTGCAGTACCGGCTCTCGCCACCCGCCAGCAGCATCCGTTATTACCGCGTGACCCCGCTCAACCAGGGCGTGCCGGGCACGGCCAGCGATCCCGTCTGCCCGACGCCGATCACGCTCATGGCTCCGATCCTGGCCCCGGTCGAGTGGGCGAGTGATGGCGGCTATTACCTGCACTGGACGCCGGTCGTCCAGGCGACCAGCTACGAAATTCAGAGTTCCCCCAGCGCGGATTTTGAGCCGCACGACAGCGAGATCGTCTACCGGGGCGAGCTGGCCGAAACGCACCTGCCGCCCGAAATAGCCCCGATGCTCTACTACCGCGTACATGCGATCAATGTGTTGTATGCGCCGCATACGCCGTCGCCCTGGAGCCAGCCGGTCCGCGCGCCGGCCCGGCTGGAAACGCCGACCTTCACGCGCGTCAGCCAGCAGCGGCTGGAATGGACGCCGGTTTCCGGCGCGCGGCAGTATGCGATCCGCGTCACGCCCAAAGGTCAGGACGAACAACAGGGCGAGGAAGTGTTCACCACCGAGACGGCGTGTGGGGTGGCGACGCAGGCCGCGATCTACCGCGTGCGCGCGCTGCGCCGCGCGGACGATCCACGTACCGCCAGCGAATGGAGCGATCCGGTTACTATGTCGCCGCCGGAAGAACGAAGCGGGCTGCGCGGCATCGATACCAAAGTCCTGGTGCCGCTGCTGGTTGGCGCGGTGATCGTGGCGCTGATCATGGGCCTGGGCCTGGGTTTCATGGGCCTGGAAGCGTACCAGGACGCGCACGCCACCGCGACGCGCACGCCCGTGCCGCAGGCACTGGCCGCCGCCACCGTCGATGCCGCGACCGCCAGCTCGGACAACGCGACCGGCATCGCGCGGCTGCAAACGGCAGCCCGTGTGACGTCGATGTACATCAGCAACCAGACCGCGACCGCGATCCACTGGACGCCCACGCCGAGCAGCACGCACACGCCAATCCCGACCGGTACGCCCAACCTGACGGAAACAATCGAATCGGCGTTCGCGGCGGGACTGACCGCTACCGCTGGCCAGTGGACTGCGACACCATCACCGACGCACACCGTCACGCCGTCGATCACGCCCAACTTGACGGAAACGATCGAATCGGCGTTCGCGGCGGGGCTGACAGCCACCGCTGGCCAGTGGACTGCGACACCATCGCCGACGCACACCGTCACGCCGTCGATCACGCCCAACCTGACGGAAACGATCGAAGCGGCGTTCGCGGCGGGACTGACTGCTACCGCCAGCCAGTGGACCGCGACACCATCGCCGACGCACACCGTCACGCCGTCGATCACGCCCAACCTGACGGAAACGATCGAAGCGGCGTTCGCGGCGGGGCTGACAGCCACCGCTGGCCAGTGGACCGCGACGCCGACGCCGACGCGCACCGTTACGCCGTCGATCACACCCAACCTGACGGAAACGATCGACGCAGCGTTCGCGGCAGGTCTGACTGCCACTGCTGCCGCGTGGACTCCGACCCTGACGCCGTCTCTCACGCCTGCGCCGACCGGTACGCCGGTCCCGACGGATACGCTCGCCCCCTCGCCCACGCTCAATCATGAGGCGACGGTTGCGGCATACCTGAGCGCCGGGTGTTACGTGATCAACCTGCGCGGCGCGACGATTCCGCTCACCAGTGGGCCGTATCCCGGCGACCGCGTGCTGATGGACTCGGTGCCGCTGCTGGCCGAAGTCACGGGCCGGGTCGAGCTTGGCGGGGCCGTATGGCTGCGCGTGACCGTGTATGCCACGTACCCGATGACGCGCGGCTGGATTCGCGTGCCCGACGGCATAAACGAGCGCGATCTGATCGGCGGCCACGACTGCCCGGCATCCTGACCGCCGCCCACCGGGAGACACCTGTATGAACGAACCCGATCCGCAGCCGGATGCTGCCAAACAACGCGCGGACGAACTGGAAAAGCTGGAACAAGACGTCAAAAAGGCGCGGCTGGCGCGGCAGTTGCAGGAGGAAACCCGCAAACGCGAGGACCAGACGAAACCCAGCAACCTTTTTGACCGGATGTTGGATGCTGTCGTGCCGCTCATTGGTGTAGTGGCTGCCGCTGCCGTCGTGGCGTACATCATCATGCTGGTATGGACCGGCCCGGCTCATGTTTCCAGGGTGCATACCGTCGTGCTGGGTTTTTATCCCCGCCAATCCCCGGAGATCACCGTATTGCAGCGTGCAAATCGGGCGCTGGATCAGGCCGAACGCGCCAGCGACTCCGCCGACCGCGTGATCAATTTCCTGCAAGGCGCGAGCGTGTTGATCGCGGCGGCGTTGGGCGCGGCGGCGATCTACGGCTTCCGGAATACACGCGAAACGCGGCAGGAACTGCGGGCGGAAATGGCGGAACTGCGGGCCATGAAGGCGGAAATCGATGAGCACCGCGACGATCTAAAGAAGCTACCTGAGCAGTTGGAGACAATCGAAGCAACTCGAAGCCGGGTTGATCGCACACTGCATAATTTCCAGCAGAATTTTGTCGATCTGCTGCAAGCTAATCAGGAACTGCTGCTGAAGAATTACCGTGAAGCTTATAACGCGATCTGTAAAGTGCTGGATCGGGAAGGTGATAACCCTGACCCGATGGCGTTGTATATCGCCGGGTGGCTCGAAATACAGCAGATCGAGGGGGTCACGCTCGAACAGGCTGAGGCCCATTTGCAGCGAGCTTTAAAAATCGCGCCTGACTGGCCCTCTGCCCTTGCCGTGTATGGTGTCGTGAAGCGCCGCCAAGGACTGGAAAGCACCGCTACCAAACGAGAACGCTTCTTTGATCAGGCTGCTGGACTGCTGCGGCAGGCGCTCGGTCAAAACCCTGCATTGCTTGATTTCAACCGCGAATCCTTGCGCGGCCCACTGGCTGGTATCTACCGCGATTCGGGGGAATATGACCTGGCACGCAACGAATATGAAAAAGCCTGCAAGGTTACGCCCGGCTCGTCGTATCCGCGCGGTAACCTGGCTGCGCTGTTCTTGCGTGAAGCGCGCCTCAACCCCAATGCGGACTCTCGTCAAAGAGCGTTAAGTATTTTCGAGTGGACCGCAGACCTAGCTAGGGCCGAGTTGGCGCTGGAACCCAACGATTATTACCTGATGATGGATATTTCGATGTCGAAGACCATTCTCAGCTACGATCAAACATATCCACTGGGAAAGCGTTACGAAATCCAGAGTAGATACCTTAAAGATACGCTGAACATGGAAGGTATCACCACCAAGCAGCTCGGCGTATCGCTGCGCGGCTGGACCTTCTTGCACGACAACTGCCCGGACGGTGACGAATGGCAGCGCGTCCGGCAGTACCTGCTGTGGTCGCTGCAAAAAGTGTGCTGGGCCATCGTGCGCACGCATTTAGACAACGATACCGCGCCTGGCGCGGATCACATGGCGGAGACGCTGGCTGCCTTGCACGAGTCTGTCGCCATGCCGGAGCTGCCGGAGTCGGTGCTGAATGAGTGGGCTGCCGATTGGGCCGCCGTCGCTGACTCCTGCCCGGCGGGTGAGGATTGGACCACCACGCGGGAAAGTATCCAACAAGCGCGTGATATCATCGCGGCGGCGCTGGACAAGCGCCAGTCCGCCTGAAACGGGGTAACGGGTTATGATCAAACGTCATGCAGGGATCATGTTAGCGCTGGGTGTGGTCGTGTTGATGGCGACAGCCTGCGGCGGTAACGGCGGCGATGCGACGCCCGTGCCGACCACGCCGCCGCCGTCGCCCACGCTGGGCACCGTCGCGCCGAGTGACACCCCCCTTCCGCCGACGCCCATGCCGCCGACCTGGACGCCGCGCCCCGTCCGTACCGAGCCGCCGCGCGCGACGATCGTCTATACCTACCAGCCGCCGGAGCAGCCGACCTTTTTCGTGCCGACCTACACGCCGACCCCGGTGCCGCCCAGTTCCACGCCGACCGGCCCAACCCTGTGGATCACGGCCTCCCTGCTCAACGAGCAGCTCAACACCACGCTCGCCGCCGGATCAGGCGGGCTGTTTCTCGCGCCGCCCACCATCAGTTTTCAGTCGGATATCATGCTCGTCTTACTTGACGTGCTGACCACGCCCGGCGACACGGCCACTGCCCGCCCGCTGCAAATCCAGACGGCGGTGTCGGTTGACGACGCGGGCCGCCTGACGCTGACCGCGCTGCAAGCCAGCTTCACCGATAACAACGCGATCTATGAGAACGACGAGTTGATCGCCAACCTGTTGGGCACGCTGGATGACATCCTCGACGCGGTCACCGTGCAGGTGTACCGGACCAATGAACCCGTCAGCCAGCGGTTTTACGTGAGAGCGGCCTGGGTGTTTGAGGACGGGATCAGGGTGGAGACAGTGCGCGAGGATTAACCGCAGGGCGGGGCGGTTTGCCCCCGGCGATCAGTCTGCCAGCAGCAGCGCCGCCGCCAGTGCGACCTGTGTCACGCGGCGCAAGTACGGCGCGTCCACGCTGTCCGGCAGGTCGAGGGCGTTGTGCATGCGCGCCGGATCGTCGTCCGGCTCGATCAACCGCACGGCGGCATACCCCGCATCGCTGAAACTCTGGTGATCGCCCCACCGCCCCGCGCGATCCAGCGTCTCGTACACGGTGACCGTCATGCCCGGCACGTAGGTCTGCGCGGCCTGCGCGATCAGTGCCGCAAGCTGGCGTGACGGCGACTCGTCCGGCGGTGCGCTGTACACACGCAGCTCGTCATCGCGCCGCACGCCGTCCGGCCCGACCGGTACGCCGATCATGTCCAGGTTGATCATGGCCCGCAGCGGGACGCCGTGCGCCAGGATCGTATCCTGCACGAACGCCAGGCTGCCAAAACGCCCTTCTTCCTCTGCCGAAAACAGCACGCAGTAGATCGTCGCGCGGTGCGGATGGATCGCCAGCACGCGCGCGATCTCGATCACCGCCGCCACGCCGGACGCGTTATCGTCCGCGCCGGGCTGCGCGTCGTTGGCGGCGGTTGCGTCCCCGCTGATCGTGTCGTAATGTGCGCCGATCACGATCGCGCCTGCGCCGGGATCGCTGCCCGGAATCACCAGCACGATATTCTCGCCCGCTGTCTCCTGACCGGCGAACGGGAAGGTGAACGGCTGCCGGATCACTTGGATCGAACGTGCCGGGTGCGCCTGCTGGATGGCGAGGAATTCCGCGAATACGATCACGCCCGCTGCCTGAATCCCGGATGCCTGTGCCGGGGCCGACAGGACGTGCCGGTTGCCCAGGCTGGCCAGCCGGTTGACCGTGTCGATCAGGCGTGCCGCGTCGATTGCGGCGACCTGGTCGGGAATCGCTGGCGGGGCGGGGGATACGGTCGCAGCCGGTGGGGGAGTCGGGCTGAACGCCGCTGGCGAGGCGGGCGGCATGCGTGTGGGCGGCGGGGTGGGGCTGTCCGCCGACGTCAGCGGCGTGGCGGATACGCGCGGCGGCGTATTCGGCGCAGTCGTTAGCGTGCAGGCGATCACGCTGAGCGCGGTCAGGCCGGTCGCCAGCGCTGCGCCTAACCCGGATCGGCGGCGCGCCATGCGTGAATGTCCGGGCCTAAAAGCCGCAAAAGCCTATGCTGGCAGGCGATAGGCTGGTTCGCGGTGCGAAAACGCGCGGCGTCTGGTTGGTTGGATCGCCACACGGTGCGGTTAGCGACGTTCCTTCAGGCGAGCAGCTTTACCCTGGCGTCCGCGCATGTAATACAACTGCGCGCGGCGCACCTTCGCCCGGCGCACGATCTCGATCTTTTCGACGCGCGGGCTGTTCAGCAAAAAGGTACGTTCGACGCCCACCCCGTGACTGGCGATACGCCGCACGGTGAAATTGGCGTTGTTCCCACCCCGGCGCAGGCGAATCACCAGGCCGTTGAAGATCTGGATACGCTCGCGGTTCCCTTCGACAATCCGCACGTGGACACGCACGGTATCGCCGGGGGCGAGTTCCGGGTGGTCGTTGCTCTTGGCTTCCAAGGCTTTGATCAGGTCGGTCATCTGACGACAATCCTTTACCCAAATAGTACGCGGCACGTCAAAAGGCCGCCGGTGGTCACATAACAAGGCGGCCATGTCTGCTAGAGGGCCGCCGGAGTGGGAGCATTGTAGCACACCCGCCTCCCTTTTTCAATGGCGGGATGTTCGACGTGCCAAACGGTCATTGCGCGGGTGCCATGTCCGCGCAGCCCGCGCGCCGGGTGTATTCCAGATTCGGGGCGGAGTTTGTGCTGGTAGGGGCGCTGCTTGCCGCGCCCGCCTCAAAAACCTGGGCGGAGGCGAACCTGCGGTTCGAAGCGCCGCCCCACCGAAAATCAGAAATCGTCGCTCAAATCGAATAGTCGCCCCAGATTTGGAATACGGCCCGCGCGCCTGGATGGCTTGTGCTGGCTGCACACTGATGGTAAACTGCGAGGCAGACTAGCAGGGTGGGGTTTTTCCCGCGCACAAGCCCCCCAGGAGAGAAGACCTATGCGGACATACGTTCGTCTCGCGTTGTGGTTGGCGCTGACCGTCGCCCTATCGGTCGGCCTGACAGGGTGTTACCGGTCGATCGGCGGTGATCTGGAACCGACTCAGTACAGCGCGCCGTTCGTCGTGAATACGCCGCTGTCGATGCCCACCTTCACCCCCCTGGAATCCGGGCCAGCGGGTGCGCCAACCGAGGAAGCCATCACCGAGATGCCGTCGCCGATCCCACCCTCGCCCAGTCCTTTCCCGACCCTCGCCCCGCCGACCCAGGTGATCGCGACGGCCACCGTCGTCATCCTGCCGGACGGTCAGGGCGGCGGCCCGACGTCCCCGGTGATCGTGGCGACTTTTACGCCGCTGCCGAGTAGCACGCCGTTCCCCACGAATACGCCGCTGCCAACCAGCACGCCGCTGCCCACCAGCACGCCGCTGCCGAGCAGCACGCCGCTCTTCACTAGCACACCGACCATCGGCCCTTCGGTGACCTTCACCGCTGTGCCGTTCCAGCCGTTCCCGCCGTCGCCGACGTACACGCCGTACATTCCCAGCCCGACACCCTACGCCGTGCAGCCGGTTGAGGCGCAGCCCCTGGCCGAACGCCCGGTCGAAACATTAGAACCGGCAGTCGGGCAGGGCGGGCCGATTTACGTCACGCCGACGCCGTTCGAGGTCGCGCAGGCACCCGCCGCCGACGCGAGCGCCGGGCAGGGTGCGGTAGCCGGTCAGCCTGTCGAGCAGCCCGCGCAGTTCCAGCCCACGCCGCTGTCTACCTTCCAGCTAACCGCTACCCAGATCGTATTTAACGCGACGGCGACCGCTGCCGCGCTGCAAGGCATCCAGATGCCGACTTTCACGCCGTTCCCCGGCCAGCCGACGCCGTTCCAGCAGACAGCGCCACAGGGCGCGATTATCATCACCGCGACGCCGTTCGGGCAGGCGGGAACCTGCGGCCAGCACCTGATCGCCCCCGGCGAAACGCTGTTCCGCATCGCGCAAAGCTACAACGTCACCGCCAACCAGGTCGCCCAGGCGAATAACATCGTGAATCCGGACCTGATCCTGGCGGGTGACACGCTGATCATCCCCTGCCCGGTCCCGGCCACGCCGACGCCGATCCCCACCCAGTACAGCGCCGTCAACACCAGCGGCCAGGGTGGTTACGCGGGCCAGAGCACGTACATCGTGGAACCGGGCGACAACATTTACCGCATTTCACTGCGCTTTGGCGTGAGTATGGTCGAGCTGATGAACCTCAACGGGCTGACGCCGTCCACCATGAACACCATTTACGCCGGGCAGCAGTTGATCATCCCCGCGAGCACCACGACGGTCGTCGTGACCGCGACGCCGGTTGGGGCTCCGGGACCGGTGTACATCGTCGTGACCGCCACGCCCTTCGCCGGTTAAGCGGTCCGCCTGTGATGGCCCTGAGAGCGACTCGCGGGTGAGTCGCTCTCGTTTTTTGGGGGATCGCACTTTGGCACAGGCCACATAGAAGGTACAAAAACATCATGAAACACGAGGAAAAAACCCTGACGTCCAGCGCGGTCTTTCAGGGCAAACTGGTCAAGCTGCACGTAGACACGGTTCTGCTGCCGGATGGCTCGCAGGCCCAACGCGAGATCGTGCAGCACCCCGGCGCAGTGGCGATGGTGCCCCTGCTGCCCTCCGGCGAGGTCGTGCTGGTGCGGCAGTACCGGCACGCGGCCCGTAAGGCCCTGCTGGAGATTCCGGCGGGCACGTTGGAGCCGGACGAAGACCCGCGTATCGCCGCCGAACGCGAGCTGCAAGAGGAAATCGGCTACAAACCCGGCACGCTGGTCGCGCTGGGCGGCGAATATACCGCGCCCGGATATACCACCGAGTTCATCCACCTGTACCTGGCGACCGATCTGGTCGAGTCGCACCTGCCGCAGGATGCCGACGAATCGATTGAGGTGGTCACGCTGCCCTTTGACGAGGCGCTGCGCCGCGCCCGGCACGGCGAGATTCCAGACGGCAAGACCCGGCTTGGGCTGCTGCTGGCCGCGTTTCACCTGGGGCGCTGATCGCCAATCGCCTGCTGGCCCGCTACCGAAATGCCCTTTGGATCGTAAGATTAAGGTAGAAGTGCATCTGGTCCGTTTGCCGATTTCTCGGTATGCTGGCTGTGAGAGTCCCGCACAGTGGACCGGCAAGGGAGTGTGGCATGAACAGTGATCCGCTCATCTCGCGGACCATCGGCAATTACGAAATCGTGAGCCGCCTGGGCAAGGGAGGCATGGCGACCGTCTACCGCGCGCGGCAGATCAACATGCAGCGTGACGTGGCGATCAAGATCATGAGCGCCGACCTGGCCGAAGACCCGCAGTTCGTGGCCCGTTTCGAGCGGGAAGCGCAGGTCATCGCCAATTTGCAGCACCCCCGCATCCTGCCCGTGCACGACTTCGGGCACGATGGTGACATCTTTTATCTGGTGATGCGTGTGATTGAGGGCGAGTCGTTGTATCACCGCCTGTTGGGGGGCGCGCTGCCGCTGGCGACTGCGGCCCACTACACCAACCAGATCGCGGAGGCGCTCGATTACGCCCACGCGCAGGGCGTCGTGCACCGCGACCTCAAGCCGAATAATATCCTGATCGACGAATGGGACAACCTGTATTTGATGGATTTTGGGCTGGCGAAGATGCTCGCCGCATCTCAAAGCCTGACGCAAACGGGCACCGTGCTCGGCACACCCGCTTATATGGCCCCCGAACAATGGCGCGGCGAACAGGTAGACGCCCGGACCGACGTGTATTCGCTGGGTGTGATCCTGTACGAAATGGTGTTGGGCCACACGCCGTTTGAGTCCGATACGCCCTTCACGCTGATGTATAAACACATCAACGACGCGCCGCCGCCCCTGCGTGACGCGAATCCCGACCTGCCCGAAGCAATCGAAGGCGTGATTTTCAAAGCGCTGGCGAAAGATCGTAACGATCGTTACCAGTCGGCAGGCGAACTCGCGCGGGCCTTCACCGCCGTCGTGCAGGCCAGCGGCGCGCCGGATGCTGAGGCCCTGGTGCCACCTAAGGCTAAACCTGCCACAGAGGATGCCGCGCTCGAGGAGGCATCCGGCGCGGCCCTTGAAGACGGATCGCCGGATGCGCTGCCGCCGGTGCCGCAGCCCGCGCAGATTTTCCCACCGCCGCCGCCGATTCCCGTGCCGGGCGGGTCGTCGCCGCGTGCCCCTGAACCAGAGGCACGCGGGCGCGAAGCACGCCGGAATCGCCCATCCGGCGCAGGCGAGGACGCGATCACGGGCCAGCCAGATGTGCCGGATCACGGATCGCGCGTCTCGATGCGAGTCCGCCAGGCGATTGACGCCGTCGAAAACACGCTCGAAGCCGCCGTCGAAAAAGCAGCCCTGGCGGCTCCGCCGCTCTCCGGCCCGTCCTCGGACCAGCTCCAGCCGCCGGTCGTGGCCTATCACCCGTCCGGGATGCCGGTCGGCGCACCGGCGTTCGACCGGATGCGCGACCTGCTGCCGCCCGGTGAGGCGCTGGTCGGCGTGTTGGACGTGCGCGGGACGGCTGAGTGGCAGACCTGGAAGCACCTGTTGATCGGCGGATTCGGGTTGATGATCGTGGGTGGGATGGTGAACGCCGGGATCATCAGCCTGCTGGGGCTGGCCGCGTGGTTTTACCTGTTTATCCAGTTGGTACGCACGTGGCGCGGCGAGAGCGGGCGCTATTATCTCGGCTTCACGCCGGACCAGGTAGTCGTACTGCCGCGCGGCGGCGACAGCCAGAGCCGCCTGCCGGATGCCCGGTCGGCGGATTGGAGCGTGATCGAGCGCCTGCGCCTGACCAACCGTTACGTGCTGCTCGACATGCCCACTGGCGGCGAGTCCACGCTGCATTTTGCCGCGCTGGTCGTGGCACAGGGCGACGGCGGCCTGGGCGACCAGGCGGCCTGGCTGCCGCAAAGCCCGATCCCGCCCCTGATCGAGGATCGCGGCTTCGAGGTGCGCAATCTGTAGGGCATATCCACCCGTAAACATAAAAAACATTACTACAAGTAGATCAACGGAAGTCGTGAGAGTAGTTCGTAGGGGCGCGGCTTGCTGCTCCCAGGAACCCATTTCTCATGGCTTCTATGGATTCACTTCTGTGGTGGGCTGTTGTGTGGAATCTGTAACAAGGACTCAGCCTTTCCCGTACCTTAAAATTCCTGGCAAAACGCCGCACCGTGCCGTACACTTGGGGTCATGCAACTCGATCCCATCATCCTACACTACGGACCCGGTCCGCTGCTGGCCTGCCTGCCCGCGCCCGATCCCGACGCCATCGCCGCCGCTGCCGTCGCGCTGGCGAACACCGATGGCGGCGCGGTGATCATCGGCCTGGACGACAGCGGCGCGTATACCGGCCCGCCGGATGCGTCCGCCGCCGCGCAGGCGCTCGAAACGGCGGCGCAGCGCTGCAACCCGGCCATCCCATTTGCCGCGCCGGAGCCGGTCGAAACGCCGGGCGGCCCGGCCCTGGTGATCCGCGTGCCGCGCGGCGCGGCGGTGCATGCCCTGGTCGATGGGCGCGTTTTCACGCGCACGGCAGCCGGGACTAACCGCCTGTTGAACGGCGACGAGATTCGCGCGCTGCTCAGCGACCGGGCCAGCGGCGATTTTGAGGCGGAAGTCGTGCCCGGCGCGCGGATCGGCGATCTCGATCCGGCGCTGCTGGCCGATTTTATGAACGCGCGGGCGCGGTTTTCCGGCCAGCCCTGGCACGCCGACGACATCCCGCTGGCCGAGATCGGCGCTGTCACCCTGGATCACCGCGTCACGGTGGCGGGTATGCTGCTCTTTGGCCGCGATCCGCAGCGCTGGCTGCCGCACAGCGGCGCGCGGTTTGTCCGCCTGATGAATCGCGCCGCCCCTGGCGCAAACGAGCATGTCGCGTTTGAACGCACCCTCGATGGTTCGCTGGTGCGCCTGATCGACGCGCTGGCGGAACTGGTCCACGAACAGGCCGGGTCCGCTTATCCGCGTGTCGCCGTGCGCGAGACGCTGGTCAACGCCGTCTGCCACCGCGATTACCGGCTGCGCGGCGACTGCATCACGATCCGCCTGTACCCCGACCAATTGGCGATCACCAGTCCCGGCGGGCTGCCCGGTCCCTTGACGACCGCGCACCTGGTCGGCGGGCGCTACAGTCGCAATCCGCGCCTGAGCGCGTGCCTGCACGCATGGGGCACCATCGAGCAGCCCGGCGAGGGCATCCTGGCGATTTTGACCAGCATGGATAGCCATCGCCCGACCGAGTTAGTCGCGGAGCCGTACAGTTTCACGGTGCGCCTGCACGCCGCCGACGTACCCGCGCCCGGTGACGCCGCGTCGGCGGACGCCGGATCGCTAGACCGCCTCAGCGAGCGGCAGCGTGACGCCCTGGCGTACGCGCGCGCGCACGGCAGCATCACGCTGCACGAGTTCCGCGCGTTGTGCCCGGCGCTGCGCCCGGACCTGCTGCAAGGCGATCTCAGCGCGCTGGTCGAGGCCGGTCACCTGCGCAAAGTCGGCCCGCGCACCGGCGCGTATTACATCCTGCCGTGAGGACGGGCGATCAGCGATCAGCCATAAGCTAACGGCGGGCGGTTCGTTGAGGCGTATGCATGCGGCAGGCGAGAGGCGAGGGCTGTCAGATCGCGGTTAGTATCCGGCGGGGGCGGAGCCGACGCAGCCTGACGGAATCCAGGCATCAGTCGTGCGTGGACCACCGGGCAGAGCGCTGAGCCGTGCTCTCGCGCCGGGCGAGAAAAAGCCGTCACGCCCCGTCACCGGCCAGCAGGGCGCGGATGTGCGGCAGGGCGCGGCGCAACGCGCGTTCACGGTGGGTGACATACAGCGTTTTTTCGTCGGGGGGTAGGTCGTACAACTTGCCGAGCAGCAGGTCCCATTCCGGCACGAAAAAAATCGACTCAAGCGGAAAACCTTCGATGCGCAGCGGATCGGCTTCCGGCAGGATCACGCCGCGCAGCGTGCCGTCGAACAGCGCGATGGTGTGGCCTGGCACGCCGATGGCAAACACGGTGCGGAATTGCGCGCCGCGCGCCTCCAGCGGCACGCCTTGCATACGGGCCAGACAGTACGTGATGATCGCTTCGTCGGTCATACGCTCGCCGGTCCAGCGCCGGACGTGAATCCCCGGCTCGCCGCCGAGCGCGTCAATCTCGACGCCGGTATCATCCCCGATCACGACCGTGCTGTCGTCGAGCAGGTCCATGTACGCGCGCGCCTTGCCAATCGCGTTGGCTTCGAGCGTCGTACCCGGTTCGGGCACGTCCAGCGCCAGCCCGACATCCGCCGGGGCCAGCACATCCAGGCCCACCGTCTGGAACAGCTTGCGCAGTTCCATCAGCTTGCCGGGGTTCAACGTGGCATATAACAACTGGCGCATGATCACAACCCCATGACGAGGTGGGCAACGCTGAAATAGATAAACAGCCCCGTCGCATCGACGAGCGTGCTCATGACCGGGCCGGAGACGACCGTCGGATCGATGTGCACTTTGGTGGCCAGCAGCGGCAGCAGCGAGCCGAGCGTATTCGCCCAGATGACGATCGTCAAGATCGCGACCGACACCGTCGCCGCCAACTGCG
>CAYMTN010000130.1:0-15222 GCA_964393335.1 uncultured Anaerolineaceae bacterium
TCTTTGCCGGGGAATACCAGTGGAGTACGTGGAAAAACGTTGTGCCGCGCAACCGGCGTGTGGCGCTGATCGTGATCAAATTCATCGCCTTGGGGGCGTTTGTCGTCCTCGCGTTTTTGTTGATGTCGATCTTTTGGTCGCTGGGCGGTGCGCTGCTCACACAGATCGCCGGGACATCGTATGGACCGAAACCAACGGGCGATGTATTGTCTGATTTTGCGGGCGATTATGCGCTGGCGGCATCCCTGGCGTTTACCTCGACGATCATCGCTGCCGGGTACGCGGCGCTGGCTGGCATGTTCACGCGTTCGATCCTGGGCGGGGTGCTGGTCGGGTTTGCGATCACGTTTGGCGAGAATCTCTCGATTGTGGGCTTAATCATCATCGGCTATTTTCTGGATATCCCCCGCGTGGTGAACCTGTATCGTTTGACGCCCGGCTACAACCTGACCAATGTTTCCAGTTGGATCAACGAACATGTGGCGAATAGTTTCGAAGTGCAAGTGGGCAGCGTGCATAAATATGTGTTGTCCGACAGCCTGGTATTTTCGATCGTGGTGCTGGCAGCGTGGGTCGTGGGCCTGATCGCGCTGACGGCATACCTGTTCCGTCGCCAGGATATCACGACTTAGTGGTCTGGATCGAGTATGGCAGAACGGATTTTTGACGAAAAAACACTCCGCAAGCTTGACCGCCTGACGATTATCGCAAACAAGGTGCGGGCGGGCGCTATCAAGGGCGAGCGACGCTCGACCCGGCGTGGTACGAGTATCGAGTTCGCCGACTATCGCAATTACGTGCGCGGCGATGATTTACGCCGCCTGGATTGGAACATTTACGCCCGGTTGCAGCGGCCATTCATCAAATTGCTGGAAGACGAAGAGGATTTGGCAGTTCATCTGGTGTTGGATGCGTCGGCGAGCATGGATTGGCCGCGCGGGGGCGAGCACGATCTGCACAAGTTTCTCTATTCGCGGCGCGTGTTGGCCGGACTGGCGTACATTGCGCTTGGCGGCGGGGACCGTGTGACAGTGTCGGTGCTGCGCGGCGACGGTATTCAACGCTGGGGACCGTTGCGCGGGCGCGGGCACACGTTGGGCCTGCTTACATGGCTGGAAAAAGTCTATACGCGCGGCGGTGTGAATCTGAATGAGACGCTGAGCGAGCTGGCGCTGCGTACAGCGCGCGCCGGCGTGTGTATCGTGATCAGCGACATGATGTCGCCGCAAGGGTACGAAGACGGGCTGCGCGCGCTGCAAGGACGCGGGCACGAGGTCACTGTGGTCCAGGTTCTTTCGCCCGACGAAGTGAATCCGGAGATCATCGGCGATCTCAAACTGGTTGATGTCGAATCCGGCATCCCGCAAGATGTAACCATTGACGCGCCCATGATGGACCTGTACCGGCAGCGGCTTCAGGCATGGCAGGCCGAGATCAGCACGTACTGCATCCGGCGCGGCATTCACTTTTTGGCCGCTGAGACCAGCACGCCCTGGGAGCAGTTGATCCTGTCTGAGCTTCGCCGGGCGCGCGTGGTGCAATAGATGGCTGCTTCTCCGCGTTCTCGCTCGGCGCGCGCCGCGCTGGTCGTGATTGTCGTGTTGTTGGTCGGGGCGTTTGGTCTGCGGTTGTGGAACCTCAACGCGCCGAGTGTGTGGCACGACGAAGGCTGGTCGATTCGTGCGATCCGCGATCCGATCCATACGCCGGACGATAACACGCCCCCTGTGTATTACAGCGTGATACATCTATTGTGGCTCGGTGCAGGCGAGACGCCGCTCGCGCTGCGTTACGGGTCGGTGCTGCTTGATCTGCTGACTATCGCGCTGGCAGTGCGTATCATGCGCCGCTGGGCGGGCTGGGACGCCGCGATCCTGGCGGCAGCGCTGTTGGGTGTATCGCCGCTGTTGTGGGCCTATGCGCGTGAAGTGCGCGCCTACGTGCTGGTGCCCCTGCTGGCGCTGATCGTGTTGTGGCTGGCGGATAGCCTGTTAGCGCCGCGTGCTGTGTTCCCGTGGCGGGTATGGGGCGGGCTGCTGCTGGCCGAACTGGCGCTGCTGTATACGCATAATCTGAGCGTGCCGGTCATCGCCTGGCTAAATCTGGTTGTGGGTGGAGTGTGGGTGTGGCAGCAAGCCTGGACACGACTCGCCATCTGGATCGCCGGGCAGGCTGCGCTGTTGGTGGCGTATGTTCCGTGGTTGATGGGCCAGTCGCCGAGCGGCACCGCTATCAATACGCCGCCAGCACTGCGCCCGGCGCTGGTGTGGGATATCTGGCAGGCGTATTTTGCGCCGCTGCCAAACATGATCGGCCAGGAACGAGCGGTCATGATCGGCGGCGCGCTGTTCGGCTTTGTAGCGTTGGCGTGCGCGGCGGCGCTGCTGGTCTGGAACCGTCACCGCAGGGCGCTGCTGGTGCTTTCGCAGGCGGTGCTGTTGCCGGCCCTGGCTACCGTCGAACTGCTGGCCGCGAACATCGATTTTCACCCGCGTTATTACATCGCGGGCGTGCCAGCGGTGTTGATGGTCGTCGCGTTGGGCGTGACCAGTCTGCCCGCTCGTTTTGATTTGCGCCGCCTGGCGATCCCGGCAGTCATGGCGCTGGCATGGGGCGTCGGCGCAGCCAGCCTGACCGCACTGCTGGACGATCCGCGTTATCAGCACGACGATTTCCGCGCCATCGCCGAATATTACGCGGGTCTGCCGGATGATGCGATCATCGTGATCCCGTATGGATGGGAGCCTGCGATTGAAGAATACTACGCGGATAAGGTTCACATCCGGGCGGAAATTCTGGGCATCGACCTGCACAGCGACGCCAGCGTGGCGATTGGCGCGATCAACAGTGCGTTAGCGGCGCGTGATGATCGCCCGGTGCATGTCGAACTGCTGACGTGGTTTCAACTGCCTGCCGACCTGCGCGGTATGTATCCGTGTCTGTTAGAGTCCGCCGGACGGCCCGCTGGCACGGGGCTGACCGTGCAGGGCCTCAGTACGGCGGGCTATCGTGTGGAGCGCCGGTTGACCCTGGTCGATGTGCCGTTCTCGCCGGTGGATTACGGCGTGATTTCGCTGCAACAGGCCGCTGCCGGAGGGCAGGAGTCGGTGTGCGTGCGCACCGGGTGGGAACTGGACCGCCGCACGGACCAGGATTGGCGCGTAGCCGGGCGGCTGTTGACCACCGAACCGCCGGGCTGGATCATCGCGCGCAGCGATACCGACATCCGCACCGCCGGGCAGGTCCCCACGTCCGGCTGGAAAGTGGAAGAGCATGGCGCGGGCTTCAGCCTGCTGCGCTTCCCGGCAGGGACGCCGCCCGGTGATTACGCGGTGCAGGTGATCGTTTTCAGCCAGGAGCAGCCGGGTGGGCTGGATCGACTGGTTAGCGGCATCCCGGCAGGAAGAATTCTCCCGCTGGCGACGGTGCAGCCGGGTGGCACCACACGTGAGCCGTTCGAACCACCTGTCCCTGTGGCTGTTGACATGGGCGATGGGGTGCAGTTGGCCGGTCACGATACCCTGCCGCAGACGCTCGACGCTGGGCAGGAACTGCGTATAACTCTATACTGGCAGGTAATGGGCGACTGCTGCGCCAACCACGCGTGGAGCGGGGGAACGGTGTCACTGCGCGGCGACGGGTGGACCCGTTCGCAGTCTGTGGCGGCGTACGCAACCTACAGCCTGGATTGGCACGCATTTCTGATTCCCGCCGACGCCAGCGGGCCGGTTACCCTGACGGTTGAATCCGGCTCGATTGAACCGATCACGCTGGCTACCGTTATCATTGAACAGACGGACCGGTTGTTTACGCCGCCACCGTTTGACGTGCCGGTCCAGACTCAGTTCGATGATCTGGCCGTGCTGGAAGGGTTCAGCGTGGCGCAGATGGCGATCACGCCGCACGATACGCTTGATCTCACGTTGGTGTGGCGCGTCGTCGAGACTCCGGAGACGTCCTATCGCGTGTTTTCCCATCTGTTGGACGCGGATGGGCGCGTGATTGCACAACACGACGGTGTCCCGGTGAACGATACGCGCCTGACAACCGGCTGGGTGCCTGGTGAATACATCGCCGATCCGCATGGGCTGACGTTTCTGCCTGACCGGATGGATTATCGTGGCCCGGCTCGCCTGGAAGTCGGGTTTTATGACCCGGAGACAGGCCGCCGCGTGCCGGTATCACAAGGAGCCGACCACATCATGTTGCCGATAGAGATTACGGTGCAATAAAACTATGTCATTTCTTACACCCCTGGCGCTGGCCCTCAGTGCGCTGGCGATCCCGATTGTGCTGTTATACATGCTGCGCCTGCGCCGGATCGAAATGCCGATCTCCAGCACGTTTTTGTGGCAGCAGTTAGTCCGTGATCGTGAAGCGAACGCGCCCTGGCAGCGGCTGCGCCTGAGCTGGCTGCTCTTGCTGCAATTGTTGATTCTGGCGGCATTGGTGGTCGCGTTGGCGCGGCCCTTCACCGAAGTGAAGACAATCACAACCGGGCGAATCGTGCTGCTGCTCGATGCGTCGGCCAGCATGAACGCGACCGATGTCGATCCGAATCGATTTGCCGCCGCGCGGGATATCGGGCTGGACCTCGTAGATACGCTCGGGTCCGACGATACGATGACGGTCATTCGCGTGAGTGACGTGCCTGGAGTGTTGGCCGCTGCATCGCGGGATAAGCTGGTGCTGCGGAATGCGATCCGCGATGCGCAGCCCAGCGACGTGAGCGCGGACTGGTTCGCCGCGATGACGCTGGCAGCAGCAGGCGCGGTCGGCGTGGACGCGCTCAAGGTCGTGATCGTGACCGATGGCGGGCTGCCGCCTGATCTGCCGCCTGTGCCGGGCGATGTGCGTTTTGTGCCGGTCGGCAGCCGGTCGGGCAACCTGGCGATCTCGGCGCTGGCAACGTCGGCGCTGCCTGGACGCGCGCCGCAGTTGTTCGCACGCATCAGCAATTATGGGGACACAACCACCGACGTAATCATGGACATCCGCCTGGATGGTAGCGATTCTTTGTTTACGGCGCGCCGTTACACGGTCACCAGCGGCGGTTACGTGGATATTTTTAACCTCGAACTCCCAGACACGTTCAACTCGCTCGAAGCGCACCTGACGATGCCCAGCAACGCGGCGATGCGTGATTATCTGCGCGTCGATGACGTGGCGTATGCAGTGCGGGATCGCGCCGGGGCAGGGCGGGTGCTGCTCGTGACCGAGGGTAATATTTTCCTGGAGCAGATTTTCCGCAGTCTGCGCGGCGTGGAGCTGTTCGAAGTGACGCCTGCGGATGGTCTGCCGCAAAACGATTTTGATCTGTACGTCTTTGACAGCGTGCTGCCGGGCGAACTGCCTGATGGCGATCTGCTGCTCGTGAATCCTCCGCGTGGCACCGAGTTTTTCCAGCGGGGAGCCGCTGTGCAGCCCACTGGCCCGATCACCGTGAACCCTGACGATCCCCGCGTGCGCAATCTGAGCGCGTACATGGATGCCGTGAGTTTGCAATCCTATTACCCGCTGGGTGGTGTGGACTGGGGTACCGTGCTCGTGCAGGTGGATGGGAATCCGTTGGTCGTGGCAGGTGAGGTGAATAACCGGCAGGTGGTGGTTTTGCCGTTCGATGCGCGTTATCCAAACACCGACTGGGTGCTGCAACCAGCATGGCCGATTCTGATCGCGGAATTGACGGCGTGGTTCTCGCCGCCGCGCATCACGGATGCAGGCGACAGCCTGACGCCCGGTGCGCCGGTTACTATCCGGTTCATTGAAAACGCGGACGAGGCGATTGTAACCCGCCCGGACGGGCAGCGTGTATCTCTGCACCCCGAAGGCAGCACGGTCGTGTTTGCCAACACCCTTGATTCCGGCCTGTACCGTGTTGATCTGCGCCGGGACGGCAGCGTCGTGAAATCGGAGCAATTTGCCGTCAATCTGTTTGACCCGCTTGAGAGCCGGATAGCGCCGGAAACGAGCGTGACGATTGGCACGACGACTGTTACGCAGGACGTGCGCGAGGAAACCGCGCGGCGCGAGTTCTGGCCCTGGGTGGCCGGGATCGGGCTGGCTGTTCTGCTGGCCGAGTGGTGGGTCTATCACCGCTCGCTGCGGCGTATCCCGCGCGTGACGCTGGCCGGACTGCGAGCGGGGTATGTGCAGGAGTCGGGACGGCTGCGCGGCTGGTTTTCTCGCCGGGGACGGCGTGGTCCCGCCGCTCGCACGCGCTGAACTTACGTGTTATCTGAGGCAATAGTGTTATGAGCCTGACGAACCCCAATGCTTTATTGCTGTTTTTGCTGCTGCCGGTTTTCATCGCGGTAGGTTGGCCGCGGCTGCCCTATCGCCGCCGCCGTGATACGGCCAGCCTGTTGATCCGGCTGTTGATCGTCACGTTATTGATCTGGGGGCTGGCAGGCATTCAGGTGCAGCGCGCGGCGGACAAGCTGGCGGTTGTATTTTTGCTCGACGTGTCGGATAGCGTGCCACCCGCCATGCAAAGCGCCGAATTGGAATACGTGCGCACGGCGGCCCAGTCGATGGGGGACAAGGATCAAGCGGCGGTCGTGGTGTTTGGGGCGGATGCCCTGGTTGACATTCCGATCACCGATCAACTCGATCTGGTGCAGTTGGGGTCCGACCCGGTGCGCTTGAATACTGACCTGGCCGAAGCGATGCGCCTCGGCCTGGCTTTGTTCCCGGCGGATACGGCTAAGCGGATGGTTATCCTCAGCGATGGACGGCAGACAGTGGGCGACGCCGAAGAAGTCGCGCGGCTGGCCGCAGCGTCCGACGTGCAGATCGATTACGTGATGTTAACCAGCGCCGGAGCCGATCAAACGATCACCGGCCCGGAGATCATGATCGCGAATGTGGACGTACCATCGACCGTCAACGAAGGGGAGCGCTTCAACCTGACGGTGTCGATTGCCAGCAACCGCGCCGACAGCCAGGCTGAATTACGAATCCTGTCGGGCGGGCGCGTGATTCACCGCCGTGATGTGACTTTGCAGCAGGGCATTACGAACGAGGTGTTTGAGATCGTCGCACCGGGTGCCGGATTTGCCGATTTCCAGGTGGTGATCGAACCGCGCAGCGCCGATACGTTCTACCAAAACAACATCCTGTCTGCTTTCACCGAGGTGACCGGGCCACCGCGCGTGTTGCTCGTCACGTCTGACGAGCGCGAGATCGAGACACTGCGCACGGTGCTGGAGGAATCGGGTTTGCAGGTGGACGTGCAGGGGCCGCGCGATTTGCCGCTGGGCCTGACGCCGCTGAGCAGTTATGACAGCATTGTGCTGGCGAACGTCTCGGCTGCGGATTTAACGGTGAACCGTATGCAGTATTTACAGGCCTACGTCCGCGACCTGGGCGGCGGGCTGGTGGTCATTGGTGGGCCGCAGAGTTTCGGCGTCGGCGGCTATTTCGAGACGCCCCTGGAAGAGACTCTGCCGGTTGAAATGCGCATCCGTGACAAAGAGCGCATCCCGCAGTTGACCATGTTTTTCGTGATCGACCGGTCGGGCAGCATGCAGAATTCCAGTTCGGGTGGTGTATCGAACCTGGAACTTGCCAAAGAAGCTGTTGTACGTTCACTCGACCTGCTCAACGATACGGATCGGGTCGGCGTACTGTCGTTTGATGTCAGCTCGGAACCCGTAGTCGAGCTGCAGGCGGTGGGCAACGCGGCCAACCGCGACCACCTTCGCGCGCTGGTTGGTTCGCTGCGTCCTGGCGGTGGCACCAACATCTACCAGAGCATTAGCACCGCCGATCTGCTTCTGCGCGACGATCCATCTGACCTCAAACACATCATCTTGTTGACGGATGGTGGAGCCGACCAGAGCGGCATTGTCCCGGCGGTGGACCGTATGTACCAGAATTACGGGATCACGACATCGGTGGTGGCGGTCGGGCAGAACTACGCGCGTTGGCTGCAAGACGTGGCGATGGCCGGGAACGGTAAGTTTCACCTGGCGTATGACGTCTCCACGATCCCCGCGATCTTCACCGCCGAGACGCTGCTGGCGACACGCTCGTATATCTCCGAGCAGGAATTTTTCCCGGTGATTACGGCGCGGCACCCGATCTTGACCGGCTTCGACAGTCTGCCGTCGCTGTTGGGATACGTCGCCACCTCGGCCAAAGATACGGCGACCGTCATCCTGCGCGGGCCGGAAGACGACCCGATCCTGGCAGCCTGGCAGTATGGCCTGGGGCGGTCGCTCGCGTTTACGTCGGATGCCTCGTCACGCTGGGGTGCGAATTGGGTAACCTGGAGTGGATATGCCGATTTTTGGAACCAGGCGGTTCGCTGGACGATCTCCGAGGGCAGCACGACGAATGTCGAGGCGCGGGTTGTCCAACGCGGCGAACAGGCGGTGCTGGTCGTGGATGCGCGTGATAACCAGGGAAATTACCTCAACGGGCTGAATCTTGATGCATCGGTGGTGAACGCGCAGTTAGATCGGACCTCGCTGGCGCTGCGGCAGACAGCGCCGGGTCGTTATGAGGCGGTTTTTACCCCGCAAGACCAGGGCGCGTACTTCATCACCGTTGCCGGCGGCACGCCGCCGGATGCCGATGTGCTGACGCCGCAAACCGTCGTCCAGTCGACCGGCTGGGTGCTGAGTTATTCGGCGGAGTATCGTATTGATGCGGGCGGGACCGGGCAAGACGCACCCGTCAACCTGCTGAAACGGATTGCCGACACAGCACACGGCACGTCGCTGCAAACGGACCCGGACGACGCGTTTTTGCATAACCTCGATCAAGAGCGGGCGGCACAACCGGTCTGGCCGTACTTCGTGCTTGCCGCGCTGCTGATGCTGCCCGTTGACGTGGCCGTGCGCCGGTTGATCATCACGCGAAGTGACCTGGAAAGTATGCGTGAGCGGATCGCCTCGCCGTTCAGATCCAAACCGGCAGTTGCTGGCGGGGAGGCGTCGGGCCGGTTGGATCGGCTGATGGACGCCAAAGGCCGCGCCCGTACTGTGAGCCCACCGCAGGAAGGCAGCGCCGCCGGTCCGCCGCCGGTTCGACAGGCGGAATCATCCCAACAGGTGCGCAGGCGAGCACCATCTGTCCGGCGGACAGATGCACCCAAGACCGCGCCACCAGCGAACCGGTCGCCTCGAGGCTCGTCCGCCCCTGTACAGGGCGAGGGGACGTTGGCGTCGCGGTTGTTGGAGCGGCGGCGTTCTTCCAAAGACCAGGACAAATCATAACTGTATGATGCACATCCAATCTGTTTTCGGACCCAGGCGCGGGGGCCGGATCATCGCGGCTTGTCTGGCGCTGGTCATGCTGTTCGGCTGCAATGCCGCTCGTGTAACACAATCGCCTGCAGGTGATCTGCCTGCGCCGGTCCCGCAGATAACGCCGGTCCCGGCAGACGGCTGGCAGCGCATCGCGCCCGGCATTGAGCAGCGCGACATGGACCTGCCGGCTGTCTCGCTGACACGCTCCGGGCAGATGGCGGTCGTCCGGCTGGACCCGGCGATGGTCACGATACGGGTGCATTACAGCCCCGGCACGCCGTACAGTCTGGAGGTGTGGCGCGGCCTGCTGCCGCAGGCAAGCGTGATCGTCAATGGCGGCTTTTTTGATGAGACCGGTTACGCATTGGGATTGGTCGTCAGCGATGGACAATCGTGGGGACAATCGTTTGCGGGATACGGCGGCATGTTTCAGGTCATTGGCGATACGGCACGCGTGCGGTCGCTGGTGAGCGAGCCGTATTGGGGCGAAGGATTGACCCAGGCTGTGCAGGGTTTTCCGGTGTTGATCGAGGTGGGCGGTGTGCTGGCTCCCCAGGGTGACGGGTTTGACCAACGCTCGCGCCGCACCTGGATCGGCCAGGACAGCGCCGGGCGAATCCTCGTCGGCGTGACACATAACCTGATCGCGCTTGCCGATCTGCAAATCTGGCTGTCGGGCGGCGACCTGGATTTGCAGATCGCGTTCGGTCTGGACGGCGGGCGATCTACCGGGATGGCCGTAACTGTGCCGGGTTATGAAACCGAATATCGGGCATGGGATCAACTCCCAACGATAATCGCGGTTTATTCCCGCTGAGTTGTGTAGTATGATTGGCCGGGTATTCCTGACGCCGTTGGGGGAAAACAGGCATGTCGCATATTTCTGAAGCTATTCCGACCTACATCCTGACACGCGATGATCTGGTGCCGACGCCGTACGCCGTTGGCTCGCTCACCGAGGCTGTCACGCACGAACCGCGCGGCGTATATACTGTCGCGCGCACCTTTCATGGCGATCACGCGCTGTTGCTGGATGCGCACCTGGACCGGCTCGAAGAGTCGGCGCGGCTGGTTGGCATCCCGTTAACCCTGGACCGTGCCCGGCTGCGTTCGGCATTACGCGATTTGCTCCACCGTGCGGGTTATCCAGAGGCGAAGTTTCGTATCACGGTACCGCGTGATGAGCCGGACAGGGTCTATCTTGCGTTGGAGCTGTACCAGCCTGTGCCTGGTGACGTGTTAAAACATGGCGCACACGTGGCGACACTGCCCCTGGTACGCGAAAACCCGGTAGCAAAAATGACTGATTGGATGACGACGCGCCAGTCTGCGGTCAAAAACCTGCCGCCCGGCGTGTACGAAGGCGTGCTTGTTTCGGGCGATGGGCGGTTGTTGGAAGGACTGTCGAGCAATTTTTACGGCGTGCTGCATGGCGTGCTACGTACCGCCGGGGATGGCGTGCTGGCCGGGATCACCCGGCGCGCGATTCTCACGACTGCCCCGGCCATCGTGCCGGTTGAGTTGAGGGCACTGAGCCTGGACGACCTGCCGGGGTTGTCAGAGGCTATGATCACCAGCAGCGGGCGCGGCGTCGTGCCCGTGACGATGATCGACGGGCAGCCTATCGGCACGGGCGAGGTTGGGCCGGTTGTGGCCGGAATCCGGCAGTTATATGAGGATTGGACTGAACGCACCAGCGAGCCGATCTGATCACGCTCGTTCAAACACTCAAAACGGATGCCGCTGTGTAGAAGCATCCGTTTTCTTGTTACATCGAAGGGGTGTAACTTGCTAACCGACCGCAATCGGTTCTGGCCCGCCATGACCGGGCAGCGGGACCGAGCCTTCGAGTTCGTCGTGGGCGGGCGTGGTCGGATCGAGTAGTTCGCTTACGTCGAGTTGGCCCGGCAGCGGGATTTCCAGCCGCTGGCCGACTGCGATCATGCTGTTTGGTAGTTCGTTGAAGGCCATGATCGCGTGCCACTTCGACCCCTGGCCATAATGCTCTGCTGCGATATTCCACAGGGAATCGCCGTCTTTGACGACGTGTATTTCAGCCGTTTCACCCCATTTTCCGACGTGATAGGCCCAGTAATTGAGCGTTGCCGCGTCATCCAGATTCGGAGCGGACGCGCCTTCATAGGCTGCCAGCGCCATGATGCGCCGCTTCAGCTCGGCCAGCAGCGGCAGCCGCCCCTGTGATGTGAACGTATGAACCGTTTCGCGCTCGTCTTCTTTTTCGCCTGTATCGACGTCGTCAGGCGCGGCACCCTCCAAAAAGGGGAATGTGGATTGCGCTGTCAGGCAGGCATAGTTTGGGTTGTCGCCAGGCGTGAATCCGCTCCAGGCGGTTTTGAACTCATCATCGGTCCACTGGAAATAAGCGCCATCTTCAGGTTCTGTGTGATAAGCTGACCCGAACAGGGGATCGTGTACGTAGACGTGATCGTCGTTGTAACCCACGGCCACCACAAAATGCGCGCCGTCGAAGCTGTTGTGGGTCTTGGCGCGCCACGTCGTATACATGACCAGCGCAATGGACGGTTTGCCCTCGTCTATCGACGCTTTCAGGCTCTTGAGCGCTCCGGCAGGCGAATAGGTGAATCGTTTGAGAGTCAGGCCGTGCGCAGTGGCCGCCGTGAACAGGTGCGTGAAGTTGGTATAGCCCAGGTTCGGGATTTTCATGGCCGGGTTTGTCTTGAGTTCGGGATAGATATCGGCGTAGAGATCATCCGGCGTGACCGGGATGTCCAGACCGTTGAGTAACATGGCAACACAGGTCGGGCCGCAATCTCCGGCGGCGAGATCGGCATCCGGAACAGCCCACTGTGACCGGTGGGGAATGTTCAGTTTAACGACGGGCATCATTCTCTCCTTTTGCGGGGCACGTGTCACCAGCCGCTTACACTGTCGGCCATCTTCGATTTTGTGTTTTGCTTACCAAGTGTCTGTCATTATAGCATAACGCCTGCCGCATCGCGTCATGCGCCGGGCGGCGTGTCGTCTGGGCGGATTTTCGCCAGTACTGCCTGCTCATTTCCCCAGACCGGCAGTGATTCCTGGCGGCGGCGCAGCGCTTGCAGGCGCGGGTAACCATCAGCATATTCTGCGCCCCATTCCTGGGCAAAATCGCCGCGCCGGATCGTGTCGAGAATGGCTTCCATCTGGCGGCCCAGCTTCACTTCTTTGAAACGCTCCAGGCGTGACAGAATGCCGTATTGGGCGGTGCGAGCGTGCAAATCCAGGCTGGGCAGCATCCCTTCCTCTGCCCATTTGGTAATGATGTAACCCAATTCCCCGGATAGATACAGGCTGGTGAAAACGGCTTCCGGCGGGAAGCCTTCGCGGTTCAGCACCTCAATCGCCGTTTGCAGCACGCCCTGCAACGCCGGCAGCAGGGCCTGTTGGGTGAACAGGTCTAACTCGGCTTCTTGTTGGAAGGTCATTTCGACCGCTCCATGATGCAGCGCGCCAAGCGCCTTGGCGACCGCCAGCACACGCTGCCACGCCTGCCCGGAGGCATCCTGTGCGACGGCCACAAACGCCGGAAATCCTTGCCCCTCGACATAACCTTCACGAACCGCCTGTCCAACGGCCTGGGGCGCGATCAGCACGACATCAATGAACGGCGGCGGTTCGATGAACCCGAACGCCACGTTGTATCCTGACGCAAAGACGAGCGTTTTTTCTTGTTCGAGGCCGTGCGCGATATCTTGCAGATAGACATGCGGGGCAACTTCGTCAGGCAGCATGACCAGAATCAGGTTGGAGCGTGCCGCCGCCTCGGCAATGGCCACCACTTCGAACCCGTCGCGGTACGCCTGTTCCGAATACGAATCGGCCTGGTTTCCGACCAGCACCGGGAATGCACTGTCACGCAGATTGAGCGCCAGCGAACGGCCCATGTTGCCATACCCAAGTACGGCGATTTTCTTATCCATCAGCAGACCCAAATCGGCATCCGAGTCGCGGTAAACTACTGCCATTATGTGCATTCCTTTTATGGTGAGGTGAGAATCGGCGGTTGTGGTGTCTGACGCCAGGCAACTTTTGAGGAATTCTACTCCGACTCTGTATACTATGACTAATTTCATGCTGGATCGAGTACAACGGCTGCAACCACGCCCGGAAATTTTCGTATATCATTGATAGTAGGGGCAACCACTTAGTTCGTCCAGGTAGGGTGGCTATTGTGAGTCAAGAAAACGATTCCCTGTGGGTGGAGCGAACGCTTGCGGGCGATCCACAAGCCTTTGGGGAACTCGTCCAACACTACGAGCGTGATGTGTTCAACCTGGCGTATCGTATGTTGAACGAACGGGGGGAAGCAGAAGACGCAGCGCAAGAGGCATTTTTGCGCGCCTATTCGAATCTGGATCGGTATGATACGGCGCGTTCGTTTAAAACCTGGCTGCTGTCGATCACATCTAATCATTGTATCGACCGGCTGCGCCGCAGGCGGCTAACCTGGCTGTCGTTAGAGGAGCCGCTGCCGCCACACCCGGCGCTGACCAGTGACATACCGGGACCGGAAGAAGCAACCCTGACCAACGAGCGTAACCTGTTGGTTCAAGGGATGCTGGATGAACTCAGCCCGGATTACCGGTTGGCCGTTGTGTTACGCTACTGGTATGACCTGTCGTACGCGGAGATTGCCGAAATGCTGGATACGACCGAAAGCGCGATCAAAAGCCGCCTGTTTCGCGCCCGGCAGGCACTCGCCAGCCAGCTTGAGTCGCAACCATTATCATCCCTCGACCCTGCGATGGAAGGTTCCTGATGGCTAAAGAGGATTTGCAGCACCAGCAAAGTATGAACCGCGCGCTCGACGATGATCTGTCGGAGCAGGAGTCGGAAGCGCTCGGCACACGCCTGCAAGAATCAGGCGAGGACGCCGCACACTGGGAGCGCCTGCGCCGGACGGATGAACTGCTGCGCACGACGCCGCTGGTAGCGCCTGCGCCCGGTTTTACGAACCGCGTGATGGCCGCCATCGCCGCGATGCCACTGCCGGATTTTGCCAAGCGTCACCTGAGCGTCGGCATTGCGCTGGGGTTGGCGTTTGCCGCGCTGTTGACGGTGCCGATTCTGTCTATCGTGTTCTTGGTTCTGATGAGCGTGCTGACCGATCCCGGCGCGTTGAATGACTGGCTGCAAACGCTGATCAACGCTGCCGGTTACATGATCAACCTGCTGGCCGATCTGGCGGGTGAGGTCCAGGGGGCGGCCCAGAAAACACCAATGCTGCTGGCCCTGCTGACCACCATGATTCCGCTGACGATCTTGTGGGTTTGGCTGATCTGGTATCTGCTGGGCGGGTCGAAATTCCTGGCGCGGCACCAGAAGTCGTAGCGCCCGGTGAAACGCGGCGCGTGATTCGTTTCGTCTGATTTGTGCAACAAAGTGAGATGTCCTGCATGACGACGGTGGCAACACACACGACAAGGCACAGGCTGGTGCCGCTGGGAGTTCTGACATTGCTACTGCTGATGTCATCGGCCTGTGTGGCAGTCCGACGGGACGTGAACGGTTTCAGTGTGGAGACATCCTATGATCTCGCCGGCGGTGAGCAGGTAAGCGGCGACCAGGTGATTCTGGCCTACAGGATTACGCTCGAACCGGATAGCGTGGTCGACGGTGACATGACCCTGACCGGCAATCGGGTTCGCCTGGACGGTGAGATCGATGGTGATGTGGTCGTCGTTTCGGATCAGGTCACAGTGGGCGACACGGCGCACGTAACGGGTGATCTGGTTGTCTGCGCGAAAGATCTGCAGCGCAGCGAGACCGCACAGATCGATGGTGAATTCAAAGAGGAATGCACCAACAGTGGCCGTGTGAGCGCGCGGAACCTGCTTGAATCCGGCTGGGATAGCTGGCAGGGGAGCGTGTTTTTCCGCGTGAGCAGTGTCATTATCGGATCACTGTTGTTTGGCGCTGTCGCTGCGCTGATCTTTCTCGCGCT
>CAYMTN010000131.1:0-15163 GCA_964393335.1 uncultured Anaerolineaceae bacterium
CGTTTTGGTTGCTTACAGGGGATTGGATGCAATTGGCGGTCAAAAGATGCACGCCAGTTCCTTGACGATTGCGGACTGCCCGTGTTACAATACTTTCAGAAAGTTCTGAAAGTTATGAAATGCACAATCGGAGAAATGTGTATGATGGCAATGCCTGCGTGTATTGCTCACATCCCTGGGATGGACGCCATCCTCAAGGATGCCGATCACGTCGATGTCAAATCGGCGGTGGGCAGCACGTCGCTGCGCGCGGTGGTTGCCGGGACGTTTACCTACCAACCCCGCTGGGTGACGGCTTTGGTTGCGATCCGGTGGGCGTTTGTACGCCTGCTGGGCATGACTCAAGACGGCGTCCTCACCGCGCCGCGCGCTCAGCCGGAGGATGTGCCCCTGCAACCCGGCGAGACGTTTGAATTTCTGACCGTCAAAATGGCCGAACCGGACCGGTATTGGGTGGGCAGTTTTGACGACAAACACCTCTCGGCGGACGTAGCTGTCGCTGCCGAACCGCTGGATGCCCAGCGCCGCCGGTTCTACGTGATGACTGTCGTCCATTACAACCACTGGACCGGGCCGCTGTACTTCAACGTGATCCGTCCGTTTCATCACCTGATAGTGTTTCTGGCCGTTCGATCTGCCGCCAGACAAACCGCCGAACCGCCAGCGGCGCTCGCTCGTGAGGAGGGATCACGATGACACGCACACGCGTTGATTTGCGCCCCCATGCCGGGCGGCTGTTGGTGCTGACCGGGATCGGTCACTGCCTGGTTGGGCTGGCGTATTATAGCGGGCCGCTGGGCGATATCGTCCAGGGCGGATTTTTTGACAGCATCGGTACGAATGCCGAGCGCGACGCCGCGCTGTGGTTCATGGTGTGCGGCGTGTTATTAGTGTTCCTGGGCGGGTTTGTCCACTGGACGCAGGCTCGGCTGGGTACCCTGCCCGCGTTTTTTGGGTGGGGCATAGTGGCGGTGTCGGTGACCGGCGCACTGCTGATGCCCGCGTCTGGATTCTGGCTGACACTGCTGTTAGGTATGTTGTTGGTCGCGGTCGCGCGGCAGCCGGCGCGGTTACCGCGCTGACCCGGTGACGGTATGCAGCAGTCGCATGGTGAGCGCGCCATGCGACTGAAAGTTACCGGCGGCCAACTCCTCCACCGGCACCCAGCGCGGATACTCCACGTCGTCATCCTCGACCTCATCACTCGCCCGCAGCGTGAAGGTCAGCGGTGTGCAGCGATAATACAACATGAAGCTGTGAAAGGCGTTGCCGGTCGGGTCGTAATAGAAAAAATCGTCGTGCGCGTGCAGCAGGTCACCCACCGCGATCTGAATACCCGTTTCCTCGTACAGCTCGCGTTTGAGCGCGTCTTCTACCGGCTCCCCTAACTTGACGCCGCCGCCGGGCAGCACGTATTTGTGCGTGTGGATGCCGGTAGCTAACAGGATGCGGCCTTCGTGCACGACGACGCCATACGCCGACGGGCGGAACCGCAGCCGCTCGATAGGTACTGCTTTGGTGGCCCCGAACAACGTCCGGCAAAGTACCACGCGTGTCTGATTGGTCATCATACCTCCTCGCTCGCAGGATTACGCTGCTACCCCGTCCTGGTAACTGTACACCATAGTCCGGCAGAATCCGCAGCGGGGTGCGTGTGCGGATTCACGGCGCGCACCGTGTATAGTCTCACGAACCTCTGAATCGTTTCTTCCAGGCGGAAGGTTTGACAACCGTGCGTTAATAGGCGACAATTTCGTCGCAATCGCTCGTTGGTGTATTTATTGATTAACCTTCTTCTGTGGAGTGTGACGCCATGATAAAAGATGTTTTGAAGGACGCCGAGGAGCGCATGAAAAGCGCCCTATCCGTGCTCGAAGAAGACCTGATGGGGATGCGGACGGGCCGCGCCTCAACCGGCCTGGTCGAGAAACTGAACGTGGAATATTACGGGACCGATACGCCGCTCTACCAGTTGGCGACCATTTCAGTGCCAGAGCCACAGTTGATCGCCATCCGGCCTTTCGACAAAGGCTCGCTGAAGACGATTGAAAAAGCGATCCTGGCGTCTGAGTTGGGGCTGACGCCCAACAACGATGGCACCATCATCCGCCTGAACATCCCGGCGCTGACGCAAGAACGGCGCATGGAGCTGCAAAAATTGGTTGGTCGCCGCGTCGAAGAGGCGCGCGTCGCGGTGCGTAACGTGCGCCGCAGCGCGATCGACGATCTGCGCGATTTTGAAAAAGAAAAACTCTTCTCGGAAGACGAGGGCAAACGCGGTCAGGACGACGTCCAGAAACTGACCGACAAGTATATCCATGAGATCGAAGAAGCCGGCAAACGCAAAGAAGCCGAGATCATGGAAGTCTAGAACAAGGCCGGGCCGCTGCCGTATCCCGGCTGGATGCGACGCTGTGCGGCATTCCGATCAAGTTATCGCGGAGCAGAACCGATCTATGACTGATGACGTGTTGCCCCTGCCCGAACGAGTACCCTATCACCTGGCTGTGATCATGGATGGCAACGGACGCTGGGCAAAAGCGCGCGGGCTGCCGCGCGTGGCCGGTCACCGGGCGGGTGTCGACAACCTGCGGCGTGTGCTGCGTGCGTGCAGCGAATTCGGCATTCGGATTCTGACTATTTACGCCTTTTCGACGGAAAACTGGGGGCGTCCCGAAGCCGAAGTGCGCGGCCTGATGAACATCCTGGAAACCGTGATCGACCGCGAGCTAAAACAACTCCACGCCAACGGCGTGCAGCTTCGCCACATCGGTGAGTTGGACGGGCTGTCGGAGATGCTGCAAGCAAAGGTGCGGCGTGCCATCGAGTTCACGCGCAATAACGACCAGTTGATCCTCAACGTGGCGTTCAATTACGGCGGGCGGCAGGAACTGGTCCACGCCATCCGCCGCATTGTCGAAGATGGCGTCGCCCCGGACGAGATCGACGAGCGGCTGGTGGATTATTACCTGTACACCGCCGGGCAGCCTGATCCCGATCTGGTCGTGCGGACCGGTGGTGAATTCCGGTTGAGCAATTTTCTGCTGTGGCAGGCGTCTTATGCCGAGTACTATTCGACGCCCACCTATTGGCCCGATTTTGACCGCAACGAGCTGTTAAAAGCGATTGCCTATTTTGCCCGGCGCGAGCGCCGGTTTGGCCTGGTGCCCCAGTCGTAAAACTGGGGCAGATAGCCTACCCACTCAGGTTGAAGCCACTATGCTCAGAACTCGTATCCTGGTCGGCGTGGTCGCGCTGCCGATTCTAGCTGGTCTGATCGTGTTGGGCGGTTGGGCGTTTGCGCTGCTGGTCGCGGCGGCGCTGGTGATCGGTGGCGACGAATACAGCCGCCTGATGCACAAAGCGGGCTTGCGTGCCCCGGAATGGCTGACCCTGGCGCTGATCGCGCTGCCGCTGGGCGCGACGTGGTTCGATCATCCTGACTGGTACGAGCCGGGCCTGGCGCTGCTGCTGATCCTGGGGGCGCTTGAGGCCGTGGTGGGCATGGAGCAGGGCCGCCAGCAGCCGGTCACCGAGGTGGCGCTGGCCGTGTTTGGCGGCGTTTACATCGGCGGACTGGGCCATACGCTGCTGGCCGTGCGCGAGCTGGACGAAGGCGCTTACCTGACCCTTTTCCTCTACGGGTGCGTGGCGGTGGCCGACAGCGCTGCCTTTTTTGTCGGGCGGCGGTGGGGACGTCGCAAGCTCTCGCCGCACGTCAGCCCGAAAAAAACGTGGGAAGGCTACTGGGGCGGGATTGCCGGGGCCGTGATCTTTGGCGCGCTGGCGGGCGGCCTGCCCGATAGTGCCATGTTGACCTGGGGACACGGGGCGCTGATCGGCCTGCTGATCGGCGTGTTGGGCACTGTGGGCGACCTGGCGATGTCGGCGGTCAAGCGGCAAGTGGGCGCGAAAGACTCGGGTCGCCTGATCCCTGGGCATGGCGGCATCCTGGACCGGATCGATTCGGTGCTGGTCGCGGCGGCAGTTGGCTATTATTATTTGTTGTGGTTCGTGGTATAATGATAAATAGAGGTCACGCGTTTTCGACGACATGGTTTCTGGTTGCCGGGCGAGCAATGGTCATCGCCGCCCCACAGCAAACGTTCTGCTGAAAACTTACAATCGGGTCACCGTAGTCCATCCAGTGGCGTGCGCGCAAGTCCGCATCACGTTAGCCGTTGAGTAAAGTTTGACCATACGCATACACTGTGCTATAGTGGCAAGTAGCTAGTTGTTTTAACGCACATTACTCCAATTTTGCGTATCCACAACTTGTTAATATTCCAGTCTTCCGGGTGTCACGGTTGGATGCCCTGATCGCGTGGTGTGAATCGCTCATGCGATATTCCCCCAAGCATGACTATTTACCTGCTCGTCATCATCTGTGCATGAGGTAATGCAAGCTTGCATGTAGCATACTCAAAGTTTTCCTCGTTCGGAGATTCCCAAATGGACATAGCAGAACTGGAAACACAAACGCTGGAAACCCTGCGTGATATGGCACGCGAGGCCGATATCGCCGGGTTTAGTCGCCTTAAAAAGCAGGACCTGATCCTGCGCTTGCTGCGCGACAAGGCCGAAAAACAAGGCCACCAGTTGCGCGGCGGCGTGCTCGAAATCATCGATGATGGCATCGGGTTCTTGCGGTCGGATCACTATTTGCCGGGGCCAGGTGACATTTACGTCAGCCAGACGCAGATTCGCCGTTTTGGGCTGCGCACCGGCGACATGGTGATCGGGCAGGTTCGCCCGCCCAAGGATTCCGAGAAATATTTCGGGCTGCTGCGCGTGGAGGCCGTCAACGGCCTGGACCCGGAGCAGGCCAAGCGCCGCCCCAGCTTCGACATCCTGACCGCGATCTTTCCGGAAGAGCGCTACAACCTGGAAACCGACCCGCACGTCATTTCCACGCGGCTGTTGAACCTGATCGCGCCGGTTGGACGCGGGCAGCGCGGCCTCATCGTCAGCCCGCCCAAAGCCGGTAAAACGACCGTGCTCAAAGAGGTCGCCAACGCGATCAGCTACAACTATCCCGAAGTGCACCTGATGGTCGTGTTGATCGGCGAGCGCCCCGAAGAAGTCACCGACATGGATCGGTCGGTGGATGCCGAAGTGATCAGCAGCACGTTTGACGAGCCGGTGACGTACCACGTGCGCGTGGCTGAGATGGCGCTCGAACGGGCCAAGCGGCTGGTAGAATCCGAGCAGCACGTCGTCATTCTGCTGGATAGCATCACCCGGCTGGCGCGCGCGTATAACCTGGTTGTTCCGCCCAGTGGCCGCACGCTGACCGGCGGCCTCGACCCGTCGGCCCTGTACCCGCCCAAGCGCTTTTTTGGCGCGGCGCGTAACGTCGAAGAAGGCGGCAGCCTGACGATTGTGGCCACCTGCCTGGTGAAAACCGGCAGCCGGATGGATGACGTGATCTACGAGGAATTTAAGGGTACGGGCAACATGGAACTGCATCTATCTCGCGAGTTGCAGGAACGCCGTGTCTTCCCCGCCTTTGACGTCATGCAGTCGTCCACGCGCCGTGAAGAAATGTTGTTGGGGCCGGATATTTTGCAGCGTGTGTGGACCATGCGCCGGATGCTGGTCCAGATGACGCAGCCGCCCGCCAATTACGACACGATTAGCGCGACCGAAGCCTTGATCAACCAACTGCGGCGCACCGATAACAATGAGGACTTCCTCGAGGAAATGACACGCGGTCATTAGCTCGCTGATCTCCCTGCCGCGCGGTCATTCGATGGCATTTGCTGTATACTCTAGACGCACAGCCATCGGCCAGGAGGACAGGGCGATCTATGGGTGAGCCTGACTTTGAGTGTGCCAAGCAGTATGCCCTAGAGCGATTAGAGCACGAGCTTCCACCACATGCCTACTACCATTCCGTGCAGCACACCCGTGATGACGTGCTGCCGGCTGCTCGCCGCTTCGCCGATCTGGAAGGCGTGACCGGCCATGATTGGTTGTGCCTGTTGACGGCTGCCTGCTTTCACGACGTGGGACATATCCGGCAGCGCATCGATCACGAAACGGTCAGCGCGGCCATTGCGGCGGACGTGCTGCCGCAGTTCGGCTATGACGACGAGCAGATCGCGCTGGTCCAGCGCTTGATCCTGACGACCCGCTGGCCGCCGCACCCCCAGACTCTGCTGGAAAAAATCATCGCCGACGCGGATATGGATTCGCTGGGCCGCGATGATTTTTTGCAGACCAGCCTGAATCTACGCGAGGAACTGGCCGGGTACGGGGTCGATATGACCGAAGAACAGTGGTATGCCACCCAGCTTGAGTTTCTCGAAAGCCATCGTTATTTTACGAACGCTGCGCAGCGGCTGCGTGGCGATCAGAAGCAGCGGAATATCGCGCTGGTCAAGCGCTTGCTGGCCGAGGCGCGCCGGTCCGAACCGTGACGGGAATCAGTCGCCCGCCAACAGCGACGCAGCCAGCCCGGCGTAGACAGTCGCGGCAGTGCGCAGGTCGTCCAGCCGGACATGTTCCTGGCTGGTATGCGCCAGGTTGGGGTCGCCCGGCCCGTAACCAACCGTCGGGATGTGCGCCTGTCCCATCGTGTACACGCCGTCGGTCGAAAACGGCCAGTGCCCGATCTCCGGCGCGCTGGCTTGCGCAGCCTGGATCGTCTGGTTGAGCGCCATCACCAGTGGATGCGCACGATCCAGCACCCAGGCGGGATGCGCTTCGCGGGCGGCGCGCACCAGCCCGGTATAGGACGGCTCGTCGTAGGTAGTGATCTGCACGCTGGCGGGGATATCTTCGCGGCTGATCAGGCTCTCCAATTGGGCTTGCGCGCTCATGACCGTTTCGCCCAACGTCAGGCGGCGATCCACGTAGACTTTGCACAGGTCGGGGATCGCGTTCAGGCTGGCTCCCCGGCTCTCGATGGCGGTCACCGCAATCGTGCCCGGCCCCAGGAAGGGATCGTGCGGCAGTTCACCGGCGAGAAGCTGCACCGCGAAAACCAATCGCGCGGCGGCGTACACGGCGTTGTGGCCCAGGGCGGGCTGGCTGCCATGTGACGACTGTCCCTCCACCTCGATCTTAAACATCACGCGCCCGCGCTGCCCCCGGCTGATCTGGAGATTGGTCGGCTCGCCCAACAGCACGTAATCGGGCCGGATGCCGTCTTCCTCGATGATGTACCGGATCGCCAGCCCTTCGCACGGTTCTTCCTGCACCACAAAAGCGAGCACGAGCCTGCCGTTCAAACGGTCCTGGTAGGGCAGCAGTTGGCGCGCGCCGTACAACATGCTGGCCAGCGCGCTTTTCATATCGACCGCGCCCAGGCCATACAGCGTGCCGTCTTCGATCACGCCGATAAACGGCGGGTGCGGCCAGTGTGCCGGCTCACCGGGCGCGACGGTATCCATGTGCGCATCGTATAACAGGGTAGGGCCGCTGCCCACCGTGACGATCACGCTGCCCATCGCGTTGACGCGTACGTCCGGGAAGCCAAGCGCCTGCGCCTGTTCGACGATCAACGCGGCAACGTCGCCTTCGTGGGCGGAGGGGCTGGGCGTCTGGATCAGGTGTTGCGCGAACTGATAGAGGTCCTGGGCGGTTGCCCATTCCAGTTGCAGCGTGCGTGTCCATTCCGTTTGGCTAACCACCGCTATGATGCTCCATGTGCAAAGAGGACCTGCGGCACCGTGCGCAGCAAAATTTGCAGGTCCAGGCCCAGCGACCAGTTTTCGATGTAATAAATATCCAGCAGGCACATTTCTTCGAACGGCACCTGGCTGCGCCCGCTGACCTGCCACAGCCCGGTCAGGCCGGGCATGACGCGCAGCCGCTGCAAATGCCAGGGTTCATACAGCTCGACTTCCTGCGGAACGGCAGGGCGCGGCCCGACCCAGCTCATGTCACCGCGCATGATGTTCCAGAGCTGCGGCACTTCGTCCAGGCTGAAACGCCGTATCCAGCGCCCGACCCGCGTGATACGCGGGTCATTCACCAGCTTGGGATGGCGCGGGTCTTCGCCGGTTTCGCGGATCAAATCCTCGTGCAGGTCTTCGGCGTTGGCGACCATCGAGCGGAACTTGTAGACCTTAAACGGCCTGCCATCCTGCCCGATGCGCTGCTGCGAGAAGACGATTGGCCCCGGCGAATCCAGGCGGATCGCAATGGCGATCACCAGCAGGACCGGGGCCGCCACCGGTAGCGCCAGCAGCGCCAGCCCGATATCCATCGCGCGTTTGGCTAACTGGCTGGTGGCGCGCAGGCGCGGCTCGCCGTTCAGGCCGAGCAGTGGAATCCCGCCGAGCATCTCAACCTGGACCTGGCTCAAGCTCAGCTCGAACAGGTCCGGCACCGTGCGTACCTTGACGTGTTTGCGCTCGCATTCGCGCACGATTTGCAGGATTTTGCGCTGGACCTGCCAGGGCAGCGTGATGATCACCAGATCGACGTTGTAGCGGTCGATCAGGCGCGGCAGGTTATCGATCATGCCCAGCGCGGGGACGCGTCCCAGGTCATTCGCGCCCCGGTCGGGGTCGTCGTCCACGAACCCGACGACCTTATAGCCCAGGTCGGGCCGCGCGACCATCGTTTGCAGCACGGACAGGCCCACCGATCCCGCGCCGACGACCAGCACGCGCTCCACGCCGATCCCGCGCCGCCGCAGGTTCCCGTGCAGGATGCGCAGCGCCAGCCGCCACAACCCCAACAGGATCACCACGAGCACCGCCGCTTGCACGATCAACAACCGCGAAAATACCAGCGGGCGCAGCAAAAAACTGAGCGCCATGACGAACACGGCGGCGTTGGTGGCCCCGTTGCCCATGGCAAACACTTCGTCCCACCATGTCCGCCCGCGTTGCTCGCGGTAGAGCCGGGCGCTCTGGTTGAAGAGCAGCATCAGCGCGGCGAAGATCGCAGCATACATGATGTAAGGATCAAACGGCGCGGCGTTGGCCTCGTCAACCGGCTGCAAAAACTGGGCTTCGTAGCGCAGGTAGTATGATAGCAGGAACGCTACCAGCACCAGCGCGGCATCCACTGTCGGCAGCAGCCAGCGCGGCCATTTGAATGGGGAGTAGGTCATAGACTGTGTCCTGACTGTTTGATGTCACGTAAACGTAAAAATTCATTTGTTTTGAGTGGTCTGTCCATTGTACTCCAGCGCGCGGCGATAACTGGCGACCGTCTGCGCGGCGGTGTGCGCCCACGTGAACCCTGCCGCGTGCGCCTGCCCGCGCGCCCCGGCATCCGCGCGCCATGCCGCATCGTGAATGGCGCGTGACAGCGCCCCGGTCCAGGCGTCCGCGTCATCCGGCGGCAGCAGCACGCCATCCCCGGTGGCCTCGGGCAGCGATGACGCATCCGATACCAGCACAGGCGTGCCGCAGGCCCGCGCTTCGACAACCGGCAGCCCGAAGCCCTCAAATATGGACGGGTAGACGAACGTTTCCGCCGCGTTGTACCACAGCGGCAGGTCAGCAGCAGGCACGTACCCCGGCAGGCGGATGCTGTCAGCCAGCCCGTGCGCCTCGATGGTACGAAAAACGGCGTCGAACATCCAGCCCTTGCCGCCCGCCAGCACGAGCGGCACCGCCGCCCGGTCGGCTGCGGGCAGTTGTGCGTAAGCGTGCAGCAGCACCGGCAGATTCTTACGCGGCTCCAGCGTGCCCAAAAACAACAGGAACCGGTCCGGCAGCCCGGCCCGCGTGCGAAATGCCGCGATCTCCGCCGCTGGCAGCGGCCTGAAGCGGGGATCGACACCGGGCACAGCCACGTCGATCTTGGCTGCCGGAACGCCGAATGTCTCCACCAGGTCACGCGCCGTGCTGTGCGAAATGGCGATCACGCGCCGCGCGACGCGGCACGACCGCCGCGTCAACGCCTGCAAATACCAGCGACGCGCGGCTGGCAGCAGATCAGGATAGTGCACAAAACTCAGGTCGTACACCGTCACCAACGACGGCACGCGGCTGAGCACGGGCGTCACAAAGGCCAGCGCGTGCGCTGCGTCCGGCCTGACCTGCCACAGCGCGGCGGGCTGCCCAAACTGCTCCCATAGAATCCGGCGCAGGGGATGCTGCGTGCTAAACGGTGTGCGCCGCACGGCAAGCCGCTCATGATCGGGTGGCCCGCCCTGGCTCCCGCAGAAAACGGTGTAGGTGAACGTTGGGTCAGCGTCCGGGAGCGCGCGGATCAGGTTGGCGATATACCCCCTGATGCCTGCGCTCCGGTAGCTGCCTGCGTCGGTGAGCAGGTGTGCGTTCAGGCAGATATGGGTTTGTGCTGTGTGCATGGCGGGGATTATACCAAAAAGCGCGCGGTGGGGTAGATGGGGCTGTCTATCTGCGCTCAGCGCGTGCCTTGTGCGAGAACGCGATCATAAAGTACGATCAAGGCTGAACGTCAATCGTCGCGCCCCCGCGCGAGAAGCGAGATCGCCCATGCGCGCCCTCGCTTACAGCAGGATCGGCAGCCGGGACGAATTCGCCGATGGAGTTAAACAACCGTCATAGCCAACATGCGCGCCGCGCATTGTACCAGGCGCGGCTGCTGGCCCAGGAATACCAACACGACGTCATCGATACCGATCATTTGCTGGTCGGCATCCTGCGTGAGAGGGGCAGTCTGGGCTGCCAGGTGTTGGCCGATCTGAACGTGGACACGCGCCGCGCTGAGCTGGAAGTGCGCATGCTGCACCCCGCCGTTGACCCACTGATCACCACACTCGATCTGACTCCCGCGCTGCGCCGGGTGTTGGTCCTTTCCGTTGAAGAATCGCGCTGGTTTGGGCATCACTACATCGGGACAGAGCATTTCGTGTTGGCGCTGGCGCGCAGCCGGGCGGGCGGCGTCTCCGACCTGCTGCGGACGCTGGCGATCAGCCCGGACCAGATTCGGCGGCGTATGCGCCTGCTGCTCAACGACGACGTGTCCGAGTTGAGCATCGAAGCCGCCAAACGCTTCGCGCGCCTGAGCGAGTTATCTCGCCGGGTGCTGAATGCCGCCGGTCAACTGGCCGCCGGGCCGCCGGATGGCACCGGACGCGCGGTTGTCGGGCTGGATCACCTGCTGCTGGTGCTGGCGCGCGAACAGCGCAGCCCTGTAAGCCGCCTGCTGAGCGACTGCGGGCTGGATGTCGCCGCGTTAGAAGCGGCGCTCGGCCAGTTCATGCCGGGGGACGCGCTGAACGCCGGGGCTGTGCTGGAGGACGTGATCGATCAGGCGGGGGACCGCGCCGATCAGCTCGGCACGCACTACACCGGCACCGATCATTTGCTGCTGGCGCTGGCGCAGAATCCGTACGGGGCGCGGCTGATGCAGCAGGTTGGCGTGGACCGGGCGCGCCTGATCGCGGCGGTGTACCGTGACTTGCTGCCGCCGGGTGAACAGGTGCCCTAACAGGATGGCGGCCTGATCTCAGCGGGGGGTTGAATTTCCCTGGTTGCCCTGGTGGACGGGCGTTTCCGGCTGCCGGATACGCCGAGAATCACGGCTCCGACCCCGATCATAAACAGCATCACGATCATGGCGGCAACGGTTGAGAGCAGCAGCCGGGTGGGCGTTTCGAGTGGTTGGTTGTCGGCGGCTATTTGCGCGGCGACTTCGGCTCGCAGTGCATCCGGCGGGATGGGGAACGCCCCAAACGCGTTGATCGTCAGGCGCTGACCGGCTTCCAGCGCAAAGGTGCCCTCGTTGGCGGTGGTCGTGCGGTACATCGGGCTGTCGGTGAAGGTCAGCGTGTAAATGCCGGTCAGCAGGTTGTCGAAACAGTACGGATCGCTGTCAAGGTCGGTGATGTGCGTGGCGATGATCACGCCGCCCGTCGCCAGGTTGACGTTGACCCCCGCCAGCGCGGTTTCGCCCGCGTCTTGCATCCCGTTACCGTTGGTATCGGCAAACGCCGCGACACAGATCGCGCCGGTCTGCGGCTGTTGGGCTGCCGCGCCGTGCGGCAACCCCAGGCCGGGCAGGGTTGCTGTCAACACCATCAGCAGGACGGTCAACCGGACCACTGAGAGTCCCTTTCGTTGGGCGCAAATCACCGGCCAAAAGTATACCGTGCCGCGTGGTTTTGTCCAGAAGCGGCGCGCCCCGCCGTTTTTTGTTATACTTCAACGTCCTTTGATTCTAACGTAGCAGGGTTGCAAGGACGATATGACGACACACGAAATTTCCCCTCTGACTGCCGCGCAGCGTGAAGACCTGATCGCGCAGGCGATCAGCGCCCGGCGGCGGGCCTACGTGCCTTATTCCGCCTACCCGGTCGGCGCGGCGCTGCTGACCGACTCCGGCAGCGTGTATACCGGCTGCAACATCGAGATCGCGTCGTTTGGGGCGACGGTTTGCGGCGAGCGTACGGCAGCCTTCAAGGCCGTCAGCGACGGCGAGCGCGGCTTCCGCGCGATTGCCGTCGTGACCAGCAACGGGGCCGCGCCGTGCGGCATCTGCCGTCAGGTGTTGTATGAGTTCGGCCCGGAGATGACGGTCATCATGGCCGATGCAGGCGGTGTGATAACCTGGGAAGGGTCGCTGACCGACCTGCTGCCGCAAGGGTTCGGCCCGAAGAAACTCGCAGAAGGACAGGCTGCGCAAGGATAGGCCAATGCCGGGCATGGAGCGCACGTTCCGCACGGATGCCGTGATTCTGCGGCGTCAGGATTTTGGCGAAGCGGATCGCCTGTTGGTCCTGCTGACGCCGGGGCACGGCAAGTTCCGAGCGATAGCCAAGGGTGCGCGCAAGCCCACCGCGCGTAAGACCGGGCATGTCGAGTTGTTCGCGCTGGTCGATATGTTGATCGCGCGCGGGCGCGAGCTGCACATCGTCACCCAGGCGGAAACTAAAGAGCCGTTTTTGCCCCTGCGTGAAGACCTGGTGCGCGGCACGTACGCCAATCACCTCGTCGAGCTGCTGGACCGTTTCACCGCCGAGCAAGACGCCAGCCACGCCGAATTTGACCTGCTGGTGCAGGCGCTCGGCTGGTTGTGTGAAGACGTCGATCTGGGCCTCGTAGCGCGCTACTACGAACTGCGGCTGCTGGCGCTGGCGGGATTCGCGCCGTCGCTGCACCAGTGCGCCATCGGCCAGGAAACCATCGAGCCGCAGGACCAGTTTTTCAGCCCGGCGGATGGCGGCGTGATCTGCCCGGCCCACCACGAAGGGTTGGATCGCGGGGTGCCGCTCAGCCTGACCGGGTTGAAAATTCTACGCTACCTGCAAACGCGCCCCTGGGATGCCGTCCGTGTCTTGCAGATCGCCGGGGCGCAGCACCAGGCGCTGGAACAGATCATGCTGCTCTATCTCACGTACCTGCTGGAACAGCGCCTGCAAAGTGTCGAGTTTCTGCGGCGGCTGCGGCGCGAGGGGCTGTAGGGCCATTCCAGAAAATAATCTACCCAGTTAATCGTCTATTCCCGGCGAAAGACCGCTTTTGCTCCCCTTCCCTCAGGGAAGGGGTTGCGGGGGATGGGGGCATTATTCTTATGGCGCAGCCTGGAGCGAGGGGAATCATGTCACGCCGGTTGTCGTTCGTGCTGGACGCTGGCAGCCGGTACTCAACTCGATTCCGGCACGGTTTGCCGCAGCCACGCCTGGAACCGGCCATCCAACGCCGCAAACGAGCTGCCCAACACGTGCTGCGAAGCCGCGTCGATAGCCATGTCCCTGGCCATCGCGCGCAGCCATTCGTTACGCGTTTCCGCGCCGAACGTGTCGGTGACGTAGCGGGCAAAGGCGTAACCCTGGGGGTAGACAAACCCCCACAATGCGACCGGCGTCGTCTCGTAATCGCTGATGGCGTCCCAGTCGGCCAACATGCCGCGCCGCTGCCACTCGCGCACGATATTCAGTTGGCTGGCCGCCTGGTCCGGCTCCCAGTAGTCTGAGGCGACCAACTGCGCGATCCCTTCCGCCAGCCACCAGGGATACAGGCCGTGCGTGGTACCGGCCATGTCGAAGGTCAAAAAGTGCGTCATTTCGTGCGCCAGCACGCTCCGTGATGGGATTTCCGGCGGTTCCACGTACAGTTTTAACGACTCGCCCGGTTCGTTCCATCCCCGGATCGGCGGCAGGCGCAGCGCAATCGTAGCGCCCAACGCGTCCTGGCTGTCGTAGAGCTTGATCGACATGGCGCTGCCCGGCACGTAACCGAGGCTGCCGGTGGCGTGATCGTAGATCGCGGGCAGCATGCCGACCACCGTTTCGGCGGTCGAGTCCATGCCGGGGAAGACGTTGACCTGAAAATGATCCGTTTCCAGCGTGACCCACGCCTCGCCCGCATACAGCCACCCGCTGGTTGATCCGCGCACAAACCGGACGGGAAACATCGCCGCGCGGTAGCTGACGAGCGGTTGGACCGCCCACATCATCGACAACGCGGCGGTCGCGCCGTCCCCGCTGACCGCGATGTGATCAACCTGCATCACGAACTGGGCCAGCGGATCGCCCTCAGCCCAGTCGTTCACCCAATAACGGTGTTCGCTGGCGAAGATCGGGTCGGAGAGGTCCACGCAGCCCAGGTACGTCCCGGCGTCCTGCTCGATGACGGCGGTTTCCATCGTTTTGACCAGCGCGCGGATCGCCGTTTCGTCGTCGCGGACGCTGTCTTCAGCCGCGGCGCTGTTTTGCAGCAGCACAAACGCCAGCAGCGCGACCATCACCAGGACCAGCAAAGCCCACATCCATACAAAACGCCGGGGTCGCATGTGTGTTATCTCCGTCATGTGAGTATGCGTGTGATCAGTAGTACGTACCAACCGGGGTGATGTGGTCACGCCGCAACCGGCGGACCGATCAGGACGTGGAGTCATCGCGGCACGCGCCGCATACGCCAAAAAACGCCATGTGTTCGATGCGCGGTTCAAAATCATACGCGCTGCGCAGTCGTTCGCGCAGCGGTTCGATGGCGCTGTCGTCGATGTCAATGACCGCGCCGCAGTTCAAACATACCAGGTGATGGTGTGGCTTGCTGCCGATGATCTGGTAGACCACGCTCTGTCCCAGGTCGGTTTGGGATACCAGTTCCTGGTCCTTGAGCCACTGCAAGATGCGGTACACGGTGGTTTCGTTCACCGCCGGGCCGTGCTGCGCCAGGCGCTGCTGGACATCCTGCACCGACAGATGCTCGCCCTCGGCGCACAGCGCGTCGATCACCATCCGGCGCTGGATCGTCAGGCGTTC
>CAYMTN010000132.1:0-15160 GCA_964393335.1 uncultured Anaerolineaceae bacterium
GCGGCCACACGCTCCAACACGCCGTCCCGCAGCACGAACGGGGCCGCGTTGGTCGTCCAGTTGATCACGTTCCCCGGCGCGCGGTCGAGCATGATCCCCAGCGCGACCAACTCACCATCGTCGCCCACTACGACTTGATCGGGAGCCAGGTCGGCCAGCGCCACCGTCGCCAGCATCTCGACCGCCCCGGCCTCGTCGATCCACAGCAGATCGACGCGGTCCGCTGCGGGGCGAGTCGCCGCCGGGCCATCTGGCGCGGGCGCGGCCACCGCATAGACCAATCGCCAGCCGGAGTCTTCGCGACGCGCCACCTGAAGCGCACAGATCGCACCCTGGCGGCACGGCTCCGGCAGCGGGGCCGACCGTGACGCCATCCAGATGCCCGCTTCATGCGTGTCAATCGCCGCCGGACTCGCCGCGCCGCTGCTGGCGGTCACCAGTTCGAGCGCGTCGCCATCCCACGCCAGCCCGAACACGTCCGCCGCCGCCGTTGAGGGAACGTCCAGCGGCACGATACCACCCTCACTCAACACGCGATACACCGCCGACAGCCCCGGCGTTCCCCACGCCACCGCCAGATCATCGAACGGGGAAGCGGCCAACGCCAGCATTTGCGCATCCGGCGGTTCAGGCAGCGGCCAGTCCAGCCGGGCTTTTCCGGCATCCAGGTCAAACCGCACCAAACCCCACTGCCCCGGCGCGTCACCCGACAGCAGATCGCCGGGCGCGTATTGGCAGTAGCGCCACACGCGGTCCCCCTGGCTGAAAGCCGGACCGGCGCATATCTGCCGGAACGGCTGCTGCTCGCCGCTGGCCGTCACGAACGTGACATAACGCGCAGGCGACGGGTTCAGCGCGGCGACGGCAAAAAAGCGCATCCAGGCGATCCAGCAGATCACACAGGCGGCGGCGATAGTCAAAACAGTAAGGGCCGAACGTCGTGATCCAAATAGTGTTTTCAACATTCCCGGTTACTTTCAACTTCATCTGTGTGGAACGTAGCACAGCCAGGGCACAGCGCCCAACCACGCGCCACCTACAAAACTACACGCCCGGCGCGATCTGCGCAACAAAAAAGCCGTATTCTACCTGGGATTTTCTTCGGCTGGGGGATGAGCGCGCCGCCTGCGGCCACTTGTGTTGATTGCAGACTCCTGCTAGAGTCTTAATAATACAAAGCATAATGAAACCGGGCACGCCGCTTTTGCCGGATTGCCGGATTGTCGGCTCCTGTTTCCGTCCAGTATGAAGAGGCGCGGTTCCCGGCGGGCCGGTGCTGGACGATCACCCCGTCAGAGTACGAACCAAGTGTCCGATCACAATGATAATAGGAGGCACTTACCACATGAGCGAGAATCAAACACCCCCCTCACCGCAAGGCAAGCCATCCCAGGGGCGTCAGGCAGATGAGGTCATGCAGCAGGCTCAGCAAATGGTGACGCAGCTCGGCATCGACATCAACACCGGGATTATGGTGTTGGTGCTGGCGGTTGTTTCGGCCATTGTAGCCGCCCTGTTGGACGAGATTCTTGGCCTGCCGACCAATGCACTGCTGTTCACCTTTGGGTGGATCGTCGCGGCGTTGAACGGCCCGACATACGCCATTCTCAAGGGGGCCTACAATCTGCCGGGGCTGATCATGAGCGCGGTTGCCGGCCTGGTTGCGTTTCTGGTATGGTACATCGCGTACGACATCGTTTCCAACAGCTACCTTACCTACAACTTCAACGTTTTCAAGACCATCCTGACCGGCGCGATCGTCGGGGTAGTGGCTTTTGGGTGGATTGTCCTGTTGCATCGGCTGCCCAAGAACCTGCTATCGCGAGGACGTTAGCCAGCGCAGAATCACACCGGGGCGACTCACGGCGAGCCGCCCCGGTCTTGATTCCTGGGGACACGGCAGCGGGCGGGACTCAGACCAGCGTCACCACGCAGATCACCAGCAGCACCAGGCTGAGGTAGATGTTCGACGCCTTGAACACACTCATCGCGCGCGACCCGGTGTAATCGTGCAGCAGCAGCGCCGTGTTACGCAGCAGCCAGGCAGTCGCCAGCGCCACCGGCAGCAGGTAAACCAGCCCTAACGCGCCATCCAGCGCCAGCATCAGACCAAACGCCCCGGTCGCCAGCGCGTGCGCGAGCATCCAGAACGTGGCGCGGCGCGGTGACATCACGACCGGCAGCATCGGCACGTTGGCCCGCGCGTAATCGCTGCGGTAGGCCAGCGCCAGACTCCAGAAATGCATCGGGGACCACGTAAAGAGCAGCAGCGCCAGGATCAGCACGCCAGGATTGGACCACTGGCCGACTGCCGCCCCGCCGGAGATCACCGCCGCGCTGCCCGCTGCGCCCCCGATCACGACGTTCAGCACGCTGCGCGGCTTGAGCCAGATCGTATACACGCCGACGTAGATAAACGCGCCGACCGCCAGCCACACGGCCAGGGCCGGGTTACCCGCCGCCCACGCGATCAGACTCGCCCCGACGACCATACCCGACGCGGCCACCAGCACCAGGCGCGGGCTGACATCGCCTGTCACCAGCGGGCGGCGGCGCGTGCGTTTCATCGCGCCGTCCTTGAAGCGCTCGACGTACTGGTTCAGCGCCGACGCGCCCGACGCCGACAACCCGCCGGTCAGCACGAGCAGCCCCAGGTCACCGCCGTTGGGTGACCCTGCGCTGGCGAGCATCGCGCCGCCCAACGCCGCAAATAACAGCAGCATCACGACGCGCAGCTTAAAGAGTACGACCAGCGAGGCAACGACACGCTGCGAGCGAGCCTTACCGAGCGCGGCGGGGACCTCCGTCCGGGTGGCAGTCGTCATCTGACATCTCCATTGTGGCCTGTTCCGATTTTCACCAGAGATTATAAAGCGCGATCCGCCATTTGCCCCCACATTTAGAAATTTCTATGCTTCTTTTTATTTTTTATGAGGGAAACAGGGGTTGGTTGCAGGTGGACCACCTGCTTTTCCGCCAGGACGACCGGCGGTTTGCGGCGACGGATCAGGGGCAGGCACATTTTTGGATATATAATGATCTGAAGGGAGGTACAAACGCGATGGAGAAATCTTTGGCTACGCACAACATATCGCCCGAGCAACTCTTAGAACTGGCCGATCGGGTGGTCGCAGCAGGGAGCCTGGAAGAACTGGCCGAAACAATCCTCCCGGCTGTCGCGGCGCTCGCCCCTGTGCCGCAGACGTTCCTGTATGTGACCGGTACGCCTGCTCCCTATACACACGGATTTTCCCCGGAGACAGCCCTGGAGCAGGTCTGCGCCCAGATCGCGGCTGACCTCTCCGGCCAGACGGTCAAGCGCGTCGTCCCGACGACGCTGGACTCCGTTGAGATTCACGCCTATGCCCTGCGGGTCAAGACACGCCTGGTCGGCTTGTTAGGCGTGGCAGTCCCGGAATTCTCCCCGCCGCTATTGAATGTGCTGGCGCACACCATCCACCGGCTGGCCGAACAAGCCCGCGTCGCCCGGCAGCTTGCGCATCTGAACACCTATCAGACCGTCAGTTCGATGCTGGCACAGTCGCTTGGGCTGGAGGAATTGATGGAGGCGATCCTGTACTGCTGCATGGAAAACATCTCTGCCGAAGCCGCATCAATCCTGCTGCTCGACAACGACAAGCAGAATTTTCACTTCTACCAGGTAGAGGGACCGGCCAAACCCGTGTTAATGGCTGCCACGATGCCCGCTAACAAGGGGTTGGCCGGAGCCGTCCTGCAAACTCAGCAGCCGGAGACCATCAACGACGCCCAGCATGATCCGCGCCTGTACCGGGTGTTCGACTCAAAATCCAGTTTTGAGACGCGCAACCTGATCGCCGTGCCGCTGGTGGCCGGAGACGAGAAGATCGGTGTGCTGGAAGTGCTGAACAAAACAGACGGCCAGCCGTTCACCACCGACGAACAACTGATGCTGATGATGATCGCTGAAGAAACCGCCTTTGCCATTCGAAACGCCAGGGTATTCGAGTACGTCGTGAAGAGTTACTGCAAACAGTTCCAGGGATTGAACACCTGCCGGAACTGCCAGCGCCCGCTGGGTTCGTGGACGCCGTGCGTCAAGTACCGTCAAACCGGCACCTGGAAAGTCGTGATCGCGGACTAGCGAACAGGCGGCTCCATTCTCCTGGTTTTGGGTGAGGTAAACTCGGCGAGAATCCGCCACCTTAACGTTTCCTGTTTCCTTGTTCGTCGCTGACGTTCACACGCAGGCCGGTGCGCGCGCGTCGTCAAACCGTTTTTGCAGGATGAGTTCGCGGGCGCGCTGTAACTGCTGGCGGTCTGAATCCACGCGGAGCCTCCGTCAGGTGTCAAGAAAACGTTTCACGAGGTCGAGTAGCGGTTTGATTCCCGCCTGTTTTTGCTGGTAATCGGTGAAACCGGCGTCGAGATACGCCTGGCGCTGGTACTTCTCAGAATAGGCGGTCAGGGCGACAACCGGCGTCTTGGCGCAGCTTTCGATCTGGCGCAGCCGCCGGGCGGTTTCCAGGCCATCCACGCCGGGCATTTGAATGTCGACCAGGATCAGGTCAGGGGATTGTTCGGCGGCGAGTTTGACCCCGGTTTCGCCCTCGCTCGCCAGCAGTAGATCGTACCCGCGCGCGCCCAGCACTTTCTGCACCAGCCGTTGATCTCGCGGGTTATCCTCGATGTAAAGAATACGTTTTGACACGCGTGCCTCCATGCACCTGCTCCCCGTAACATACCCATCATACTGGCGAACCGACAGGCAGGTCAACCGGAACCGGCATTTCGGGCTGCCAGCGACTCCAACATGGGCGGGGCAGCGTACCAGTACGCGCCGGGGAAGCCGGCGGCGACCTCTTTCTTCTTGGCGCTCCACGCCTCAATCGTGATCCGGAACACGCTGGTGCGGTTGACTTCCTGGTCGATGGGCGGGCGGTAATCACGATCCGGCGCGAGGTGCGGCGCGTATTTGTCCAGCAGCAGTTGCAGGCCGCGTGTTGCCGTCCGGTCGGTCACGATCTCCGCGTGCCCAAACACGACCACGCTCGCGTACTCCACGCTGAATTCGAGCGCGACACCGGCAGGCAGCAGGCGTCCCATTTCCATCACGCTGAAACACACGCGCGGATTCGCTTCGACAGTGGCGCGGGCGCGGCCCTGCAGCGCGGTATGCAGGTAGAGGCAGTTTTCCGCTTCGTGATAGACAAACAGGTTGTTGGTGATGAACGGCTGGCCAGCACTGGCGGTTGCCAGCACGCCGACCGGGGCGCGGCGCAGAAAGGCTCGAATCCATGCCTCATCGGTAACGGCGCGGTCCTCGCGGCGGATCGTGGTGAGATCGTCGTGTGTCATCGGCGAGCGCTCCTGGTCTCATACAAGCGGGCGAAAGCGCTATTATAGCGGGCAGAGCACCGCCGCGCAGATTTCACGATCCGGGCGGATCATAACCTACCGGCGGCAAAAGTGTTGTATTATATAAGAGTAAACATGGTGGAAAAATGGAGGGCATCAAATGAACGACCTGTTCCGGTTTCTTGCCAGTTTTAACGGGCGCATCGCGCGAGCTGCCGCCGGTGTAGTCCTGATTATCGTCGGGCTGCTCATCGGGGGTACGGTGGGCTGGATCGTGGTTATTATTGGGTTGGTACCGCTGGTGGCGGGCGTGCTGGATGTCTGCGTATTCGCGCCGCTGTTTCGCCTGCCGTTTCGCGGGGTGGACCTGCGCGCTGCGCTGGAGAAAAAACCCGAATAGACGCGCGCATCTTCCGATCGTACGATAAAAGAACGGGCGGCCTGTAGCGAGGCCGCCCGTTGCGGTTACCGGCTGGCGCACACGAGGGGGGGTCGCGTGTTGAGAGGGATGCCATACCGGAGTGGGTTTTGATAATATGATTATACGAACATTTGTTCTGAGTGTCAAGAGCGAGTTTGGCGCTACTGGAACGGGTCGCCCTCAATCGTCGCCATGTAAACATCCGTTTCGTTCTGGTACCCGCGCTGAATCTCGACCGGCATATACAACAGCCCGTCGTGGTAAACCAGGGCGTTGTACCACAGGCCGCGCCGCAGCAAACTTCTGTCGGACAGCACCGGGTTAGCCGCGTAGCGCTTCCACGTATAACCATCGTCCCGGCTGACCGCCAGCCCGTAGCCCTTGTCGGTTCCGCCGGGGGCCGTGCTGCGGTACGACATCACCAGTCCATCCGGCGTGCGGGTGACGCGCGGCTGGTGAATGAAGGCGGCATCCCACGCGCCTTCGTCGCCGGGTTTCATGATCGGATCGCTTTCGGCAAACAGCGCACTGGTGGTCGATGGATCGTCGTTCTTGAACCAGTCGATCCCGTCGGGGCCGATGGCCATGCCGACCATACGCCTCCCGTCGGCGTCGGTCCCGGTGTAAAACAGCCCGTACCCGCCCGAAATCGCCACGACACTCGGCGCAGCGACCTGCGCCCCATCCCACGCGCCCTCGCCGCCGGACATCAGCACCGGGGCGGGATCGACCGTCCAGGGACCCGCCGGATCAGGCGCAGTCGCGCGGCCAATCGCCCACGACTCCGGCGCGGACGACTGGTTGCCCCACGTGTAAAAATACAGCACCCACGTCCCGTCGTCCATCACGTACACGCTGGACGCCAGCGCGGCTACGTCCGCGTAGGGGACGTCATCCGTCGTCAGGACCGGGCCATCACCCTGCTGTGTCCACGTCACGCCGTCCGGGCTGGTGAGGTAGGCGATCCCAACCCAGCCGGGCCACTGCACAAAACCGTTGCGGAACATGTGAAACTGCCCATCATAAAACAGGACCGCGCCGGGATCGGTGTACCGCCCGTCCCAGGCATCCGCCGGACCGTGTTCGATCACAGGATGATCGGCGTCCAGCGTGAGGGTCAGCCCGCCGCCGTCCTGGGCGCGGACGTGCGCGGCGGCGGCAAATAGCAGGGCCAGCGCACCTGCCGCAATGACGAGCGTGAGCAGCGTGAAAACGCGCACCCGGGTGAGCATCGGGGATTTTCCTCTCTCTTTGACCGGACGGATATTTGCGCAAAAAATTATACGTAAATCGTGCAAAATACGATCACCGGCTGGCAGCGGCGATCACGGCGTCAGGTCGAGATCGGCGCGCACGGTGATCGGCGCGCGTGCGGCCAGCGGCGCGGCGATGTCCGCCAGCGTCTGCCCGGTGACGGGATGCGGCAGGTCCGGCGCGAGGTCCGCCAGCGGCAGCGCGATAAACGCGCGCGTCAGGATGCCGGGGTCCGGCACGGTGATGTGCGGTGTGTCGATGACCTGATCGCCGTACAACGCGATATCCAGGTCAATCGTACGCGGCGCGAATTTGTCCGGCCCGCGCTCGCGCCCCAAACATAACTCGATAAACCGCAGCATGTTGTACTTCAGCGCCAGCGGCGGGAAATACCCGTCCGACTCGACCAGCACGGCGGCATTGAGAAAGTGATCCTGGCCCGGCGCGACCTGCCCCGCCGCGTCGATGGCGGGCGATTCGTACACGCGTGAGACGGCGTGCAGCGCCAGGTGGTAGTTTTGGGTGATCATCTGCACGGCGCGCCGCAGGTTGGCTTCCGGCTGGATGTTCGACCCCAGCGTGATGAATACGGCGGCTGGCTGTAACTCATGCGTCAAAATCGGCTCGCTCCCGTTCGATTTCCACGCCGACGGACTGCGCAAAACGCAGCGCGCCGGGTTTTTCCACACGCACGATCACCCGCGCGGCATCGTGGTCCACCACGCAGATACGCGCGATGGCGGTAGCCAGCGCCTCGACCGTGTAATGCTGCGACGCCTCCACGTAGGCGATGATCGCCTTGGTGATGGTGCGGTAATTGAGCATGTCAGCGGCGCGGTCACTCAACCCGGCGGGGCGGATGTCAGTCAGCAGCGTCAGGTTGATCAGAATGTCTTGCTGTTTTTCGCGCTCCCAGTCGTTCAGGCCGATGATGCCGCGCAGCAGCAGGTCCTTGACGATGATTCTATCGTAATTTGCCACAGGTGCCCCCTCGGTGAGCGTTGGCCGTTGTTGTTGACTATACACTGCAAAGGGCGAGTTTTCCGGTTTTTTGGACGGTTCGAGACGATTTCCCATCGACCGCCGCGCGTGCGATTTTCGCTCAGACTATTCTCTCAACAGTACACGTTTGTCAATTCCCGGCGACTGATCCAGAATTGTTCAATTGTATGTGCCGGATGCCATTCGCCAATTCAAGGAAAATCCCCGTGAGATTTTTGTTCACCGTGCAGCCGTTGGTCGGTCATTTCCACTCGATGGTGCCGCTGGCTCAGGCGCTCACGGATCATGGGCACGAAGTGGCGTTTGCCACCAGCGAGAATTTCGGCCCGATCGTGAAGCGCGTTGGGTTCGAGCATTTTTCGTGTGGCCGGGATTGTTTTGGGTCCAACGATATCCTTACCACCCTGCCCGAATGGCCCGCCATCGAGGCGCAGGTATCGCACAAAGGTATTCAGCAGATCTGGGGATTCATGCAAGGGTTCGGTCCCCAGATGGCCGATGACCTGATCGACCTGATACCGGTTTGGAAACCGGACTTGATTGTCCGGGACCCCATCGATTTTGGCGGTTACGTCGCCGCCGAGCTTTTCGACCTGCCCCACGCCAGCATCATGTGGGCCATCTACATTTCGCCCCGGCAAGGGTGTGTTGATCCCCTCAACGCGCTCAGGCAGCGCTATGGCCTGCCCGCAGAACCCGAACTCGATTCGTTCGACCGTTATTTCGTGTTGAACGCGCTGCCGCCTTCATGGACGTTTCTCGGTGCTGTTCCGCGCGCCGTGACCCATCGATTCTGCATGCCGCCGTTTGACCGGAGTGTCACGCAAGACCTGCCGGACTGGGTCCATACCCTGCCCGACCAGCCGACTGTTTATGCCACGTTGGGCACGACATTCAACCAGACGCCTGACCGGTTCCGGGCGCTGATCGCGGCGTTGAGCAGGGAGGATTTCAACACGATCATCACCGTCGGGCAGTCAATGGACCCGGCGCAGTTTCATCCGCTCCCGCGCCACGTGAAGATCGAGCGTTATATTCCGCAGACGCTGATCTTGCCCTACTGCGATGCGTTTATTTTCCACGGCGGGTTCAACTCGTTACACTCCGCGCTGTGGCACGGTTTGCCGATGGTCATCATGCCGCTGGAAGGCGGCGATCAACAGCCAACCGGTCAACAATGCGCCGAACTTGGGATCGGCGTGCTGGTGGACGGCGAGTCGCCGGAGCCAGAAACGATACGCTGCGCGATCAGATCCGTCCTGGATCAATCCACCTACCGTCTGCGGGCACGACAGTTTCAGCGCGAGATGATGGAGCTTCCCGATCTTTCGCAGGCGGTGCTGCGCCTGGAAATCCTGGCGGAAACCCACGAACCGCAAACGACTGATCGCCTGTAACACCTACGACCGCCGGTAACGCTCACTCAGAATCCCCCTGGTGAGAGGACCGATAACACCCATTCCGGCTGCCGTACCGGGTCGTGCCTTCACTTCAACGTCCCGATCAGGTGCTCGCCGCCATCGACCGGGATCAGCGCGCCGGTGATGTAGTCATTGGCCGCGAGAAAGACGACCGTCTGCGCGACGTAGTCCGGGCTGCCGGTGCGCTTGAGCGGAAGCTGTGCGCCCATCTGCTGCCAGCGCGCGGCGTCCATACCGGGCGGCGGCAGGATCGCGCCAGGCGCGATGGCGTTGACGCGCACGTCCGGCCCCAGCTCGTAGGCGCTGACTTTGGTCAGGTGGATGATGCCCGCTTTGCTGATGCCGTGCTGTACGAAGCCGCGCCAGGGGAAGATGCCGCTCAGGTCGGCGATATTGACGATCAGCGCGGGCTGGTCGGGCGGGCGTTCGACCGACCGCATCAGGCGGGCGGCGCGCTGGCTGCACAGGAACGGCGCGCGCAGGTTGACTTGCAGCACGTCTTTCCAGTCGTCGAGCGTGATGTCGTCAAACGGCTGCCTGACGAAACTCGCCGCGCTGTTGACCAGCACGTCCAGCCGCCCGAACGCGCCTGCGACGGCGTCAAATAACGCGTCGATTTGCGCCGGATCGCTCAGATCGGCCTGGACCGGGATCGCCCGCACGCCCAGCGCTTCGATCTCGCGGGCGGTGTCCTGCGCCGGACCCGCCGAGCTGCCGTAATGCACGACGATTGACGCGCCTTCACGGGCCAGCGCGAGCGCGATTGCCTTGCCGACGCGGTGCGCCGCCCCGGTGACCAGCGCGACTTTGTTCTCAAGCTGCATGGCGAGTTTCCCCCCTCGGTGGAAGATCGTGTACCGTTTACTGTTTACCGTAACATCCAGCCAGCGCAGTTTTCACGGTTCACGGTCTACGGTTTACTGTTCACCGTTTACCGTTTTCCGTAACACGACCAGCAGAGTTTGGCGTGGGGACTGGATCGGCCAACGCACTCTCCCCCACTCCTGCTTGGCGGGAGCCGCCATTCGGGCCGGGGGGTGAGGGTCTTCAAACGGTCTCTCACCCACCCATGTCCACCAGCCGGTAAAATTCGTCGCGCAGGTCGCGGTTGGTGCGGAATTCGCCGCGTTTCGCGGTCGTGACCATGTTGACGCCGTGTTTTTTGACGCCGCGCAGCGCCGCGCAGCTATGGTGCCCTTCGACCACGACCATCACGCCGACCGGGTCCAGGTGCTGTTCGAGCGCGTCCGCGATCTCGTTGGTCAGGCGCTCTTGCACCTGCAAGCGCCGCGCGAACATATCCACGATGCGCGGAATCTTGCTCAGGCCAACGACTTTGCGGCGCGGGATATAGGCTACGTGGACTTTGCCGGTAAAGGGCAGCATGTGATGCTCGCACATCGAGCTGTACTCGATGTTGGCGACCATGACCATCTCGCCTTCGCCGTATTCGACGTCGAACATCGCGCCATTGATGATCGTTTCCACGTCCTGATGATACCCTTCGAGCAGTTCGTCGTACATTTTGGCGACGCGGTACGGCGTGCATTGCAAGCCGTCGCGCTGCGGGTCTTCGCCGACGTTTTCCAGGATCACGCGCACGGCATCCTCAATCGCCGTCCGGGAATCGACCGCCTCAAATTCCTGTGTGGCGATGCGTTCCGCCACAGCGCACAGGCTGATAGACTCGCCATCGTCTGCGTGGTGGTTGTTTCCGTTCGTACCGAGTTTGCCGTTGTTTGCCATTGATCCCCGTCCTTATGCGATAGAATAACCCAGGAAACCGGCTGCATGATCGGATCGACAGCCATTTGATTAGATGCTCAGACATGGCTAGAGGTTACGGGGTAATCATTAAGATAAGTTTAGAAAAAAAACAGGATTACATGAGATTATAGTCAAAACCGCTGCCCACTGGCTTGTGCGCCATCTGGCATCAAATGGAGGAACGCGGTGAACCGGTGACAAGCCGAAAAACCGCGTTTGGGCCCGTAAGTGGGCGCGGCAAACGCTCCTGCTGTTGGGCTGAAAGCTGACCGCTGATCGTTATGTTCTGGAGGAAACAGACCATGCCATTCACGTATGACTGCCTGCTCGACCGCTTCAAAACCTGGGCCGAGGCCGAACCCAGCATCCGGGGCGCGGCGATCATCGGGTCGCGGGCACGGGCCGACCGCCCGGCGGATCAATGGTCCGATCTCGACCTGATCGTCACGACCACCGACCCGCAGCCATTTGTCACGACGACCGCCTGGCTGGACCACGTTGGCACCGCCTGGATCACGTTTCTCGAACCGACGATGGGCGGTTTGATCGAGCGCCGGGTGTTGTTCGAGGACGCGCTGGACGTGGATTTTGTATTCATGCCGGTCGAAAGCCTCGCCGCGCTGGAATCGATCGCGCTCGACATCGTGCGGCGCGGCGTGCGTCTGGTGCTCGATAAGGATGGCACGCTGGACCGCGCGCTGAATGGAATCTCACTCCCAACCGACCCGCCGCCTGCCCCGCCGCCGGACGAAGCGACTTTTTTGAACACGGTCAGCGATTTCTGGTATCACACCGTCTGGACGGCGAAAAAGCTGCGGCGCGGCGAGCTGTGGACCGCGTCGGGCTGCGTGGACAACTACCTCAAGTGGCAGTGCCTGCTGCCGCTGATCACGTGGCACGCCCGCGCGGCGCACGGCGAGCAGCTCGATACCTGGATGAACGGGCGATTCCTGGAGCAGTGGGCCGACGCACGGGCAGTAGCGGGCTTACGGGCTGCGTTCGGGCGGTATGACGCGGGCGACTTGTGGCAGGCGCTGCTGGGCACGATGGCCCTGGTGCGCTGGCTGGCTCCCGAAACCGCCGAGCGGCTGGGATACGCCTATCCTGCCCAGGCCGCCGCGCAGGTCACGGCGTGGGTCGATGCCTGTTACGCGGACTGGCAGGCCCGCCGGACCGATCAGCCCGTTTCATGATCGATGTGCCACCCGGCGCGCAGTTTCTTATAATCTGCGATGAAATTCACCGGATAGGAAACCCAGGAAAGGAGTTTGACGGTATGCCGACCGCCCTGAACGAGCACGATATTCGCCAGCGCCTGGCCGATCACCCTGATTGGGCGTTGGGTGACGACGGGCAGTTACACGCCGACTACACGTTCAAGAATTTCATGCAGGCCATGATGTTCACCAACGCGATTGCGCTGCTGGCGCAAACTGCCGACCATCACCCGGACCTGTTCGTCCACGATTACAAAAAACTCTCGGTCAGCCTGATGACGCACAGCGAAAACGCCATCACCGACCGTGATTTCAAGCTCATTTCGCAGATCGACGCGCTGCCGCGTTTCGTCGCGTAACACGTTCTCTCACAAGGCAAACGTAGAATGCCCAAACGGATCTGGATGTTCCCGCTCGTGTTTGCGGTCGTGCTGGTGCCGGTGTTCGTCGTGGCGCTGGTTTCGTACCAGCCGGGTAAGTCCGGTGGCTGTGATTGTACGGCGCAGGCGGTGACGCTTGCGCCCCACTCGCACGGCACGGGGTTGGTCACGGCGATTCAGAACGATATGCAGTTGATCATGAATGTCGGCCCGGCGGCGCAGTTGTACCAGGTGGTAGATGGCACGCTGCAAGCGTGCGGCGGCGATATTTCCGAGCCGGACCTCAAACACATCACGATTGACGTCAACGACGCGCGGCTGGCGCTGGGCGAACGGCTGCCGGTCAGCGTGGATGTGATCATCCGCCGCGCGGACAGCGGCGAAACGGTCGTCGAAGCCAGCGCGCCCGCCATGTACGCGCCGGGGCACGGTTACCACTTTGGCGATAACTTCCGCCTGCCCGCCGGTGCGACGTATGACTGGACCGCCGTGATCAGCCCGGTCAACGCGCTGCGCCAGGAAGGCGCGCAGGACGTGTGGCTGGAACCGGTCGAATGGTCCGGCAGTTTCACGCTGGAAGCGGACGGTCAGGTGACCGGCAAGGCGGCGGGGCCGCAGGTCGTCGGCCAGTTTACCGCGAGCGGGCTGCACGTCATGTTGAGCACGGAAGCGGCGCGCCCGCTGTACGCGCTGGCGGACGGCACGACCGCCGTGCAGGATGCCCCGGCAGGCAGCCGCTATTTCGTAGTAGACGTAACCGACCACCTGATCAATTACGAGGAAAAAATCCCCGGCGCGCAGGTGACGGTCACCTTTCGCCAGGGGGACGAAACGATCAGCGTCCCGTTTGAGCCGGTGATCTCGCCGGTCTACGGCTATCACTACGGCGCGAACGTGGCGCTTGGGCCGGGCACGTGGGACGTAACGATCACGGTCGGCGGGCTGGACTTCCTGCGCCATGCCGGGGCGGCGGTCAGCCTGCCGCGCGGCAGCATCGAAGGAGCGCTGACCTATACCGTCGAGGCATGAGTCTGTCACAGCGCCATTTAGGGTTTGGTGTCGAGATTTGGGGCAAAGTATGGTCGCAAAATTGGCCAGATGGGTATAATCTAGCGCAACTGGTGAAGTTTTTCACATGAAACGGGCCAAAGGGAGCTTCATACACATGCGCCGAATGGGTACGACCCTGGCACCGCGCACGGCGCGACTATGCCACTTTTGTATCTCACAGGCCGGACAACCGGCGCTAGAGGGAGAGGATCAAATCATGATCTTTACACGGACGTTGGGCCGCAGCGGGATCGAGATCAGCGCGTTAGGGATGGGCTGTTGGGCCATCGGCGGCCCGTTCACGAACGAACACGGCCACCCGGTCGGCTGGGGCGACGTCGACAACGCCGAGTCGATGCGTGCCATTCACCGCGCGCTGGATATGGGCGTCACGTTTTTTGATACGGCCAACGTCTACGGCACAGGGCACAGCGAGAAAATGTTAGGGCTGGCGCTGTCCGGGCGGCGCGATCACGTGGTGATCGCCACCAAGTTCGGGCGCTTGTTCGAAGAAGGCTCGCGGCACGTCAGCGGGAATGACGCCCGCCCGGCGTCGATTCGCCAGCAGTGCGAAGACTCGCTGCGCCGCCTGGGAACCGAATATATCGACCTGTACCAGTTCCACGTCGGTGATTACGACCCGGGTCAGGCGGTCGAAGTGCGCGAGACGCTCGAAGACCTGGTGCGTGAAGGCAAAATCCGCGCGTATGCGTGGAGCACCGACGATCCGGCGCGGGCGCGCGTGTTTGCGGAAGGCGAGCACTGCACGGCGGTGCAGTTCCGCATGAACCTGTTTGAGCGCAACGACGCGATGGTCGCGCTGTGCGAAGAACACAACCTCGCGGGCGTGATTCGCGGCCCGCTGGGGCGCGGCCTGCTGACCGGTAAATTCGACGCGACCTCGACGTTGCCTGATAACGACCTGCGCCACCAGTGGGATTTCGCCAGCGGCGAAAAAGCCGGGCAGATCGCCCAACTTGACGCGCTGCGCGACGTGCTGACGCGCGATGGCCGCACGCTGGCGCAGGCCGCGCTGGGCTGGCTGTGGATGCGGTCCGCGCAGTTGGTGCCGATCCCCGGCTTCAAGTCGGTGGCCCAGGTCGAAGAAAACGCCGGGGCGCTGGAAGTCGGCCCGCTGGCCCCGCGCCAGATGCAGGAGATCGAGGCGCTTCTGGCAGGCGCGTAGACGCGTCAGGTTCACGCGCGCCACGTCCGGCGGGATCGCGGCGCTGCCAATCCTTGCATAAACAGCGAAAGTCTGAATGTCCCAGCACACTAGCCTCACCCCTTAACCCCAGCCCCTTTTCCCCT
>CAYMTN010000133.1:0-15116 GCA_964393335.1 uncultured Anaerolineaceae bacterium
AGCGAGCCGGACGTGATGAAACGCCCGCCGCGCCCGCCCCGCGAGAGCATTTTCGCGCACGGCGTTGGTTTCCACGTGCTGTGGGTCGGGTTGTGGATCGGTGTCAGCACGTTGATCGGGTTTATATGGGCGCTCAACCGTTATGGCGGCGAGCTGTTCGATCCGTCGGATGATGCGTTGCTGGTGGCGCGCACGATGGCCTTTAGCATTCTCGCGCTGTCACAGGTGTTTGAGGTATCTGCTATTCACGGCGGGGATGCGTCGTTTTTGCAGGCATCCCTGCTGCGCAACAAGCTGTTGTGGGTCGCAGTCGTGATGACTGCCGTGCTGCAAATGGTGGTTGTTTATGCACCATTTGCCCAGGAGATCATGAGCACAACGCCATTGGATGGCGTGGAACTGATCGTAGCGTGGCTGCTGGCCGGGTCGTTGCTCCCTGCGGTTGAGATTGAGAAATACGTGCGCCGCCGCCGCGCTCAGAGCGCCTGAGATATCCACGTAAAACCGGCTTGAAGGCGTGTCCTAACAGAATACACGCCTTCAAGCACCAACTCGACTTCTACTCGCTAACGAAGCTGGCCGATTTCCTGGAAGAACTTGATCGCCGTTTTCATGCCGCGATGGAAACTCGCCAGGGAGTATTTTTCGTTTGGGGCGTGCAGGTTGTCGTCGGGCAGCCCAAAGCCCATCATGATCACCGGGGCGTTGAGCGTTTTCTGGAAGGTGCCCACGATCGGGATCGATCCACCCTCCCGCATGTACACCGGGCGCGCGCCATACCCAAACTCGTAGGCGCGGGCAGCGGCCCGCATGTACGGGGAGTCAGGATCGATGACGGCCCACATCCCGTTGTGCATGCCGCGCACTTCGCTAGTGGCGGTATCTGGCGTGTGGGCGGTGACGAACTGCCGGATCAAACGCTCGATTTCGTTCGGGTCCTGGGCAGGCACGAGACGACAACTCACTTTGGCAAGCGCTTTGGCCGGCAGGACCGTTTTACCGCCTTCGCCAGTCCACCCGCTGACCAACCCGTTGATCTCCAGCGTGGGACGCACGCCGAGGCGCTCGTGCAACTCGTAACCGGCTTCGCCCCAGGGCTTGCTGACACCCGTTTCTGTGAGCAGCCGCTCGAGCGAAAACGGCGTTTTCGCCAGTTCGGCACGCTCGGTTGGCGTGAGTTCCCGGACCTTGTCATAAAAGCCCGGTATCGCCACGCGCCCATCCGCATCGTGCATGGCGCTCAGCAAGTCGACCAATACTTGAGCCGGGTTATGGACGATGCCGCCGTACATGCCGGAATGCAGGTCATGAGATGGCCCGCGCACCTCGATTTCGACATACGTGATGCCGCGCAGCCCAACGACAATCGAGGGACGCTCAATGCTCAACATACTGGTATCCGACACGATTATCACGTCGGCGGCGAGCAGGTCAGCGTGCTGTTCGACGAAGGGGTAAAGCTGGACCGATCCGCTCTCTTCTTCGCCTTCGACGATGAACTTAACGTTGATGGGCATCTGGCCGGACACGAGCAAGCTCTGAACGGCTTTGATCTGCGTAAACGTCTGGCCCTTGTCGTCGGTTGCTCCGCGCGCGTACAGGTTGTTGTTGCGTACTTCCGGCTCAAATGGATCGCTCAGCCACAGGTTATCGGCGTCGTCGGCGGGCTGAACGTCGTAATGGCCGTAGATCAGGGCTGTTGGTGCATCCGGTGCGCCAAGCCATTCGGCATACACAATCGGGTTACCGGCGGTCTCGAAGATTTCGGCGCGCGTCATACCAATGGTTTCGAACTGTGTTTTGAGCCATTCCGCCGCCCGCCGGACATCACTTTTGTGCTCGGACATGGTGCTGATACTGGGAATACGCAGCAGGGTTTTTAGCTCCTCAAGAAATTCATCTTGATGCGCTGCTACAAAATCATACGGGTTCATGATCACTCCTAAACAGAATAGATGCGCTCCACCGCGCCGATTATAGCAGGGAATCACCGGGGACACGTCAGAATCGGTGCGTGCCAGTGGATATAGTGGCGGTAGGCAAAGGGCGCGGCGGGGTGCTATAATGCGAAACACTCCACCCAGCATAGGAAAAGTATGATGACAAATGTACAGCCATCTGCCATTCCCCACCCTGAACACCTGGCGATTCTTTACGAGATTACGCGCACGCTTAATTCCAGCCTGGACCTGAATATTGTGCTGGAAAACGTGATTGACCGCGTGATCGAGGTTACTGGGGCCGAGCGTGGTTTTTTGATGCTGCGCGACGACGGGCGCGATGAGCTTGAATTCCGGGTGGCGCGCGGCATGCACCAGAGCGACCTGGAATCGCCGGAATTCCAGGTTAGCACGACTATCATTCGTAAGGTCGAGCAGACCCGCAAACCGCTGCTGACCGACAACGCGCAGTTTGACGACCGGTTCACGCGTGGGGACAGCATTATGGTGCTGGGTCTGCGCTCGATTCTGTGCGTTCCGATCATGGTCAAAGACCGTTTGATCGGGCTGGTGTATGTGGATAACCGGCTGCAAGTTGGCCTGTTCAACGAGGGACACCGCGACCTGTTGGCTGCATTCGCTAGCCAGGCGGGGATCGCCATCGAAAATGCGCGCCTGTATCAGGTGGCCGTCGAAAAAGGGCGCATGGAGAAAGAACTCCAGATGGCGAAAGACATCCAGCGCGGGCTGCTGCCGCACACGCTGCCGACGTTTCCCGGATATGAGATCGCGGCGGATTGGCGCTCGGCGCGCGAGGTAGCAGGCGACTTCTACGACTGTTTTGAACTGGGAGATACGGCGCTGGGGGTGGTCGTCGCGGATGTGTCCGACAAGGGCGCGCCTGCCGCGATCTTCATGGCTGTGGCGCGCAGCCTGCTGCGTGGCGCGGCGATGTCGGCGGCGTCACCGGTGGCCGCCCTTCAACAGGCGAATCTGAGCATTCTCAAAGACACCGAATCCGGCATGTTTGTGACGATGTATTACACCATTCTGCATCCAGGTGGCCGGATTACGGGCGTCAATGCCGGGCATAACCAACCGCTGCTCTACCGCGCGCAGCAGCAGGCGTGTGAATTTCTGCCGCGTGGTGGCCGTCCGTTGGGGTGGTTTGAAGATTTGCCCGTCCGGCCCGTTGAGTACACGCTTGCCCCCGGCGACGTGCTGGTGTGTTATACGGACGGGCTGACCGAAGCTGAAAACATCCGGCGCGAACCGTATGGCGAGGAACGGCTGGTTGAAGTCGTGCGTGCCAGTGCGCTGCGCCCGGCCAGCGAGATTGTCCAGGCGATTACGGCGTCGGTGGTCGCGTTTATGGGCACCGCGCCGCCGTTTGACGACACAACGCTCGTGGTTGTACGGTATACGGGCAACCATGCGTAAGCCCGGCTGATCCTCTTGACAGCCACACCCCGTCACCGGAACGATTTAGCATAGAAGGTCATGATACTGTGGAAGAACGACTGCAAAAATTACTCTCGCAGGCCGGGATCGCATCCCGGCGTGCGGCTGAAGACCTGATCCGCCAGGGCCGAGTGACGGTCAATGGCCAGGTGGCCCAGATCGGACAAAAAGCCGATATCGCCCGTGATACCATCCGGGTCGATGGTGAGGCGCTCAAGCTGCCGGAGTTCGTGTATTATCTGCTGAACAAGCCGCGCGGCATTGTGTCAACCAATAAGGGCCAACCGCAGGATGACCGGCACATCGTCCGTGATTTGATTTCGCATGAAGGGCACCTGTTTACGGTCGGGCGTCTGGATGCGGACAGCGAGGGCCTGATTCTGCTGACCAATGACGGCGCATTGGCGGACCGGCTGATGCATCCGCGTTACAACCATACCAAGACATATGAGGTGCTGGTCGAGGGCAAGCCGTCACCAAAAACGCTGGACGAGTGGCGCAGCGGCATTCAATTGGACGATAAACCGACGGCTCCGGCTAAGGTGCGCGTGCTTTCAGAGCAAGACCAGGATACCTGGTTGCAGGTGGTGATGCGTGAGGGACGCAAGCGCCAGATACGCCGCACAGCGGCCATGTTAGGGCACCCGGTCAAACGGTTGATTCGCGTGAAGATCGACTTTTTGGAGATCGGCCACCTCAAAACCGGCCAGTGGCGCGAGTTGTCACCCAACGAAGTGCGTCTGTTGAAGGAAACACGTTAAAGTCTGCGGAGCGCCTGTTTTTCATGACACTATCTGAAACTGCCCATCTTCACCCCGCCGTCCCACATCAGGAACGCTACGATCTGCGCCGCCGCCTGCTGCGTGATTATTTGCTGCGCCCGGTTGGGTTTGGCCTGTTGGTCAAGCTGCACATCGAGGGGCGCGAACACATCCCTGCCGGCGGCCCGGTGATTCTTATCATGAACCACATCGGCGCGATAGACCCGTTTGTCGTCGTGGGCGCGGTAACATCTCGCTACGTCGTGCCGATGTCGAAAATCGAGAACTACCGGAATCCGCTCATTGCATTGATGGCTCGCAGTTGGGGTGTATTCCCCGTGCGGCGCGGCGAGGTTGACCGCCAGGCGTTGGATAGCACGCTCGCCGTGTTGGACCAGAACCGCCCGGTGCTGATCGCGCCGGAGGGCACGCGACATGCTGCCCTGGAGGAAGCTAAAGACGGGATGACATTTGTCGCTACCAGGGCGAATGCGATCATCGTGCCGGTGGGCCTGGATGGCACGGATCAGTTTCCTGGCAGTTTCAAACGACTGCGGCGCGCTTCGGTGACGATCCGGTTTGGGCGCGCGTTCCGGCTGCGAATGGATGGGCGGGCGCGTGTTCCCCGCGATGAAATGCGCCACATGACGCGCGAAACCATGTACCAACTGGCCGCATTGCTGCCTGAACACCGCCGGGGCTATTATGCCGATCTTGACCGGATGACGACCGATCACCTCGAATTCCTGGATTGATATGGTCTTACTTGGTACGTTTGCAGGCGCGGAGGGGCGCTTTATAATGTGGCTATAACAGCCTGAAACACTCAAGAGGAGCATGGTGAATGTCTCAAGATGGTCCGTCATATGCTTTTTTTCAAGGAAAAATAGTGCCGATTGAAGAAGCAAAAGTGAGCGTGATGACACATGCGCTGCACTACGGGACCGGCGCATTTGGTGGGGTGCGAGCCTACTGGAATGACGAGGTTGAGGAACTGTACATTTTCCGCCCAATCGATCACTTCAAGCGGGTGCTAAACTCCGGCAAAATCCTGCTGATGGATTTGCCCTATACCCCGGAATCCATGTTAGGGATTTTGATCGAACTGCTGCGCAAAGAGAATTATCGCGGCGAAAACGTTTACATCCGACCGTTGATCTACAAGTCTACACCCCGTATTGGTGTGCGCCTGCACGACCTGGATTGTGAATTCACCATGTTCGCGCAGCCGTTTGGCAGTTATATCCCCAACGAAGAAGGATCGCGCGTCACATTTTCCGCATGGCGGCGCGTTGACGACAACGTGATCCCGGCGCGTGGCAAGATTTCCGGTGCGTATGCTAACTCGGCATTAATCAAATCCGACGCCGCCCTGTCCGGGTATGACGAAGCCCTGGTGCTCGACCAGAACGGCCACATCTCGGAAGGCAGCGCCGAAAACTTCTTCATGGTGCGTGACGGCGTGGTTTATACGCCACCGGTTTCCGCGAACATTCTGGAGGGCATCACGCGCCGCAGCGTGATACAACTCATCCGCGACGAGATGGACCTGCCGGTGGTCGAGCGTGAGATTGACCGGACCGAAGTGTTTGTCGCGGACGAAGCCTTCTTCTGCGGCACCGGCGTGCAGGTCGTCGCCATTGCCGAGGTGGATCACCGCAAGGTGGGCGACGGCAAAATGGGACCTGTTGTGCGGCAACTGCGCGAGTTATATTTCCAGGTCGTGCGCGGCAAGATCGCCAAATACCACGACTGGAATACGCCGGTATACGGACCCAGGGCGTAACCGGTCGCGCAGCACGATTCGCGCCAACACAAGCAGCATACCCGTGCTCTGGACTATGACATCGGTATTCAGGCACACGATGTCCGGCGCTTCGACATCGCGTTGTTGCAGGAACCAGCGGATAAACATATAAACCGCTCCCGAAATTCCGGCCACGACCCCGGCGGCCCGGACTTTTGGTTCGTCCGTAGACCCGGCAATGGTTAGCGGAGCCACGAACATGATTGCCCGGATCAGATACGTGCCGATGAAGATTTTTGCGTGGCAGGTTTCGGGTGAGTACGGGCCGGGGTCAATCATGTACCCGAACGCATACGTTTTGTCGATCACGATCGAGATGAGCACGGCAATGCTTAACATCGTGCCCATCGTCGATCCGTCTGGAAGCAGCAACAGCACCACGATATTGATCAAAAACAACCAGTAGAGCGCCAGGTCCCATTGGATCTGATCGGTTAACCACAGTGACTCGGCCATCGCCTTTAAGTCTGACATGCAATCCTCCGTTGTCGAAGCGGCCTTTGGTGACTTGGACGAGCAAGGCAATCACATTGTACTCAAAATTGGAGGATGGTGAAACAGGTCAGCGCCCTGGTGGTGGCTGGGGTGGCTGCCAGGTGACAGTCTCCAGGTTGAGCCGGGCAATTTGCTTCTCGACCAGATAGGCGGGGCGGAACTGCAAACTCATCACCGGCGTGTCACGCGTGAGATTATCAGGCCCCACTTCAAAAATAGCGATAATGCCCCGTTCTGGATATAACAAAACCGCGTTGCCGAACAGCATCAACGTGAGATTGCCCTGCGCGATTCCCGCTGCCGCAGGTGGCCCATACCGATCGAGCAGCAGGCCCAACGTGCCGTAATCGTCCAGTTCGGCTTCCAGGGCTTCGTCCGTGCCGACGGTAACCAGCAGCGTGCAGCCGTCTTCTTCAAAGCGGAAACGGGGCGGTCGTCCGTTTACGGCTTCCGCGTGTCCAAAAGATGCTTCAAGCTGCGGGACGGTTGTCTGCCCGAATGAGATCGATTCGACGTTTTCCAGCGGGTACACGCTGGTGCAGTCGCGCGCCGGTGTGGTCGGGTTGTCGGGCGGGCTGGTCGGAAACGTGAAAGGCGATGTAACCAGCGGCGTGATAGGCGCGGTCGGCGGCGCAGTAGGATGAACGGAATCCGGCGGTGTGGCACTTGCCCGGCCCGGCAGCGCGCCAAAGTCGGCATTGGTCGGCGCGGGCGAAGGCGGCGCGGCAATCGTGCCTGATAGGGCGGGCGGTGCTGTGGTGGCGGCGGGTGGCTCACTGTCACCGCATGCAACGAGCGGCCCGGCTGCCAGCAGCCCGACCATCACGACACGTAACGCCTGCTTCAAACGTGTGATGTGAATCAAACCAGGGATCAACGAACTCATGCAACCTTCCTGGCTGCAATCCGTCCAGCATGACGGATCGGGAGAATATGCTACGAATTACCGGTTACTGTTGCAGACTGACGATGGCTGTGATGGCCCCCGGCGGCAGGTTTAGGCCACCATGTTCCGCTTGATGTGATGGATTCTCGCATGTTAGCCGGGTTCGAATCGCCAACCTGATTGGACGACACCATATTCTACCAGATTTATCCGGAGCGTTAGGTGGATCATGACGGCAACTCTATTGGTCGTGGGTGATGTAACCTTTAACAGCCTGCTGTATCTGGATCATTTTCCGCAGCCCAGGCCGCAAACGCTGTTTAGCTCAGACTTCCGTGAAACACTCGGCGGCACCGCATCGGGTAAGGCTTTGAATCTGCACAAATTGGGCTTGAATGTCACACTGCACGGCCTGATCGGAGATGATGCGCCCGGCCAGTTCATCCGGGCGTATTGCGAGCGGGAAGGGCTGCGTTTTTTGTACGACATCGATCCGCGCGGCACCCAGCGGCACGTTAACTTGATGGACAGCAGCGGCGGCAGAATCTCGATCTATGCGACCTATGCCACGTCTGACCCGGTGATGGACCTGGATCGCCTTGCGAGCGTGATTCCGGCGTGTGATGGCGTGGTGATCAATCTGAGCAACTACTGCCGCCGCATCATCCCTCTGGCTGAACGACACAAAAAGCCGGTGTGGTGCGATATCCACGACTACGACGGGCACAACGACTACCATCGAGAGTTTATCGACCACGCGGATTTCCTCACGATGAGTTCGGATGCGCTGCCGGATTATCGTCCCTTCATGGAGCGGCAGATCGCGGCGGGCAAACAACTGGTCGTGTGCACGCACGGGCGCGGCGGCTCAACGGCGCTAACGCCGGATCGTGTCTGGATCGATATCCCGGCCCTGTCCAGTTACGAACAGGTTGACACCAATGGCGCGGGCGACAGCTTTTTCGCGGGACTGCTGTACGGACACGTGCAAGGGTACGACGTGAAACGCTGCCTGCGGTCAGGCACGATCACTGCCGGGTTATGTGTGACATCGACGGAACTGGCCTATCCGGATTTGAGCCCGGCTGTGCTGGAATCCGAATACCGGCGGCATTACGGCGCATCAGGGGAGCTGGCGTGATGCGTGTTGAGATCGAGTTACGCGTGCTGCCGCGTTTCCGCGTGATGGATTACCTGGTGCAGGTCGGCGGCGAGATCACCGAGATGTTGTGCGTTACTGGCAACGGCTGGACGGCGTTCATTGAAGCGATGGAACCGGATCGCGTCGGGATCGTGGATGTGCCGCGTGACCGGCTGGTAATCGAAGGTGAAGAACACGCCGTCGAACGGGTGAGTTCATTCATGCAGCGCAAGGTGCGGCAGATGCGGCACGGCGGGTAGGCCGCGATTCTCTAACATGCTTCCGCTAGTGACCGGGCAGCGGGCATGTTATAATTAAAACAATCGTCTTTAATATTGACCGGGATCGCCGTTCGTGACTGAAACCTATACCAACCCAACCATTTCAGACCAGTTTCAGCGCCCTTTCCGCGATCTGCGAATCTCGGTGACGGATCGCTGCAATTTTCGCTGCACGTATTGCATGCCTGCCGAGATTTACGGCGAACGCTACCATTTCCTGCCGAAAAAAGAACTGCTGACGTTCGAAGAGATCACGCGCTTGGTGGGTGTGTTCGTTGGACTGGGAGCGCGCAAAATCCGCCTGACCGGCGGCGAGCCGCTGGTACGGCACGAAGTGGAAGTGCTGGTGAGCCAGCTTGCCGGAGTAGACGGTGTCGAAGACCTGGCGATGACGACCAACGGGTATCTGCTGCCGCAAAGAGCAGGCCCGCTGCGCGACGCGGGCCTGAAACGCGTGACAGTCAGTCTCGACAGCCTGGACGACGCCGTATTCCGCCGGATGAACGGTGATCGCGCCAGCGTGCAGAATGTGCTGGACGGCATCGCAGCGGCGGAAGCGGCGGGATTTGCGCCGCTGAAGATCAACACGGTCGTGCAGCGCGGCATCAACGATCACACGCTGGTTGACATGGCGCGCACGTTCAAAAATCGTGGGCACATCGTCCGGTTTATCGAGTATATGGACGTGGGTAATCTGAACGGCTGGAAGTTAGACGACGTGGTGACGGCTGACGAGATCGTCACGCGTATTGACGCCGCCATGCCGCTTGAGCCAGTTCCCGGTAACTATCCGGGTGAGGTAGCCCGGCGTTACCGTTACCGTGACGGCAGTGGTGAGATCGGCATCATCGCGTCTGTCACCAGGCCGTTTTGCGGCGGCTGCACGCGGCTGCGTCTCTCGCCTGAAGGCGAGCTGTATACATGCCTGTTCGCCATCGACGGGACCGATCTGCGCGCGCCGCTGCGCGATGGGGCCAGTGATGAGGCGCTTGGGCGGATCGTGCGCGATATGTGGACTCGCCGCACGGATCGATACTCCGAGATTCGTTCGTCCATGACACCTGAACGACGCGCGCAGCGCGACAAGGTCGAGATGTTCCACATCGGCGGTTAGGAAACAGGAATCAACCGGGTATGAGAGTGAACGTCGTGTTTTTTGGCGGGCTCAAGCAAGATGTCGGCACAAAACGCCGGTCATTTGAGTTTGACGGCGACTCGCTGACCCTGCGCGAACTGGTCGATACGCTCAAAGCGCAGTATCCGGCACTGGCAGCACGCCTGGGAACGGTGGCTTTTGCCGTTGCCGATACGTTGGTCGATCCGGACCATGTGCTGCACGACGGCGACGAAGCGGCGCTGCTGCCGCCGGTGAGTGGAGGGTAAACGATGGGTCGCTGGATCGTTGGGACGCCCCTGGCGCTGGAGCCGCTGCTGGCTGAAACGGAGGATTCCGCGTGCGGGGCGCTGGTGGTTTTTTATGGCACGGTGCGTGACAACAACGATGGGCAGCGCGTCCGCTCGATGACGTATGAAGCGTATGTCGGCATGGCCGAAAAGGTTTTGCAGGAGATCGAGGTGGAGACTATCGACGAACTCGGCGCGCTGCACTGCCGGATTCAGCACCGGGTCGGTCACCTGGAATTAGGCGAGCCGAGTGTGATCATCGTTGTGCGCGCCGGGCATCGTGACGAAGCATACACGGCTTCCCGCTATGCCATTGACGAGGTCAAGCGCCGCGCCCCGATCTGGAAAGAGGAACATTACGTGGATGGCGACAGCCGGTACCTGGAGGGTGTGCCATTGCAGCGAAGGGATACGGACCAGACATGAAAGACGTAACACAAAAATCACCCACGCTGCGCGAAGCCGTGGCTGAGTCACGCATTACCATGCCGCCGGACGTGCAGGCGATGCTGCACGAGCGGCGGCTTGAAAAAGGCGACGCCCTTGAGGTCGCGCGTGTGGCGGGCGCGATGGCAGCCAAAAAAACATGGGAGATCATCCCGTTTTGTCACCCCCTGCCTGTGACGGGCGTGGACATCACCTATGATTTTGAGCCGGACGGGGGAGTCCGCGTTGAAACCCGCGTGCGAACGATTGCGCAAACGGGTGTCGAGATGGAAGCCCTGGTGGCGGCCAGCGTCGCGGCATTGACCTTATATGACATGCTCAAGCCGCACACCAAACAGCTTGAGATCGTACATACGCGCCTGCTCAAAAAGAGTGGCGGCAAAAGTGGCGATTACGAATACCAGCCCATTGTGACAGCCTGATCGCGAGGCTGGGTAGGTGGGCTCACTTGCAGCCAGATCACCGGGAGCGCAGTTCAGCCACTTTTGCGCGGATCGCGCCGGGGTCGAGCATGCCGGTCTGCCGCAATACAATCTGGCCCTCTGTATCGAATACCAGTGCCGTTGGCACAATTTTGACGCCGTACTCGCTGGCGGCAGTGCGCCCTACGCTGCTCAACAGGTCCAGGCGCAACACATCGGCCTGTCCATGCAAATCTCGCTCTAACCCATCCACGATGGGTTTTGTCACGGTGCAGACCGTTCAGAGATTCGAGTAGAACTCGATGACGGTCGGCTGGCCGTTGCGCAACCGGGCGCTGAGGTCCGCCGTCGATCTTACGTCGCTGGGATGAATGTAAAAAACGATATGCAGTCCGGCAAACGTTGCCAGCCCGGCCAGTGTGATGACTAACAGCCAGTGGTGCCTTACAAACGAAATGATAGACGCCGCCGTCACTATGCAGCTCCTTTGACTCAATCGCGGCACATGGGTTTGGATGCCGCCAGCCGCTGATTGGTTTCAGCGCCCGTGCAGCGGATGCCGGACCCGGCGATGATACGCTGACGGGGTAATGAAATCCATGTTTCCGCTTTATGCGATGGGGGTGCTGATGCTCGCCAATGCTATGCCCGCTGATCGTTTAGCTCGTGTCGGGGCCATTGCTGCCCGGTTTGCGGTGCTGCCACAGGTGGTAGCCGTCGCGCTGGCCGGGTCGCTGGCTGCTAACCTGTCCGACGAACATTCCGATCTCGACATATACGTCTACACGGAGGCGCCGATTTCCCTGGACGCGCGCCGCGCCATTGCCAACGCATGTGCAGGGCAGGACGATCCCAGCATCGAGATCGAAAAACCGTTCTGGGGATCGGAAGACGCCTGGGTTGACCGCGAGTCAGGGTTGGGCGTGGACCTCGTGTACTGGTCGCCGGAATGGATCGAAGAACAGATCACGCGCACGCTGGTCAAACACCAGGCATGGATGGGCTACACCACGAGTTTCTGGTATACCGTGCTGCACTCGCGTCCGGTCTATGACCGGGACGGCTGGTTTGGCGGTTTGCAGCGGCGCGCAGATCAGCCGTACCCCGACCCGCTGTGCCGGGCCATTCTCGCGCTGAACTACCCGGTTTTGCGCCGGATCGGCTCATCGTACCGGCACCAGATCGAACTGGCGATCCTCCGGCGGGACCGTGTCAGCGTTAATCACCGCGTTTCCGCCTTGCTGGCGAGTTATTTTGACATTGTGTTTGCGGTGAATCGCGTGCCGCATCCTGGCGAAAAGCGGCTGATCGTGCAGGCCACGCGCCTGTGTCCGGCGCTGCCGGAGGGTATGGCGGCCCAGGTTGAAGCGCTGCTGTGCGGCCTCGGCACGGATTGGGAGATACAGCGCACAGTGGCGCACGTCGATGCGCTGTTGTCCGGGCTGGACGATTGGCTGGCAGGTGCCGGACTGCTGGATGTGGCGCAAAGTCTGGCGCTGCGCTAGTCGCACGGGCATCACAGCAACGGCTCGCTCAATATGTCGTCCAGAACCAGCGCCACCGCGCCCATGACGCAGGCATTGGTTGGGATGGCGGACGGCAGGATTTGCGCGATGCCGTCGCCTGATACAGTGAGTTGTTCGATTGTGGCAGTGCGGATCGCCGGTACAAATGGCTCAATCGCCATGCCCAACGATCCACCCAGCACGACAAGCTGCGGGTTGAGGATGACGATCAAGTTGGCGATGCCCAGTGCCAGCACGTCATTGATCCGGGTGACCATCTCGCTTGCCAGCGCATCGCCAGCCCGCGCAGCCGCGATCACGGTGCGCAGCCGGATCGCGCTGAAGTCGCCTTTGGTTATTTCGAGGATTTGTGATGAAACAGCCGTTTGCAGGCGTTCGCGGAGGGGGCGCAGGTCACACGCGGCGCGGATTTCGGCTTCCCAACAGCCGCGACGCCCACACGGACACATCGAACCCTGCGGATCAATGACCATGTGCCCGACCTCGCCCGCGTAGCCGCTCATACCCTGGTACAACTTCCCGTTGATGAAGATACCGGCTCCAACTGCACGGCGGCTGGCCCCCAGGTAAATGAAGTCGCTGTAACCGGCGGCAGCGCCGAAGTAGTTTTCACCCAGGGCGGCGATGCTGGCCTCGTTTCCGACATACACCGGCAGATTGTAACGCTGCTCCCACGACGTTTTGAACGGGATATCGTGCCAGCCCAGGTTGGACGCAGATTTCAGAACGCCTTCCGCAACATCGACCAGCCCGCCTACTCCCACGCCGATCCCCAGCGGTTTTATGTGCGTGACCTGGTCGTTGTAACACAGCGCTTCGTCGATCAACTGCTCGGTTTGCCCGATCACGGTATCCAGGTCGTTGGTTTCCAGTTCAAAGCCGCGCTGCCAGCGCGGTTGGGCCACAAAATCGGTCACGGCATCGCTGGTGATTTCCACGCCGATGGCGCAGCCGCCTTCCGGATTCAGTTCGAGCAGCGTGCCGGGGCGTCCGCCATACGACGGGCCAATCCCGATTTCGTGAACCAGCCTGGCCGCGATTAACTCGTCTACCAGGCTGGAAATTGTGCTGCGCGTCAGCCCGGTGCGCGCTGCGAGGTTCGCCCGGGACTGCGGCGGCGAGGTGCGCAGGCCGCTCAGGATCAACGAACGGTTGATGTTGCGCATCAGGTTGTGGTCGGCGGACTTCCGGTTTCGTTTCATGGTAACTTCACTTTGTTTGTATTGATTACAAACAAAATATAGTGTACAATGCGTATTGTGTCAATGCAGGGACGATCCGCTGCTTGCCGGAGAGGAATTGGGGCATGTATCTCGAACAGGAAATCGCCGAACAACCGCAGGTCATGCAGCGGCTGCTGACCCAGGAGGCGGAAACCGCGCAGCGCATCGCCGCCGCGATTCGAACGTTCGATCCGGTGTTTGTCACGATTGCTGCGCGTGGCACGTCGGATAATGCGGCGCGTTATGCGCAGTATCTCTTTGGAACTCATGCCCGGCTGCCGGTGGCGCTGGCGACTCCCTCGCTGCACACCCTGTATAATTCCCCGCCTGACCTGTCGCGCGCGCTGGTGTTGGGCATTTCACAGTCAGGGCAGGGAGAAGACGTGCGGCAGGTGCTGGAAGACGCGCGCGAACAGGGCGCGCTGACGGTAGCGGTCACCAACGACGAAACATCGCCCATCGCACAGGCCGCTGCCTACCACCTGCCGCTGCTGGCGGGCGACGAGATCAGTGTGGCGGCTACCAAAACGTATACGGCCCAGCTTACCGCGATCGCGATGCTGGTCACAGCCCTGGTCGATGACAGCGGGCTGCATGATGCGTTGGCCCTCCTGCCCGGTTACGCAGCCCGGACGCTTGACGACTTGATTGATGCGCCGTTGAGCGCGCCGCAGTGGGTCGAACGCTACCGCTACATGGACGAGTTTGCGACGATTGGGCGCGGGTACAACTACTGCACAGCTTTCGAAATCAACCTCAAGGTGACGGAGCTGTGTTACATCAGCGGCGATGCCTACAGCGAGGCTGATTTCCGTCACGGCCCGATTGCCGTGATTCACCGGGGTTTCCCGGTGCTGGTCGTCGCTCCAGACGGCAAGACGCTGCCCGCTGTGATAGACCTGCTGGAAAAGTTGCACGAGAAAAAAGCCGAGCTGCTGGTGATCTCCAACAACGACGCCGCGTTTGCCCATGCGCAGATCGCCATGCGCCTGCCGGTTGGCGTGCCGGAATGGCTGACCCCGATTGTGGCCGTGCTGCACGGGCAGGTATTCGCCATGCGTCTGGCCGTTGTAAAGGGGCACGAAGTGGACCAGCCGCGTGGGTTGACGAAAGTAACCGTGACGCGTTAGGCGTGATTTCAATTTTTAATCGTTTTTGAGGAGACAAATTTAACCATGACCCAGGCGTTTACACTGGTTCAACCGGCGTTTGTTCCACCGCTGGACGAGGGATTCCGCCCTGCGGTGCTGGCAAACCGGGCGTTCCGGCAAGAAGTCAAGCAGTCAGGAGGCGGGGTGCCCCTGATCCTCGGATTGCAGCGA
>CAYMTN010000134.1:0-14999 GCA_964393335.1 uncultured Anaerolineaceae bacterium
CACTGCTTGCCGCAGGTTCTCCACACGGTCTTCCATCTCTGCCAAATCAGCGTAAGCAACCCCCAGGTTGTACCGTGTCAAGAAATGGTAAAGGGGTGCGGTCTCAGGCGTTAGGTATTCCAGCGCTGCTCGGTAGGCTGCCATTGCCCGCTCCAGGTTCCCTGCCTGGTCTTCTATTTCTGCCAAATCAGCGTAGGCATTCCCCAGGTTGTTCTGCGCCATCGCATAATCCAGCGGCGCGGCCTCCGGCGTCGAATACACGAGCGCCGCTGCATGGGCCGTCACCGCCCGCCGCAGATTACCTGCCCGGTCCTCTAGCTCGGCCAATGCTCGGTAAGCTCCCCCCAGGTTGTTCTGCGTCATCGCGTAATCCAGCGGCGCGGCCTCCGGCGTCCAATACACGAGCGCCGCTTCATACGCCGCCACCGCCCGCCCCAGGTTGGCACGACGGTCCCCGGTTGGCAGGTTTCGATACGCTTCTCCCAGGCCGATCTGCGCGTTGGCCCACAGCGCGCGGTCAGAGTGGTCGGCCAGCGCCGCCGCCACCTGCTCGCAGCGGTCCACGTATTGTGCAAAACGCCCCCGGTTAAGCAAGAAATACCCGCAGGCGTTCGCCAGCCGCAGCGCCGCCGCCGCTTCCCCACCGTCCAGCGCCCACTCATACGCGGCGTCCAGGTTATCCGACTCGACGTCCAGCCCGGCGTAGTCCTGCCGCTTGTTGTGCTGCCACGCCAGCGCGTAGTAATACTCGGCATGCGGGCGGCGGGCGGCCTCGTCCGGCTCGATGGCGGCCAGCGCCATCGGGTCCACCGCGTAGCGCGTGCCGCCCGGCAGGGCGTGCATGGTCACGAACTGCCAGCGGCCCAGGGCGACCAGCGCATCGTCCAGCGCGTCACTGCCTGCGATGGCTTGCGCCGCCGCGTAACTGAACCCACCCCGGCAGACGGCCAGCCGCCGCAGCACGGCCTGCGGCCCCGGCCCTTCGGTTTCCGTCATCTGGCGCAGCGTCTTGTGGATCATCTCGTCGAGCGCAGCCTGGATGCGCTGGCTGCGCAGCGTGTCCAGGTCGTCGATCACGCGCTCCGGCGGCAAATGGATCATCTGGCGCACGGCCCATTCGATCAGGCGCGGGTGCTGCCGCGCCGCGCGTGCGATAGTTTCCGCCAGCGGTTCCAGGTCGTGCGGCGGCTCGAAGGCGCGCGCCATGTCCAGCACGATCTGCCGCGCGTCGTCCAGCGACAGGTCGGGGAGGTCGTACCGCCGCGCGAGCGTTACTTCCGGCCACTCATGTTCGGCCCGGCTGGTCATCATCACCCGCGCCCCGGCGCTGACCAGATCGTTGACCAGCGCAGCGTAGGCGGGACGGCGCGGTTCCGGCACGGATTCGGCGTTGTCGATCACGATCAGGCGCGGCAGCACGCGCAGTCTGGCCAGCACGTCGCCGGGCGGGGCCACGCGCGGCAGGTCGAAGTGATCGCGCAGCAGTTCGAGCACGTCGTCCGCGCGGGAAACGTCGCTGCACGTGTGCCAGACCGCACCGCCGGTGCCCTCCGCCGTGAGCATGATCTCCGCCGCCAGCCGGGATTTGCCCGCGCCGCCCACGCCCAGGATGATCACCGGGCCGCCCGCCAGCAGCGCCTTGACGCGCGCCAGGTCGTCGTCGCGCCCGCTGATCGGGATCCGCGTGTAACGCGGGTCCACCGTGCCGGTGATGGGCCGCCGCACGCTGACCGGCGCACCATCAGGCAGCGGCTCACCGCGCATCACCGCCGCCAGCGCCGCGATGCCCGCGTCCCAGTCGCCGGTCAGGTTCACCCACTGGATCGTATGCAGCCGGTACGGGATCGCGTCGGGCGGCACATCGTCGATCAGCGCGACGAACAGGCGGCGCTTGAGCGTCAGCCCTTTGCGCCATTCGCCGGTCACTTCGTCGCTGGCCGCCGAACGCCGCGAGAGCACGAGCAGCACGTCCGCGCAGGTATTCAGCGCGTCGTCGATGGCGCGCTGCCAGTCCGCGCCGGGCGGGATGTCCGTGTGATCGGCCCACATCTCGCAGCCCGCCGCTTCGAGCGCGTCGTGCAGGCGCGTCACCGTGCCGTCATCTGCGCTGGCGTGGCTGATAAACACGCCTGTACGTTTGTGTGGTAACATGACTCGCTCGTTTCGTTCTAACAGGGTGCTGCTTTGATCTTAGCCGGATCGCGCCCCGCGTCAACCGGCCAGTGCCGCGCGCAGCGCCCGCCAAGCAGGAGGGGGGAGCAACCACGTTCGACGGATCAAGTCCCCTCGCCTATCGCTTGCGATGGGAGAGGGGATTTAGGGGTGAGGGCCAGCGGCCAGTGCCGCGCGCAGCGCCTGCCAGAACCCGCCTTCAAAGCGGGCACATGGCCCGATCCGCGCGCGCGGCAGTGTCCAGGCCGCCAGGATGCCTAACACGACCGCGCCCAGCACGAGTCCCGCGCCGCTGATCGTCGCCAGCGCGGCCAGCGCGTGATCGTAATCAAGCAGGCCGTAGGTACGCAGCAGGTTCCACCAGTCGTGATGATCCTTGCTCAAGCCGAGGATCAGCGGCAGGTCGCGGGCGCGGGCGTCTCCGATGTAGGGAGCCAGGTTGATCAGGCTGTGCCCGGCCAGCGCCCAGCATACCAGCGAGGTCGTGATCTGGCGGCGCACGGCGAAAGCGTAGATCGCGGGCAGGGCAAACGCCAGAATCTGCCAGATCGAGCCGCCCGCCACGTGCAAAAACCAGCCGAACGGCATACACAACACGTGGCCGATCTCGTGCGGGCCAATCGTGATCGCCCACACCACAAACGCGACCGCGCCTTCACGCGGGTTCCGCAGGTGCAGCACGAGCGTGATCAGCACCGCCAGCCAGGCCCCGCTTTCGACTACGGCCAGCAGGGGAGCCGGGTGCCGGGCGGCAGCCGCACGTATCCCGCCCAACCAGGGCGTATCACGCGCCGCCGTGAGCGGGCGAATCACGCCGGGCGGTTCCGGCTGTGGCCGCACGCGACGCCCCACCTCACGCCACAGCCCGATCCCGACCAGCGCCAGACCGGCCCCGGCTGCCGCCATGATCACCATCTGCATCGAATGTCCCTCCGCAACGACCGTCGATTGTGGACCAGCGCCCTGCGTACGGCCACCGTGCCGGGCAGGTTCTTTTTTTGGCGCGTGCCGGGCTGTGTTACAATGAGGCTAATTCACATCATCCAGTGAGCAATCATTCTTTCATCATCATTCAAAGGAACGCGCGATGTTATACAACGTGCTGGTTGTAGAAGATGATCGGCAGACCGCGCAAGGACTCGCGGGTCAGTTGGGCGGGCTGGGCCACACCGTCGCCATCGCCTATGGCCCCCGCATGGCCCTGCAGCAGTTGGCCCAGGTCATTCCCGATGTCATTTTCATGGACATCAACATGCCGGGCGTCAACGGGTTGGAAGTGCTGCGTTTCCTGCGCCGCGACCCGGTTACGGCGGACGTGCCGGTCATCATCGTATCGGCCAACGATGAAAAAGAGTCGATCGATTCGGCGTTCAGCGCAGGCGCAAACGACTACCTGATCAAACCGCCGACGATGGACGAGATCGAAGCCGCGCTGACCAAAGTCGTGCACATCGCCGCGCCGGAATCAAACGGCAAACCGGGTGAATCATCCGGCGAGCCGCCCGCCACACCGCCCGCCAAAACACCTGACAAACCACCCGCCGTCAAGGCCAAGAAAAACCCGGCCTCAAAAGCCTGAGCCGCCCGCCAGGCAAAACGCCCCCTGTTCGCGGATTGATTCACGCGGGCAGCGCGCCGGTCACTTCGCGAGTATGTTCGCCAGCTCGAACAGTTTTGGATCGAGCGTCTTTTTGTTGGCGACGACGTCGTCAAGCGGCGTTGTGGTGACCTCACCCTTCAGGTGACCGGCCAGCAGGCCAAAATTACCGGCGACGATCTGTTCGGTTGCCATCGCCGCCAGCCGCGTGCCGAGCAGCCGGTCATACGCGCCGGGCATCCCGCCGCGCTGGACGTGGCCGAGCTGCGTCACGCGCAGCGCAAACCCCAACTGCTCGCCGTGTTCCTCAAAATAACGCGCCAGTTCGACCGCGTTGTACTTCGCGCCTTCGGCCACGACGACAATCGCGTGCGCTTTGCCGCGCTCGTATGCCAGCTCGATGTGGTCCGCCAGCGCTTCGGGCGACATGTCAAACTCCGGCAGGCAGATCGCCTCCGCGCCGCCTGCGATCCCGGCCATCAAGGCCAGGTAACCGCAGTCGCGGCCCATGACCTCCACCAGGAAGGCGCGTCCGTGTGACGAAGCCGTTACCTTGAGCCGGTCAATCGCTTCCAGCGCGATATTCAACGCTGTATCGACGCCAATCGTGATATCCGAGCCGTACAGGTCGTTGTCAATCGTGGATGCGATCCCGACCACCGGGAAACCCATCTGGTGCAGCGCGTGCGCGCCGCACTGCGAGCCGTTCCCGCCGATCACGACCAGCGCCTCGATCTCGTGCCGGTTCAACTCGCGGATCGCTTTGCGGCGGCCTTCTTCCGTCTTGAACTCTGGGCAGCGCGCACTGCCCAGGATGGTGCCACCCTGCTGGATAATGCTGCCGACGCTGCGCGCGCCCATAGGCCGGAAATCCCCATCGACCAGCCCGCGATAGCCGTGCTCCACGCCGAATACCTCCAACCCATATTGCAGCCCGGTCCGCACCACCGCCCGGATCGCGGCGTTCATGCCCGGCGCATCGCCCCCGCTGGTCAATACGGCAATTCGTTTCATTACGTCCTCCTCGGAAAACAAGCAGCTTTAGGCAATAAGCTTTCAGCCATCAGCAAAAGCATAAAAATAGCCCGGCATGACATACACCCACGGATGGCAGTCCAGGTACGTGCCGGTCGAGGCGAAGCCGTGCCAGCCGGTCGTCTCGCCGATCGGGTACGTTGGCTCGCCGGGCGCAAAATAGCGCACCACCCGCACGCGCATCCCCGGCGACAGGCGCGCGACGTCGTCCGGGCGCACCGCCTCGACCATCACCAGCCCGTCCGCAAAATAGAGCTGGGCGGTCGTCACCAGGCCGTGACCGGGGAACAGCGCGGAATGGTCCAGCCCCAGGCACCCGACTCGCTCCGGCAGCCCGAACAGACGCAGCACGTCCGCCAGCGTGATCGCGCCATACGTGGACAGCTCGAACTGCGTCGCCGGGCTGCGCTCGTCGTAACTCGTCGCGTGGCCGGCGTAGGGACTGTCCGCGCTCACGCGCTGCAAAAACCGCTCGGCGCGGTCCACGCCGGGGATCAGCCCATGCCAGCACGGTTGATTGCACGTACCCGGCTCCAGGTACGTCGGTGTGGGCACAGTCCCCTGCCCCAGCGCCCGCGCCCCAACCACCAGCCCCGTACACAGCGCCAGCAGCGCCGCCAATCCGGCTATTACGTATCGCATCATGGTGCCAACCCGCCAGGGAAGGCCCGGTCCAACGTGCCCAGGCCGCGCCAATCCAATGCCACAACAGACCGCCCCCAGGGCTGCGCTTCGTAGCGCAGTCCCGCGACCGGAAGATCGCCCGGCAGCATCAGGTCATGACCCTGATACAGCGCACCATCCGCGATCAAACGCTCCGCCGCATAAAAGAGGTGGACCTCTATCGCCGCGCCGCCAGACGGCCCGGCGTTGATCGTCACGTAATCCGGCTCGCCCAACGCGGCAATCAAGTCCCCGATGGTCAGATCGTCCGGCAGGAGGCTGATCCGGTCGATGGTGGGCAGAGTGCCCTGATCAATCATGAGTCCAAACGAGGCACCGGCCACCTGCACCTGCCAATCATACACCGGACCCATCGAATTGACTGGCTCGACGCGCCAGCCCGCCGGGCGATCAGCCGCCCACTGCTCGACCGCTTCCTCGCTGATCGCGCCCGGACGCAGCCCCTGCCAGCACGGTGCGGGGCAGCCGTCATCTGGCAGCAGCACGGCTACGCGCGGCGGCGGGTCCTGGCGGCTGACCGCATGGACCGCGCCGATCAGCCCGGTACACACCACGAATATGCTGCCAATGCCCACTAAAAATCGCTGCATGGGGTCGTCTCACTCCTCACCGGCGATTGTAACATAGTCGGACCGCCCCATCATCGCAGTTCCGCCGTTTTGTGATAGAATACCGCCTTGCATGGACTGGCACTCGCATGGGAGCCTGAACGGTCGAGCACCGGCAGCGGACCTTACCCCTCTGCCCCGGTCGTAATGAGCCGCCATCCGGCCCGGGGTGAGGCTAACGCGCGAGCGCCTGCCAGACATGACGCCATGTAACGCCTGGAAACATACGCGCGGACCGAAAACCAGTTGGCCCGGTTGGCGGACAACGGTTGGCGAGTTCCAGATGACGGTTCACGTGTGCCGTTCACACAATGAGGGAAAGACATGCTTGAGGGATTGTTAGTCGATCTGGTGCCGTACGGCAAGCAGTTCATGGACCAGGATCACCGCTGGTGGAACAACGACTCGGTGTTCTGGAGCAGCGAAGGCGAACACAACTTCTCGTCCCAGGCGCAGGTTGATGCGGAGCACCGTGAATGGGCCGAATCCACGAAGCCGCATACAGGCGTGCCGTTTGGCGTGCGGGCCAAAGACGGCAAACCACTGGGTTATTTCGGCATCAACTGGGTGTCGTACCATGACCGCACCGCCAACCTGGGCGCGAGCATAGGCGAACCGGATTACTGGGGCGGCGGTTATGGCACGGATGCGCTGCTGCTGCTCGTGGATTACTGCTTCGACGTGCTGGATATGCGCAAAGTGTGGCTGGGCACGATGAGCCTCAACGCGCGTGTGATCCGCCAGATGGAGAAGATCGGGTTTGCGTTGGAAGCACGGCGGCGGCAGGGCGTGCACGCCGACGGGCAGTGGCACGACGAGTTGGTCTACGGCATGCTGCGCGAGGAATGGCCGGGCCGCGAGGTCATGATCGAAAAACTTGGCTTGCAGGCGCGATAAATCGCGGCGCAATGAATGGCGTCCGGTGCAGCACCGCCGGCGGGATAACGGAAGCCGCGCGAACGCGCGGTTTTTTGTATGTCGTCTGGTACTAACGGTGACTTGCTTCATTTGCCCCATTGATTGTAAGCTTGTGGCACGAAAAGTGTTGACGCAGACACCATGGCTCGCCGCACCGCGCGCCGGACGTGTTACGATCAAAAGGGGACCTATCCATGAAGACAAAACAGTTTGTGATAGTGCTGCTGCTGGCGCTGGTGATCGGTGGTAGCTGGCAGGTGGCGGGCGCGGCACCGCGTCCGGCTATCATCACGTTTGATTCCTCGCTGAAAACGATCACGCTGGCCGAAACCGAAGCCGGTCAGACCATCACGACGCTGACCTGGCACACCATCGGAGTCACGGACGACTATCGCCTGACGCTGCACCAGTACGTGCTGGATAAGTGGGAGCTGGTGTTTGACGAAGACAGCGTGCCGCTGGAGCCTGATGGCGCGCGGGTCGTCACCGTGCGGCATCCGCTCGACTTCGGCCCCCCAACCTTCCTGCTGTCGATTGTCGATACGCGCTCGAACAGCATTGTCACCCAGCGCACGCTGACGATCCCGTATGACACGGCAGTGTTTACGTCGCCGCCGGATATCGACAGCTTCACGACCAGCGCGGACAGCGTGGACGCGACCAAACTGGCGGCAGGCGAATCGTCGATCACGCTGACATGGACGGTCGATAACCGCGTTCCAACCGCGAATCTGGTCTTCGACCAGGTGTTTGAAGACGACACGGCGCAGTCGGTAGAACTGCCGCGCCAGACGTTATGGGTGCCCTCGTCGGGTGAAGGGCCGGTCGCGCCGGTCGTTCGCGCAGGTGAAGACATGATCACGCTGCGGCTGCGCGTCGTGGACCTCGTGTCGGAAACCATTTACGCCGAAGAAACGCTCAAACTCGCGGTGGAAAACGCGCCGGAGCCGGAACCGGAAGCAACGCCCGCACCGGTGGAAACGCCCAAGCCTGAGCCAACCGCGCCGCCTGCCGGTGAGATCGTGTCGTTTTCCGTCGCGCCAAACACCGTCAATCCCGGCGCAGCCGTGACGCTGGCCTGGGATATACGCGGCACGGGCGGCGTGACGATCCAGCAGACGGTGCCCAACGTCCCCGGCGAAACGATGGTCGTGAACGCGCAGTCGCCCAAAGGATCGGCGGAAGTCTACCTGCCGGACAATGCCCTGTACAGCGTCACGTTCACGCTCTACACCGCGAACCGGTCCTCGTCCGCCCAGGCGGCGGTGGCTGTCAACTGCCCGTTCACGTTTTTCTTTGGCGCGGCGGATGGCTGCCCATCAGGCCCGGAACGGAAGATCGGCGCATCGTACCAGGCGTTTGAAAACGGCATGATGCTCTGGCGCTCTGACACCAACGAGATTTACGTGTTCTACAGCGACGGGACCGCCGCATACTTCCTCGAAGGTGACTACGCGAACCTGAGCGAGCCGGACCTTGAAGAAGCCCCGCCGCTGGATCGCCACGCGCCGATCCGGGGATTCGGCAAGGTGTGGGCGAATGCGCCCGGCGTCCGTGAAAAACTCGGCTGGGCGTTCGATGAGGAACAGGGCTATAACGCGAGCTTTCAATCGGTGGCGCAGACGCGCGCCCCGCGTCCCGCGTTTGCCTTCTACATGACGCTGCCCGGCGGCGAGGTCGTCGGCTCTGGGTACGGCATTTGGAAGCAGCTTGGCTGATTCCCGGCCAGCTTTCGGCAGGAGCGTATTGGCCTGATCGCTGAATCAAGTCCCCTCTCCTATCGCTTGCGACGGGAGAGGGGATTCAGGGGTGAGGGTGGTTTCCGCTGATCGCTTTCAGCTTATCGCTGCCTCTATTCACCCGCCAGGGCCGCCTGTAGATCGTCGTCCAGGCAGTCCAGCGCGGGCTGCCAGTCCGCCGGTTTGACAAACACGCGCCAGCCTGGATAGATGTAGTACAGGGCTGTATGCGGAATCTGGCCGGTGAGCGCTTCGACCGCGCGCGCGTACACGCCCACCTGCAAATAGTATCGTTTGGCATTCTCCGCCGCCTTGTGACGCGATACCAGCGCCGTTTTGTAGTCCACGACGTGCCACTCGCGCCCGTCAAAATACAGTACGTCGATCACGCCGTGAATCGTGCGTCCTTCCAGCCGGTGTACGAACGGCAGCTCGCGGTAGACCTGCGCCGCACCTTCGATCTCGGCCCGCACCGCGCTGGACTTGAAGCGGCGCAGCAGGTCCAGCGCCTGCGTCACGGCAGCAGTGATCTGCGCCGGATCGCTCAACTGGTTTTCCCACGCGTACGTTTCCAGCCGTTTGATCACGTCCGGGGATGGTACATCGCCCGGCAGCAGCCACGCTTGCAGCGCCCGGTGGACGATCTGCCCGACGCAGCGGCGCAGCCCCCATTCATCGACGGCGCGCCCCGGCAGCGGGTGGACCGGCTCCGGCGCGTCGAACAACACCGACTGGCGAAAAGCGGCGCGCCCGCTGGCCGCCGGGTCGTAAAACGGGACGCACCCCAGGCGGGCAAGCTGCGTCGCGGTCAGGACGCGGGCGGGCGCGTGCGAGTCGAGCGGCACGTCCGCCAGCAGCGGCGGCAGCGCCGGACTCACGCCCGCGACCGGCAGCATCTGTGCCACGTCCGGATCGTCCCACCCGGTCGCATCCACCGCCGGGCGACGCGCCGCCGCGTACGCTTCCGGCACCGCCTGCGGGACGATCAGCGCGCACGCGCCCCACTCCGACGACAGCACCAGCGACTCATCCGACGCGGGCAGCATCTCGTCCACGCCCAAGACGCGCAGCCACTGCCGCAACCACGCCTGGTCGGTACAGCGGTGCAGGGTGCCGCTGACGATCAGGTGATCCTGTGCGCGTGTCGCACCGACATACAACAAGCGGCGGCGCTCGGCACGGTCGCGGCGCTCGTCTAGCAGCGCGGCGTATTCCCACGCGAACGACTCCGGCTCGTCCGAATCGGGATCGTCGGTCGGCAGCTTGCAGGCCGGGCCGGCGTCCACGTCGAGCACGAACCAATCCCGGCTGGCGCGGCCCCGGCTCCACGAGGCATCCGCCAGCACCACGACCGGGAATTCAAGCCCCTTGCTGGCGTGGACCGACATCAGCCTGACCGCGTCTTCGGCCTCGATCACGGCCTCGCCCTCGCGCACCTCGCGCGCGGTCAGGTCGCGCGCATACGCCAGAAACGCGCCCAACGATACGCGCCCGGAGTCACGCGCCAGTGCAACCAGTTTTTCGACGTTGCCGCGCCGCCGTGCACCATCGGCCAGCCCGGTCAGCGTCGCCAGATAGCCGGTCAGGTCCAGGGCACGCGCCAGCACCTCGGCCACCGGCGCGCGTCCCGCCACGTCGCGCAGATCGCGCAGCACGTCACACGCAAAAGCCCGCGCCGTGTCGTCGTCCAACGTCGCTGCACCGTACAGCGCCGCTGTGTCGAACAGCGCATCCCAAAGGGCCGGGTGACCGGCCTGTTCCTGCGCCAGCCGCAGCGCGAACAGCGCGTCATCGCTCAGGCCGATCAACGGCGCACGTAACACCGACGCCAGCGCGAGATCGTCCGCCGGGTTGTGCAGCACGCGCAGCAGGTTCAGCAGGTCCCACACTTCCTGCCGGTCGTAATACCCCTTGCCCGAAAACGTGATGTACGGCAGGTCCGCCGCCTTGAATACGTCCTCGTACAGCGGCAGGTGCGTCGTGGCCTGGAACAGGATCGCCACGTCGCCGTACCGCATCGCCCGGTACGCGCCCGCCGCCCGGTCCCAGACCGGCGTTCCCGCCGCGACCCGGTCGTGGATGTGCCCGGCCAGCGTCCAGGCTTCCCAGCGGCGCAGGTCCTCCGCGTTGAAGTCGGGATACGCCTCTTTATCCGGCCTGGGAAAAACAAACACGGTCAGCGGCTGCGTGTGCCAGTCCTCCGACGGGCGAAATGCCGCCATCGGCTGCCCCAGCGCGACCTCGTACCGCGCCGCCGGACCCTCGCCCGCCAGGATGCGCCCGAACAGGTCGTTGAAGGCGCGCACCAGCCGGTCATGCGTGCGAAACGAGGTCGAGAGCGGTAGTTCGACGCCGCCGCGCGCCACCAGGTCGGCGCGCACGTCGCCGAATACGCTGACGTCCGCGCCGCGAAACGCATAAATGCTCTGCTTGGGATCGCCCACCACGAATAGACGCCCGTCCATGCCCGGCAGCCCGACGCCCGCCAGCCGGTAGACGATATCGCGCTGGTCGGCGTTCGTATCCTGAAATTCATCGACCAGGATGTGGCGAAACTCGGCGTGATAACGCGCCGCCACCGCCGGATGATCGACCAACAGGGCGCGCGCGCGGGCTTCCAGGTCGTCGAAATCCAGCACGGTGCGCTCGCGTTTGCGCGTTTCGTAGACCGCCGCCGCCAGCGTGATCGCGTCCCGCCAACGGGTGAGCCAGCCCGCCGCCTCACGGTCACGCGTGCCCGGTTCCGGCAGCAGATCAGCTTGCAGCGCGCGCGCCCGCTCGCGGACCAGGCGCAGCGCGTCTTTGGCTTCGACCAGCCGATCCTTGCCGCCCCAGTTGGTAGCCGATCCGACGTTCAGTTTGATGGCGCTGGCGAGCGTTTCGACGGCGGCCAGCCACGCGGGGAGATCGTCGCCCAGCAGCGCCGCGCGGTGGTCCAGCACCACGCGCCAGATGTCCGACAGCTTGTCGGCGGGCGGCAAATCCGCCGCTTCGACGTGGTCCAATGCCGCGCGTAACCCGGCATCCGCCTGAGTCGCGGACAGCGCCGCCTGCATGGCATCCGCCCACATCGCGCGCCAGCGATCCAGCAGCGCGTCCGGCGATTCGTCTAGCTGCCGCTGCACCGCCAGCGCCGGACCAAACCCGGCAAACGCCCGCAGCACGCGCCGCACGTCCGCCATGTCGTACACCGCCAACAGCGCCGCGCCGGGCCGGTCCTCGACCGCCAGCCGTGCCAGCGCCTCCTCGACGGCGTCATCGCGCAGCATCGCGGCCTCGTTTTCGTCCAGCACCTCAAAGGCCGGGTCGATGCGTGCCTCGGCGGGATTGGCCCGCAGAATCTGCGCGCAGAGCGCGTGAATCGTGCCGATCCGGGCGCGGGTGAGCGCCGCCTGGTGATCCAGCCAGCGATCACGGTCTACGGCCTCGGCGATGCGGGTTTCGATGGCGCGGCGCACGCGGGCGCGCATCTCGGTAGCGGCTTTTTCGGTGAACGTGATCGCCACAATGCCGGGCAGCGTCCAGTCGGGATTAGAGTCCAGCAGCGCCATGAAACGCTCGACCAGCACGCGCGTTTTGCCGCTGCCCGCGCTTGCCGTCACGATCAGGTTGCGCTGGTGGATGTCAATCGCGTCGCGTTGTTCGGGCGTAAAATCCATGAAAAACCCTTCCCACCACAGAGATCACAGAGAAACACAGAGAAAACCTTACAGCACAAGACGGCGGATTCCGTTTTTGAGAACCGTCACGTTAAAATTGATCAGCAGGCCGACCGGGTAGCCGGACAACTTGAGATAGGATAACAACTGGGCCGAATGGATCGGCGCGAGTTCACTCACCGCTTTGATCTCCACGATGACACAGTCGTCAACCAGCAGATCGAGCCGGTAACCGCAGTCAAGCTGTATGGCCTTATAGACCAGGGGAAGCGGCTTCTGCTGCTCAACGGAAAGACCGCACTCCCGCAGCTCGTACACCAGACACGCCTCGTAAGCCGATTCGAGCAGGCCCGGCCCCAGGGCGCGGTGCACGTCAACTGCCGCACCGATGATGCGGCCCGTCACGCGATTGATGGCTGCTCGACCGGTCATGTTTCCTCTGGCTTCTCTCTGTTTTTCCTCTGTGTTTCTCTGTGGCCTCTGTGGTGCCGCTCTGTGGTGCCGCTTCTTTCACAGCACGTCGATGAAGACGGCCACCGTGATCAGCGCCATCCCGACCAGGAAAGCCAGCATCCCGCCATAATTACGCAGCGCTTTTTCGAGGCCCGGCATCAGGTGCGCGTCGGGCCGCTGCAACGGCACATCGACAAACGTCCCTGTCGCAAACAGGACCAGGCCGCTGCCGAGCATCGGCTGGCCGAGAATCAGCGCCGCCACGCCAGAAAACGCATAGACCAGCACGGCGCGGTAGCCGCGCGTTCGCTGCCACAGACCGATCATCGCCGCCGGTCCTGCCCGGCGCGTTGATCCTGTTCCGCGCGCCACGCCTGCAGATACCGCTCGGCGCGCAGCAGCAGCGCCCTGGCATAACCGGTCAACAGCGGCAGCGAATCGGCGGCTTCGAGCGAGATCGCCTCAAGGTTGTTGTCCTGGGCGATCACGCGCGCCCAGCCTTCTATCGAATCCAGCGGATTCTTCAACTCGCCGACCATGATCTCCAACAGTTCGTGCGGCTCCAGGGATGTTGGGAAATCGGGGATCGAAGGCAGATCAGTAGGCGGCGTCCCGGACGTATCAGGGGTCATCAGGTTTACTCCATCCTTTCGAACGACTCGTCAGCGGCACGTTTGCGCGCGGTGGCACGTGTAAAACGGCACAGGGCCGTATAGTCGCAGTACGGCGCGCAGCGGCCCTTGTTCGGCGCGACGGCAAAATAGCCCCGGCGTGCGGCGATCACGTTACCGTGCAGGTGGCGGTGAGCGTCGTCCAGGGCGGGATCGTCCACGCCGACCGCGCCGCTGGTCTTGCGGTTGCGGATATGCCAGAACAGCCCATCCGTGACCACCAGGTCGGGGTCGCACAGGTCCAGCGCGGCGCGGATGTAGACCATCATCTGAAAATCGCGCCCGGCGGCCATGTCACGCAGGGGATGCGGCGTGCTGCCGGTTTTGTAGTCGATCACGACCACGCGCTCGCCCAGACGATCCAGCCGGTCGATTTTGCCGCGCACGCGCAGCGCCCCCGCCGGGCCGTCGATCACCAGCGGCGGGCGGTCCCCAATGCCGAACACGGCTTCCTGCCGGAACGCGCACCGTTCCGCCTCCCCTGCCGGTAGCGGGCTGTCAGCGGAAAAATCGAGCGCCACGAGCCAGCGCAGCCGCCGCCGCAGCTCGGCCTGTTCGTGCTGCCACACGGCGGAGGGCCGGAAGGCGTACACGCGCGGCGCGTCCGCGAGAATCCGCGCGGCTTCGTCCTCCAGAATCGCCAGCGCGCGACCGGCGTTTTCCGGCGTAATGCTCAGGCCCTCGTCCGCAAAACGGCGGTAGACGCCCTCCAAAATGGCGTGGTTGAGCGATCCAAGCTGCTGCCGGTCCAGCCCTTCTTCCGGCTCTTTGAGTTCTTCCAGGCGTAACAATCGCCGCGCAAAAAAACGGAACGGGCACTCGCCGTACTCGTTGAACTGGCTGGCGCTCCACACGCGGCGCGACCCCAGGCGTGCCGCGACCTCCGCGATCAGGTCCGGCGCGGCCAACACGCCGCCGAACCGGTCAGGTGGAAATATCACGTCTTCCCGCGCGGCCTCTATCGCGCGCCCGCGCAGCACGGCCCGCCAGCGGTCGCCCCACAACGTATGAACGATCAGCGCGTTATGCACGGCGAAGGCGTCCGCGCTATCCCCGGCGTGCTCGCCGTTGAACAGCGCCGCGACCGCGACGGCAGCCTCGCTCAACGTCGCGGCATCATCCAGGGCGGGCGTCGAGCCGACGCCAAGGCGCAGCCGCCGGTCGTCCGGCACATCGACCGCCACCAGCACCGCGCGCCAGTACGGCGAGGGCGGGCAGTCGTCGCCCCTGGCATCGACCGTATAGCGGCTGAGCGTCAGCGAGCGCCGCGCCAGCCCGACCGCCTGGTAAAACAGGCTCATGTCGTCGGCCCGCTCACTCGCGGTCAGCATGTCGATCCCGGCCCGTTCCAGCGCCAGCCGCTCGCCTTCCTGGTAGAGCGCGCCTTCCGGCTCCTGCGCGGGGAACTCGCCCTCTGACAGGCCCAGGATAAACACGTCGTCGTGCGGCAGGCCGCGCGCTTC
>CAYMTN010000135.1:0-4819 GCA_964393335.1 uncultured Anaerolineaceae bacterium
GCCATGACCAACTGCGCGACGGCCCGCCCGAAAAACGTCGCGGTCGTCTCGTTGATGATGCGCGTTTCGGCGCGTGTGCTGTATTCCCAGCCGAGCGGGTAAAACACGAGGTAGTGGTGGGACCATTCGTGCGCCGTAACCTCGATGGCGCGCGCCAGTTTGGACGGCAGGTCGCGGGATGACGGTTCGACGATCATGCTCGGATAGAGGCTCAGGCCGCCCAGCGGCACGACCAGCGACGACACGTCGAGCGTACTGTCGATCCTGGCTTCGAGCGCCTCGCGCTGCTCGACGGTGAGCGGGTTCAGGTTGAGATCAACGGCGTATTCGATGCGGTCACGCGGCGAGACGACCAGCGTTGTCGGGATTTCGGTGAAATGCATGGCTACCGGCGGCATCACCTGGCCGAGCCACATGAAGCCCTGATCGACCAGCACGGCGGACACCTGCGCCTCGATGATGCTCTCGGCCAGCGGTTGATCGTGCGCCAGATCGCGGCGCAGCGCGTCACGTTGAGCACGCAGACCGGCAGCATCCGACGCCGGATCGGCGTACAGCCGCTCGATCTGCGCGTCGAGGTCTTGCGCCCGGCTGAGCCGGTCCAGAAAATCGACGAGCAGCGCGCGCTGCTCGTCCGCATCCAGGTACGGCCCGACTCCGAACAGCGCCTCACGCGCCTTGCCCCACAGCGCATCCGCTTCCCACCCGACATAATCGAACAGCTCCGGGCGGGCCAGCGCCGTGACGCGCGCCGTCAGCGACGTGTCTCGCTCGGTGCCGTTGCCGAGCACGGCCAGCAGCCCGATCAGCGCGATCAGCCGCCATGCCGCGCCCCACAGCCAGCGCGCGCCCTGCCGCAACGCACGCCACAGGCGGGTGACTATCGATGGGATGGACGGTGGAAGCATCGCGCCGTGTATCTCGCTGGTGTGTTATCCGCGCCGCGTTACTACGCGCCGGGTCTTTGACCCGCAGAGTATAGATGATCGCCGCGCCGGATCGCCAGTGATCGCGGGCGAAGGCCAGGGTAATCGCACCAAAACCTAATTGGGGTTTTGCCCCATGCCCCACAAGCCTTTTGAGAAAAGGCTTGACTGAAGACTGGCGTGTGTGGTGCGCGCGGCGCGTGCACCACACGGGGTCCAGGGGCCGGTCGGCCCCTGGCAGGGGTGTGGGGGCGGAGCCACCGCAATTTGATGCAATCACCCTGGGACGAAGGCCTCGCACGAAACCCTATTCGTACTGGAACTTGAACACGCCGAAGGCGAAAAACAGCGCGGCCATGCCCAGCAGCACGCCCAGCATGGGCAGGATGTCGAGCACACCGCCGCCGTAGTACATCATCTCCTGAAAAGCGTCCATCGCCCAGGCAATCGGGGAGAGGTGGCCGATCATTTTCATGAAACCCGGCACGATCTCCAGCGGCCACCACGCGCCGCCCAATGGGGCCAGCGTCAGGCCCAGCAGCAGGCTGATATTTTGCGCCTGGGCCGATGTGCGGACCACCGTCGCCAGCGCCAGCCCCAGCGCCGTCGTGGTCAGCGTGAAAATCAAGACCACCAGCGCGATGCCGATCACGTTACCGCCCCATTCGACGCCCATCAGCGCCCCGATCCCGATCAGGACGGCGAACTGCGCCAGCCCGTACAGATAGCGGCCCAGCAGTTTACCCGCCAGGATCACGGGTTTACGCACGGGCAGCGTATACAGCCGCTGCAACGTGCCGGTTTCGCGTTCGTAGACCAGCAGGGTCGCGCTGTTGAGCATGAACATCATCACGAACATGACCGCTATGCCGGGGCCGCTCTGGTTGAACCCGACCCGGCTGACTTCGGCCGGGGTCGCCGTGCTCTCGACGCGGACCGGGCGGGTATCCCACGTCGATTCGACATCCGCCCGCACGGTATCAAACGCGGCGGCGCGCGCCGGGCCGCCCGGTTCGAAGGCGTTGAGGTCGTGTTCGGCCACGTCTACCGCCAGGTTTGCCAGCGATACCGCGCCGCCCATCCGGCTGACCGCCGCATCGATCTTTTGCTCGGCCAGCGTCGGCGCAGAAAGGTCGGCGCTGCTCTTGAACTGCACGGTCACGGTATTGCCCGCGCGCAGGTCGTCGCCGAATCCGGCAGGGATCAGGATCGCGCCGTAGGTGTCGGTATCCTCCAGGCGGGTATCGGCTGTGCTGCGCCACGTATCCGGCTGGCTGGCCAGGCCAGCATCCAGGTTGCAGGCGTCCGGAGCCGCGCCGCGATACGGGCACAGCCGGAACGAACCGCCCTCTTGCATCTCGGTTTGCAGGCTGGCCACAAACTGCTGCGCGAGCGGGCTGCCGTCTTCGTCCAGCACGTCGATTGTGATCGTCGTGCCGGTGTTTTCGCCGCCCATCGCCAGGCCCAACAGCAACATCATCAAAGCGGGCATCAGCAGGCCGATCAGGAAGGTCTCGCGGGATTTGACCGAGCGCAGCAGGTCGTAACGTGCAATCGTGAGGACCGGTCGCATCGGGTTACCCTCCTATGTCCGCGCGGCGGTTGAAGCGCCACAGGCTGACGCCAAACACGACCGCACCCATCGCGGCCAGCACCAGCAGGTTGGTCAGGATGTCACGCACCGGCGCGTTATCGTACGACAGGTCAAAAAAGCCTTGAATGCCCCAGTAATTGAGCGTGATCTTGGGCAGCCAGCTTAGCGCATCCGGCAGGTTTTCAATCGGGATGAACGAGCCGCCCAACATGCCCAGCACAAACAGCGTGATCGTGCTGTAAGTCGATGCCTGGTCCGGCGTTTTGGCCACAGCCGCGATCAGCAGGCCGAGGCTGGTCGCGGCGAACACGACGCCCAGCACCAGCAGCGCCAGCCCGGCGAGGTTGGTGCCCCACACCGAGGTCTCGCGCCCCATCAGCCGCGCGACGACCGTCGTCAGCACGATCAATATCACCATCTGCGCGATGCCGGTCAGGTACGTGCCGAGCAGCTTCCCGGCCATGAACAGCCAGCGCGGAGTCGGCGTGGTGACGATGCGCTGCAACGTCCACTGGCCGGACTCGGTCAGGATGCCGGTCGCGCCCGCCGCCATCGCAAACGTCATGAACAGGATCGCCATCGAGGGGGCGAAGTATTGCAGCGCGTCAAACGAGCGCGTCTTCCCGGCCAGATCGACCTGTTCAAGCTGGATCGGGGCCTGATGCGCGGCGTCCATCACCTGCTGGTCGAAGTCGGCCACTGCCTGCTGTACGGCGCTCTGGTCCGCGCCGGTCTGCTGCCCGACCTGCTGCAAATAGGCCGGGCCGATCCGCTGGCCCAGGATCACGGTGTTGATGCCGTAGGTGATGCCGTTCACGATGCTGCGGACCACGCTGGGGCCGACGCTGCGCCCGCTGTCCACGTACAGGCTGACGGTCACCGGCTGCCCGGCGACGAGCGCGTCCCGCGTGAAATCCGGCGGAATGCTGATCACCGCCGCCAGGTCGCCGTCTTCGACCTTCTGGCGAGCGCGTGCCAGGTCGGTGTAGAGCGTCCCATCCGTCAGAGCGTAGATCTGCTGGTAGGCGGCGGAGCCGGTCCCCCCGCCGGACGGCGGCACAAAGGCGTCCTGGTATGTCTGGCCCAGGCTGGTATCCCCCAGCGGCCCGCCAACGGGCGAGTCCTGGTTGACGACGGCGACCGGCACCTTGTCGATGCTGATGTCGCTGCCCGTGCCGAACGCGAAACCGATGATCATGCTGAGCGCAACCGGCATGGCGAACATCATCAGCGTGGCGTTGCGGTCCTTGAACGTGGTGTAGATGTCCTTCCACGCAATCGCGATGAGCTTGTTAAGCATGGGGCGCTCCTTTCGGCTAGTCGCGCAGCGCGCGCCCGGTCAGGTGCAAGAAAACGGCTTCAAGCGTGGGTTCCCGGATTTCCAGGCTTTGCAGGCTCAGGCCCGCGTCGTTGATGACCCGGATGATGGCGGGCAGCGCGGTCCGCCCATCTGCGGTCAGCAGGTGCAGCTCGCTGGAATCGGCATCGACCTGAACGCACCGGGCCACGCCTTCGACCTGGCACAACGCGTCGATCACGTCCTGCGTCACGTCCGGCACGGTCACGATCACGGTGTCATGCTCGCCGACCAACTGCGTCAGCTCCGGCTGCGTGCCGAGCGCGATGATCTCGCCGTGATCGATGATGGCGACGCGGTCAGAAAGCTCCTGCGCTTCTTCCATGTAGTGCGTCGTATACAACACGGTGATGCCCTGCTCGTTGAGCGCTTTCACCGCGTCGAGGATGTTACGCCGCGACTGCGGATCGATGGCGACGGTCGGTTCGTCGAGGATGATGATCTGCGGCTTGTGCAGCAGCCCAATGCCGATGTTGACGCGCCGTTTCATGCCGCCGCTGTATTCCTCGACCGGGTCGTCGGCGCGATCCGCCAGCCCGGTGAATTCGAGTACCTCCGCGATGCGATCCTTCAGCAGCTTGCCACCCAACCCGAACATCTTGCCGAAAAACGCGAGATTCTGCCGGGTGGTCAGCGTGGGATAAATCGCCAGCTCTTGCGGCACGACGCCCAACAGCTTCTTGACTTCGAGCGGCTCGCTGGTGATCGAGTGCCCGCCGACGATCACGTCACCGGCGGTCGGCGTGAGCAGGCCGTTCATCATGTTGATCGTGGTCGTCTTCCCGGCCCCGTTTGGCCCTAACAGGCTGAAAATCTCACCCTGCATGATCTCAAAATCGATGCCCTTGACGGCGACAACACCATCGGGCGGGTTGAACTGTTTTTTCAGACCTCGGACGGTAATGATCGGTGTGGTCATCGGCGGGTCGAATCCTTTCTGTT
>CAYMTN010000135.1:4829-14778 GCA_964393335.1 uncultured Anaerolineaceae bacterium
CAGCAGCGCGCCGCTGCGCACCACGCCGATCAGCGCGTCGAGGTAGGGACTCAGCGCGACATCGTGCGTGATCGGCGCGAGCGGCTGCCCCGGCGCGATCTCGACCGTGCGCAAAAAGTCCAGCGCGGCGGCGGCCCCGCGTCCCAGGCGGGCGGCGGGGACCTGTTGCAGCCGCAGTTCGAGCGCCTGGTAGGCGCACAACAACTCGATAGCGATCACGGTTTGCACGTTGGTGGCGATCTCCGCCGCCTGCCGCGCCGCGATGGTGCTCATGCTGACGTGGTCTTCGCGGTTGGCGCTGCTGGGGATGCTGTCCACGCTGGCGGGGTGCGCCAGCACCTTACACTCGCTGAGCAGCGCCGCCGCCGTGTACTGCGTCATCATCAACCCGCTGTTCAGCCCTTCTTCGCCGGGCGGATCGGTGATCAGGAACGGCGGCAGGCCCCGGTTGAGGCGGCCATCCGTCAGCGAAAACGTGCGCCGCTCGGAAATGCTCGCCACGTCGGTCAGCGCAATTTTCATGAAGTCCATCGCGTAACCGACCGGCGCGCCGTGAAAATTGCCGCCGGAAACGGCTTTGATCCGGCGCGGCAGCGCGAGCGGCCCGTCGTCGTCCGCGAAGATCAGCGGGTTATCGGTCACGGCGTTGATCTCGGTGGTCAGCACGCCTTCGATATAACGCAGCGCATCCAGGGCCGCCCCCAACACGGTCGGCGCGGCGCGCAAGCTGTAGGGGTCTTGCGGCGGCCCCTGGGCGGGATCGATGTCGGTATCGGCATCGCCGCGCACCAGCGTGCTGCCTTCCAGCAGGCGGTAGACGAAAGCGGCGACCTGCGCCTGCCCGTTGTGGCCGCGTACGGCGTGCAGGTGCGGCAAAAACGCATCGCGGAAGCCGCGCAGCGCCTCCAACGAGAGCGTCAGCGCGATCTCCGACGCGGCCAGCGCCAGAAAGGCATCGTGCCAGGCCAGCACGCCGATTCCCGCGCTGACGGCGGTGCCGTTGATCAGCGCCACGCCTTCTTTGGCGCCGAGCACGATCCGGTCGATCCGGCGGGCAGCCATCGCCGCGCCGCCATCCATCAGCTCGCCGTCGAGGTACGCCTGCCCGTTCGCGCCGGGGTGCGGGTCTTCGCCGGGAACCGGCGCGCTGAGGACCAGCGCCAGGTGCGCCAATGGGGCCAGGTCACCGGACGCGCCTAACGATCCCTGGGCGGGCATGGCAGGCAGCACGCCCCGGTTGAGCATGGCGATCAGCGTATTGATCACGTCCCGCCGCACGCCGCTGTAGCCCTGCGCCAGCGTATTGGCGCGGATCAAGATCGCGGCACGCACGGCGTCGGGCGGCAGGTGCGGCCCGGTCCCGACGTTGTGACTCAGCAGCAGGTTGCGGCTGAGCAGCGCGGCTTCCCACGTATGGCGGAAGATCGCGCGCCCGGCATTATCGCCAAACCCGGTGTTCACGCCGTAGATCACCAGCGGATCGCGGCCTCCGGCGCTGGCTGACTCGATCTCGTCCATCGTGTGTTGGACCCACGCGGCGCTGCGTTCGACACGGTCGATCCGCGCGGCCAGATCGGTGCCGGGAGGGGCTGCATCGGGGAGCGGGTGAACGGGGGTACTTTCGCGCGCGACCCGCACCACGTCGGCTATCGTCAGCCGGTCGTAGCCCAGCGTCAGCGCGCGATGATGTTCGTGTTCAGAAGCCATTCTTTCCTCTTTCCTAAATCTTTTTTGAGTCCAAAAAGCCATTTTGGGTGAAAAGCGCCGCCCGGATCGCTGGGCGGCGCGTGTTCAGTGTTACGCGTTACCACAGAGCGGTCAACCGCTCCGGCGCGCGTGTTGTCGTACGCTCCAGGCGTACCCGATTTCGCCCTGGCCGGTTAGCCAAGCGAACTGTCGGACGGCACATCTTCATCCCAAAACGTGAAGAGTTCGCCGACCGATTCACCTTCGTGATTGCACATAATGCCATCGCCCAGCACCGACGCCACCGATTCGACGCGCAGCTTGGCGAGTTTGGCGTGGGCTTCGGGCGCATACACCGAATCCGTACAGATGATTTCGTCTACGCAGTCCAGGGCGTTCAGGCGCTCGACCGCGTTGCCGGTGAACAGCCCGTGCGTGCACGCCAGGGAAAACCGCTCGGTGCCCATCTCACTCATAACCTGCACGATCTCGACCATCGTGCCGCCGGTGGCGATTTCGTCGTCGATCACGATGGCACGTTTGGCAGCAGGCCCCTGCGCCCCTAACACGGTTTTGATCTCAACCTGGCTGTCGTCCAGGCGGATTTTGCTGCCGACGGCCAGCGGCAGCCCCAACGCGGCGGCGAGTTTCGTCGCCTGCTTGGCGTAGCCGACGTCCGGGGATACGATGACGGTATCGCTCAAATCTCGCTCGCGAAAATATTCGACCAGCACGCGCATACTGGTCAGATGGTCGAGTGGGACGTCAAAAAAGCCGTGTACCTGGGGTGAATGCAGCGCCAGGGCAATCGCGCGATCCGCGCCGGACGCTTCGATCAACTGCGCGACCAGTTTGGCCGTGATACAAATGCGCGGGGCGTCTTTTTTGTCGGAGCGCGCGTAGGCGTAATATGGGATCACCGCCGTGACCCGGCTGGCATCACCGTGCCGGGCGATGTCTAACATCATCAATAACTGCATGAGGTGACGGTGCACGGGATCGGTGAGCGACTGGATGATATATACGTCCTTGTTGCGCACGCTCTCGCCTAGCTGGATGCGCAGCGTGCCGTGACTGAAGCGCTTGATGTTGGTGGGTTTGAGCCGGACGCCGAGATAGTCGCAGATGTCCTCCGCCAGCGGCTCGTTCGACGTACCGGAGAAAACAAACAAGTCTTCCGCTGCCAAGCTCATCCTCCTTACACTGTGAATCGATCGGCTGCCTGACCTCTGCCTGCTGGCGACATGGTTCTGCCAGACTCCTTCATTGCGCGGCATGTGCCAACAACCTCTACTTTACCGTCACCCTGCGAATCCGCAAGCCCAAATGAACTCGAATAGCGCGCTTGCGGCCCTGAACGTTATAATCGCTGCCAGAACGTGTGTCACATGCCACCCACCAGGAGTACCTATGGACCTCCGGAACATTCGCTGGCCAGATGATCAAAACGCGATCCTGGATCATATCCGCCTGGTCTATGGCGCAGACGATTACGACAGCCTGGCGGCCTCGTACGGCACCGGTCCGGGTTTTGACCCGGCGGATTGTTTTGTGATCGACGGTGAGGACGGCGAAATCGCCGCGCACGGCATGATCGTCTCACGCACGCTTCAGATCGGCGAAAGCCTGCTGCCAACGGCGGAAATCAGCATGTTGGGCGTGCTGGAACCGTACCGGGGCTACGGCCTGGAGCATGAGCTGCTCGATGTGCTGCACGAGCGCATGACCGAGCGTGAAGACGTATTCGGCCTCAGTTTTGGCGATCCGCTGCTGTTCGAACCCTGGTCCTATGAATACGCGGTGGGCCTGTACCTGACGAGTTATGAATCGGAGATCACGACCGATCTCGCGCTCAAGGCGGGTTATTGGGATATCGAACACAGCTACGAGCGCCGCACGGCGGACCGGTTGGGCGCGCGCAACCGCTCGCTGACGGTGCGCCGCTTTTACCTCAACGATCTGCCGGCTGTGCAGGCGCTGTACGCGGCAGAAAGCGTGCGCGGGCATTATATCATGGCGCGCGACGAAGAGACGTGGCGCTGGCAGCTCGATCACTTGTCGCGCATTGGGCGCAACGATCCCGACGATTTCCTGGTCGCTGAAACCGACGGGCAGCTTGTCGCGTACGCGCGCCTGGTCACGCAGGGACAGGTTAACCTGTTTCGAGAATCGCAGGCCGCCCGTTTTAGCGTGATTGAGGCGGGCGGCACGCACGCCGACGGGATCGAGGGACTGCTGGGCGAGATCGCACGCACGGCCCAAACCTTTAACATCGACCGGATCGGTCTGTTCGTACATCCTGACAGCGCGTTCATGGAACACGCGCTGGCGCGCGGCGCGGTGATGCGCCACTTCACCGGAGCGGGGTTTGTCCACCTGCACAACCTGCCGATGGCGCTTTATTTGCTCACGCCAACGCTGGAGTCCCGCCGCCTGAACAGCCGCTTCGCATCGCGCAGTTATCACCTGGTCGTCACCACCGAGCACGATCAGGCAGACGTGTACCTGGGCATGGGCAGCGAGCCGGAACTGGTCGAGCTTGAAGTGCCGTCAATGTCCATCGTGCGCCTGTTCACGGGCTGGTACTGCATCGAAAACCTGACGATGGGTTACCACGAGCGGCACGCCGATCTGCTGCGCGTGCTGTTTCCCAGGCGCGATCCCAAGATCGGGCTGGCGGATTTGATTTGAGGGGGAAATCAACCGGACTGCGTTTGTTCTTTCCAAGTGCAGGAAATGGGCGATACGTGATCACGCGTGATCACACATGATCACGACGGATACAGGAGCATGCGACTATGTCTCAAATTACGGTGCGGCAGGCCACGCTGGCCGATGCCGCCAGCATCACCGCGCTTCATAACCTGAACGTCGATAGCTGGACGCGCCGCCGCTTGAACGGCGAAGACGTGCCGGTCGATTACGGCGATCTGACGCTGTTTGAGCGCTGGCAGAACGGCGGCCCCTGGGCCAGCGTCGAGATGTGCGCCGTTCACCTGGCGAACCTGCTGCGCGGCAGCGACGGAATCCCGCTGATCGCCGAAATCGAGGGGAAGGTCGGCGCGGAAGCCGAGGTGTTCATCGGACACGAGCCGGAACCGTTCGGTCACCACATCAACGTCTCAAAGCTGGTGGTTCACCCGGAATTCGATCACGTTGGGCTGGGCAGCGCCCTGCTGACGTATATTTTGCAGATCGGCGAGGCGATCCGCTGCAAACGCGTGACGGTCGCCGATGGCGAGGCCGACGCCGCGCTATACGAGCATCACCGCTTCACCCGCTCGCATATCGGGCAGCGGCTGGCGATCACGACGCAGGGCGGGCGCGTGTTCTACAAGGCCAGCGATCTGAAAACGTTCGATCCGGCGCAGATCACCGGTTGGCACATGCCGCTGGGGCGCTGTCAAAACGCGCGCGAAGAATGGGATCGTATGCCGCCCGGTTTCTGGAACAGCGTGCCGGAGATCGTCGAGATCGAGTCGGCGCGGCTGCACATCACCGTCACCGGGCAGGAAGCGTACGCGCTGATGCAGCAGGATCGGGACGATCCCACCCAGGTGCACGCCTTTGTGTGGACCAAACGCCCGGTCAACAGCCTGCTCATCATGGCGCTGCGCGATTGGGCCACCCGCCAGGACTATACGACGCTGGTCACCTTTGCGTGGGATTATGTGCTGCCCCTGTTGGAAGTCGATCTCGCGGAACAGGGCGAGACGCAGTACCTCTACAGCCGCCTGCTGTGAAGATGCGCTACAACAACAAATTCAAACTCCCGTCGCAGGGGCTGGCGGCTCGACGTTCAACAGGGTCGTGATCAGCGCGGCGAACTCGTCCGGCTTCTGGATATCGGCCACGTGCAGGCGCACATGCGAGGGCAGCGTGCGCCGTTCAGGCGTGCCGGGATCGGCCAGTTTGTCGGCGATACGGCCCGATCCGTTCACGACGACCAGCGTGTTACGCATCACGGCGTGGGCGCGGACCTCGTTCAGCACGATGTCGCCGCCGTTGACGATCAGCGCCAGGCCCGGCTTGCCGGTGGCCCGCAGCAACCCGACCATCAACCCGGACTCCGCGCCGAATTCCTCCCCGTCCACAAAAATGAAATGGGTGTGCGCCGGATTGAGCGGGATTCGTTCCGGGTTGAAGGGCGGCCCGCCGGGGTACAGTACGTAACGAAACGGGACCACGCCGACCAGCGGGAATGTGCCGTTGATCGTCTGCCGGGCGTCGCCCAGGGCGCGCGCCGAGCCGGACTGCGTCCCGCCGTCGATGATCAGGATGCGCTGTTTTTCGGCCAGGGGTGCCAGCCCCGTGATCATGAAGTGGCGCACGGCGTCGATCAAATCGGGTTCCATGTTGGCCGCGCCGCCATGAACCAGGATCGCGGCCTGGTACGGGGGCAGGTCCAGCGCGGCGAGCGCTTGCGGCGGCGGTGTCTGTGCCGGGATGTGGATCGCACCGGCATGGTGCGTCTCGTCAAACTGGATGGTGAATAGTTCGGGCTGTGACATACGGTCTTCCTTTGATTGGTACGCGGATCGCAGTAGAAACGCGGGCGAGCCGGATTTTGGGCAACCCTCACGCTGTGGAAAGTCTCACGACGCGTGTTAAGATTCATTATACAGGCACTCAGCGAAGTGCGCTCACTATCCCCAAGTGGACAAAAACGTGGTATAATATGGGATCGTGCATTTCGCACGTTGAAAACTAGCAAGGACGCGAAAGCATGACAACAATGGACTGGAAAACCGGAGCAAAAGAAGAGCTTGCGTTCTTACGCGAGCAGATGCGCCACGTTGACCAAAAAATCACGCGGATCAATCACGCCCTCGCCGTCTGTGACGGCGGCACAGAGGGCAAAGGGCTGCAAAGCTCGCTGCACAACGCCCAGATTGAGCGCGACGTATTGATCGACCTGCTGCAAGAACACCTGGATCGGGAGTCGGTGTCGCTGGATACGCTGATCATGCAGCGCAGCGATAAATGCAGGCGTGAAGAAGCCCGCCTCGCGCAGCACTGGCACCGGGGACGCCCGACACCGTCCGGGTATTGGGACGCCGAGATCGAACGGGCCGCGCTCAGCGACCTGCTGCGGCGTTATCATGCGTGGCACGCGGGCCGCCCGTATTATGCCGAGCCGAGTCTGGTTGGCTCTGGCAACGGTCACGGCGCGCCGAATGGCAAAAACGGGAAATCCGGCGAACAGGAAATGGAATACGTCCATCCCTGGTATATCGCGCCGTCGCGCCGCCCGAAACCGGTCGCCACACCGGAGTATCACGAGCCGAAAAAGGCCCGGTCACACGACCCACTCGAAGCGATACGCGAAACGCTGGCCGAAGCGTTAGAAAAAGACGGGTATCCCGCCAATCACCTGGACATGATCGTGCAGCCGGATGGGCAGGTGATCGTCACTGGTTACGCGCACAGCGAGGAACAGCGTATCAACGCGCTGACCGCGATCATCATGGTCGATGACGTGCTCGAACTGCTGACCGATATCAAGGTTGTCGAGCCGGAAGACTGCCCGATCTGCCATCCCGCCATCGTCGAGCCGGAGCAGGACCAGGACTGAACCGGGCACCTCTACCCTACCCATGACGACGACGGGGCGCTCATCGAGCGCCCCGTTTTGATTCTGCTGCGTGCCGGTTGGCCGGGTCAGTTTGCGCCGACCGTGATCGACTGCACCAGCGCGTCGATCAGCGGCAGGGATGGGCTGAAGGCGTCGGGAGCCGCGCCGGATACCACGACGCGACTCGGATGGTTCGTCCTCGCGCGACTTACGCCCGGACTATGCCCCCGGCGACCAGATCAGCGCCATTCCTCAACCGGCTTGATGTGGATCGAATCGACGACGGCCTGCACCATGTCGGACGGAATCTTGTGCTTTCGCTCGCCGCCATAGTCGATGCGCAGCCACAAGATGATACCGTCGTGCGGCACATAGACGTCCCACGCGGCGTCGTTCCAGCGGCCCTGGCTGGTGTATTCGTAATAATAGCCGGTGAAGCCATCGATCGTGATCTCTTTGCGCACGTAGTCCACCTCGCCGGGGTCGCCAATATAATAACCGGACTGCGACCACTCGTACTTGGTTTTGGCCCAACTGCCGTTGTCGTACGAGGATGAGGTATCCGGCACATCCATCATGATGATCGAGGTCTGGGTTTCGGGCAGTTCTTCACCTCTCAACGCCATGTTGAAGCTCTCCGAGAGCATCACGCCGAGGTTGACATCCTGCCCGGCGTAATAGGCGACGTCGTTGTACAGCGCGTGATTCGCCATGCCGCACACCGGGTAACCGGCTGCCTCTTTCAAGCAGCGCTGATCCCACCCCTTCGGATACTGGACGGTGAACGATCCGCCGTCCAGCGTGGTCATAGCCGGCACGCCGCCGCCCGTCAGGTTGATCCAACCCTGTTTGTCGGCCACGAACAGCGCCAGCCCGACCAGCACGATCACGGCCACCGCGATCACGCCGAACCCAATGAATCGTTCGACCCCGGCGCGTTCGTGCCCCCCGGTGAAATCTTCCTCTTCTCCGAACGCCCAATCCGGGCCGCCCGGCCCTTTGGGACGCGGCGGTTTCGGGCGTCCAGCGGCGCTGGCGGGTGCGCCCGGTATAGCAGCACCGGGGCCGTCGGCCTCAAAGGCCGCGTTATCCGCCACAAACGCCAGGCCAGGCCCCCACTCCGGCTGGTTACCCGTGCCGGGCGTTTGTTTGGGAGCGGTCGAACTGCTGCCGACCCTGGCGTGCGCCGCCGGGTCGAAGACGTTAGCTGCGTCAAACGGATCGTAGGACGCCGGGCCGGAAGCAGGCGGCTCATCACCGGCGCTGCCGGTTAGATCGTCCTGGGCCGGGATTCCGGCGAAGGGGTCGTCAACCGGCGACTCGACAAACGGGTCGGCGGCGTAGTCCTCAAACGACGGAGCGCCCTGCTCCTGCGCGGCCAGTTCTTCAAACGGATCGGCGGGTTCCGCCTGGTCGATGGGTTTGGGCGGCGGGGCCGGTTTGCTGGCAGCAGGCGCGGCAGCGACCACGCCACCTAAGATCATGCTGTCGTCCGGCTCATCGTCCGGCGCGGTCTGGGCGGGTTCCGGGGCGGGCGCGGGTGCCATGCGTGCCAGCCGCTGGCGGGCCTGTTCGTGCGCCGGATCGAGCTTGAGCACGTTTTCCAGGCAGCGGCGCACGTTTTCCGGCTGGGTGACGGCGTGGGCCATCAACCACCACGCGCGCGGCTCGCGCGGGTTGCGGGATATGTAGTCCTTGAGCAGTCTGGCGGCGTCGTTACGCTCGTCGGCTTTGATTAACCGGTAGGCTTCAACGAGTTCGGGAGGTGGAGGCGATTTAGCCATGCTGACCTGCCTTTTTCATATCTCAAATGATAATGGCCTGTAACTATAGTATACCCGGCAGGCGCAGATCGAGAGGTCCCTAAAATGATAGGGTTTATGAAGAATTCGTAAATGTGCGGGGGATGCGCAGTTTACACGAGACGCAGCGCGTGACGGCGCGCCTCGTAGATCAGGATGCTGGCCGATACCGCCGCGTTGAGCGATTCCGCCCCGGCGACCATCGGTATCCTGATCAGCGTGTGCGGCAGGTTGAGGGCTGTCTCGCGCAGGCCGTGCGCTTCGCCGCCGATGGCGAGCATAACCGGGCGCGTCCAATCGACGGTGTCATAGCGCGTGCTGCCCGCCGCATCCGCCAGGTAGATCGTGTGCTCCGGGTAGCGCTGGTGCAGATCGGCCCAGGTCAGCACCGCGGACGCCACGCGGAACTGCGCCCCCATGCCCGCCCGCAGCGTTTTTGGATTGTACGGATCGACGGTGCCCGGCGTCAGCGCCACCAGATCGACCCCGGCGGCGGCGGCGGTGCGCAGCACGGTACCCAGGTTGCCGGGATCGCGCCAGCCATCGGCCACGACAATCAGCGCCGGGGCATCCGGCACAGGCCGATCGGGCCAGGGAAACACGGCCAGCACGCCCTGCGGCGTCTCCGTATCGGCCATATCACGCATCAGCGTTTCGGTGACTTCAAAACACGCCGCGCCCGCCGTCCGCGCGCGGTCCAACAGCGCGGCGACCTGGGCGGCGGCAGTGTAACACACGAAATCAGGCCGCGCGCCGCTGTCCAGCGCGTCCGCGATCAGGCGCACGCCTTCCAACACCAGACGCTGCTCCTTGCGGCGCGTTTTGGTCTGGCGCTGCAAGAGCCGCACCAGCTTCACGCGGTCGTTGTGCGGGCTGCTAATGCTGG
>CAYMTN010000136.1:0-14772 GCA_964393335.1 uncultured Anaerolineaceae bacterium
ACGTGCTGCGCCAGGGCATCACGCGCGAGGGCGCGAGCGTGAACTGGTACCGCAAACCGGACGGCAGCAAGGGGTCGGCCCAGGACGGGCTGGCCGTGTATGGCCGCGCCGGGGAACCCTGCCCGCGCTGCGGCCACCCCGTCGAGCGGATCGTGGTCGGACAGCGCGGCACACACCTGTGCCCCGTTTGCCAAATCATGTGAGCACGGCGATACTGACACCATCCACCTGCGAGTAACCGTGAGAGAACGACATGTTACACTCTTTGATTTGGCTGCACGTGCTGGCGCAAACCAATTCGTCCGATACCACCGGGTTTTTGCGCCAGATCAGCGGATTGCTCATCATTACGTGCGCGGCGGGCCTGGTGTGGATCGGCCTGATGGCGATCATTTTCCAGCGAGGAGCCGAACGCCGCCGCCGGGTCGCCCGCGGGTTGGAGCCGCTGCCGCCGCTGCACGTCAGCCTGTACCGCTGGGCGCAGCGCCTGGTCAACCCGGCCAGCGCCGCGCCGCGCGCGCAGACGTCCGGCGTCGAAGCGGATAGTACGCCCGCCCCTGACCTCTCGATGCTAGTCGATGACCTGCCGGAACCCGATCTCGCGGATATGGTCGGCCTGGAGGACGACGAACCGGTTGAATCCGGCGATCTGGCGCACGAATTCGCGCTCGAAACCGAGCCGCCCGCCGCGATCCCGGACGAGGAAGCCGCCGCCGAAAACGTGATCCCGGTGGACGACATCGAACCGGAGCCGCAACCCGGTTCCGCCGGTGTGGATTACGACGAAGCGGTCACGGACGAGTTCCCGCCGCAAGAAGCGCGCGAAGAGACTCCCGCCGACGCGGTGGAACTGCTGCGCGTGTGGCGCGATCTGTCGGATGGTGCGTTGATCCTGGAGATCGGCGGGCGGCGCTTCCGCACGCTGAATGACCTGCGCGGCACCGAGTTGGAACGCCGCTTTGTGACCATCGTGCGCGATCTGAGCGCCATGACGCAGGCCGCCGGGCGAACGCCCGCGCCCACACCGTCCGCGCCGCGCAAGGCCAGCCCGAAGACGCCGGAACCGACAGCGCCCGATGCCGACGCAGCCGCGCCGCCCGCTGGCGACGAAATCGATATGACGGCGCTCTCGATGAGTCCCGGCACGATGTTTCGCCAGATGACGCGCGTCGCAATGGGCCAGGGACCGGAACCGGTCGAGCACCAGCCGACCCTGTCGCTGGCCGAACAGATCGAAGACCGCTTGCAGGAGCGGCTGGAGAGCCTGCCGGAATACAAGGGGCGCAAAATCCACGTCCGGCCCGCGCCTGACGGCAGCGTGCGGATCGAGGTAGACGGCGTGTTCTACGATGGCGTGGGCGATGTGGCAGATGACGACGTGCGGGCGCTGATCGCGGACGTGGTCCGCGAGTGGAGCGACAGCCAGTAACCGCGCCGGATCACGCGTCGCCCGTTGGCTCGTGGGCGCGAATCTCCTCGATGAACGCCTGCATACGCGCGGTGTGCGTGCCCTGCCAGAAGACCTGGCCGCAGTCCTGGCACATGCGGAACTCGTCGTAATACGTCAGCGTATCGGGTTGCAGCCGGTCGCGGATCGACTCTTTGTCGACCGGGGCCAGCAGCCCATTGCACGTCACGCAGCGCTGGAACGGCGCGATCAGCCGGAACAGGTCGAAACGCCGCACGACGTCGATCACCTGCTGGCGCGGGTTGGTCGCCCGCACGTAATACCCGTGCGTGACGTTTTTCCGCTTGAGCAGGCCCCGGTCCCGCGTGAGCAGCGTGCGGCGCTGCGTGCTGGAAATCGACGCGAGGTGTTCGTCGTCAAAATTTTCCGGGAACAGCGTGTCAAACCCCAACATACGCAGGTACGCCGCCAGCCGCCCCAGGTGCACGTCCAGCACGAAACGCGGCTCGCGCAGCGGTTGGGGCCGCACGCGTACCAGCGGCGTGATATCCAGCGACTCGAAGACCGGGTACACGCTCAGCCGGTCGCCGTCCTGCACCAGATACGAAAAATCCACCGACTCGCCGTTCGCCAGGATCAGGTCGATCTCGGTGTGCGGCACGCCAAACGACTCGATCATGTCTTTGACCGATACCCGGCCCTCGAACGTGTGATCAAACGGCACCTGCTGCCGCTCTGGCGGCAAGAAAAAATCGAGTTCGGCGTACAATCGAAACTGCGCCTTCGCCATACACATCTCCATCGCGGTCAGCGACCGGTAAAAAACGTGTGATGCGGCGGGCGGTGCGCCCATAGGCAGTATACCACGCTATAATCGATCACTTCCGTTCGCCAGGAAAAAGGAGATCAGAACAATGACCGGGCAACCACCCATCGCCTACGACGCCTACGAGCAGCTTGCCGACCGTTACGCCGCCCAGGTGGATCACAAGCCGCACAACGCGTATTACGAACGGCCCGCCATGCTGGCGCTGATGCCGCCCATCCTGCGCAGCAGCCGCGTGCTGGATGCCGGATGCGGCAGCGGGCTGTACGCCGCGTGGCTGCTGGATCAGGGCGCGACCGTGACCGGCCTGGACGCCAGCCCAGCCATGCTCGGCCATGCGCGCACGCGCACCGGGGGACGCGCCGACCTGCGCCTGCACGACCTCAGCCAGCCCATGCCGTTCCTGCCGGACGCCGCGTTTGATCTGGTCGTGTCGTCGCTGGTGTTCCACTACCTGGAAGATTGGCGCGTGCCGCTGGCCGAATTTCACCGCGTGCTGCGCCCGGACGGGCTGCTGCTGTTTTCGGTCGGGCACCCCATGTTAGAACTGCGCTATTCGCCGAGCGGCGCGTACTTCCAGACCGAGCTGACCGGCGCATCCTGGCGCGGCTTTGGCGGCGAGCCGGTTTACGTGCCATTCTTCCGGCGGCCACTCACCGCCATGACGGAGAGCCTGTACCATGCCGGGTTTGTGGTCGAACGCCTGATCGAGCCGCAGCCGACGGAAGAATTCCGCCAGGCGGACCCGGAAGATTACGCCCAACTGCTGCAAATGCCCGGCTTTTTGTGTTTCCGCGCACGCCGCGCCCGCGAGTAGGCGAAAATAACTTCAATTTGCATTGCATTAATTGACGTGGATGCATCTGTGTTATGTCAAGGTTTATTGATATGTTGACAGAATACTCTTAATAGTGGTTAAATATAAGTAGAGGCAGTGATCTAAACTCACCATTTTCGGAAGGTTTTCACTGCTGCGGGCCATGAAAGGAGGTGCGGCCATGATCGGCAATGAAACCATGTTCTGGCTGATTCACCTGTTTGTCGGGGTCATTCTTCCGTTTTTGGTCCTGACGGGCTGCTGCCGGGAACGTGAGACTGAGCACGCCCAGGCGCAATCCACGCCTCCTCAGTAACGGCCCACCCACCGCCGGGTGACAACAGGCGTCCTGACGGCTGGACCACATTGGAACGTGAGCGTTCCCTATTCCGAATGTGTCATGGTCCGTATGCCGTCAGGATGCTTGTCATAACGCGACCCAATCGCCGCCGCCCAGGCGGTTTTTTGTTGCGCACGATCACGCGTACGCCACCGCGACCGGCTCGATTTTGCGGTGACCGCTGCTATCTTCGACCAGGTGACCGGCCATGATCTTTGGATCGTGCTGGAAAATCAGCAGCCCGCCGGTATCGACCGCCCACTGCTGCCAGCGGCGTTTGGTTTCCAGCGTGACCAGCGGCTCGACGTCGTAGGCCGTCATCCAGCCCAGGCGCTCGAAGTGGATCGCGTAACTCGCCAGGTCCGAGACGAACAGCGCGGGCGTGCCTTCCCCCTCGAACAGCACCGACTGGTGGCCGGGCGTATGGCCGGGCGTGACGACGGTCCGCACGCCGGGCACGATCTGCGTATCGCCGTCCAGCAGCGTGAGCTGGCCGCTCGCAACCAGCGGTTCGTAGTTGATCGGAAAGTACGTGCCGCGTGTGCGCTCGTTGGGCTGCATAGCGTCCCCGTATTCGCGGCGCTGGACGTAATAGACCGCGTTGGGAAACGCCGCCACCGCTTCGCCTGCCGGAGTCAGCGTGGTATTGCCTGCGCAGTGATCGCCGTGCAGGTGTGTATCGATCACGATGTCCACCATGTCCGGCGTGACGCCCAGCCGCGCCAATCCTCCGATCAACGTGCCGTGCGGGCGCGTCAGCCCCCAGATGTCGATCATCCTCGGCGTGAGTTTGTCGCCCAGGCCGGTATCCACGAGGATGATCTGTCCCGCCGCACGCACCAGCAGGCAGGTCAGCACCATCGGGACGCGGTGCTGATCGTCCGGCTCCAGGTAACGGCTCCACAGCGCGCGCGGCACCAATCCCCAGGGACCGCCGCTGTCCATCATGACCACGCCGTCGCTGACGAGATGTATCTCAATCGAACCAATCGTAACCATAAGCTCCTCAGAAAACAGCGAACAGCTTTCAGCGATCAGCCAGACCGTAGGGGCGCAGTCGCGCCGCCGCCCGCGCTACGCCTGGTTCGCCGTGTTGAGGTGCCGGCGGACCCACGCCGCGATCTGCTCGCTCGTCGTCTGGATCGTGGCGCTCGACGTATCCAGCAGGGACATCGGCGGTTCGGACGTCTTGGCATTCGTTTTCAGCCAGCGATTGAATTCCACCGTGTCCTTCACCGTGTCGGGCTTGCCGCTCTGCCGCCAGGGTGGGCGCGCCTCCAGCCGCTGCCTCAGGACCGCATCCTCGCAGACCAGCGCCAGATAGTGCAGATCGGTGAAGTAGATGCGCTCCGGGCAGCTTTCGTACTGGCCGGGCACCGCCGTGCCGCACAGCACCACCGGGCGGCCACTCTGCCCGACGTTTTTGGCGACGCGCAGGCACAGGTTACGAAAATCGCGGTAATCATTTTCCGGCTTGGCGAATTCGGGCCGCCAGAAAATGTCAACTTCCAGCACGATGCATTCCGGCAGCAGCGGCACCAACTGCAAACACGCCGCCGACTTGCCCGACCCGCTGGCCCCCGTCACCACAAAGGCCGGAAGCTGCCGGAACGGGTGCTCATACCCGCAGTGACGGCAGATCGCAAACGGTCCGGTTGGATCGATCGTCTTGATTTCAGAGTACATCCCGCACTGCGGGCAGATGTTGAACATAAGCGACTCGCTTGCCATTTGGGCCTGAATGGCCTATAATCGAACATATGTGCGGACGATTCACACTCACCGAACTGGACCCGACGGTCCTGACTGAAACCTTCTCATTAGGCGGCGGCGTGCCCGACCTGCCCCCGCGTTATAATATCGCGCCTACGCAGACTGTAGCAACCGTCGTGCGGGATGCCGGCCAGGCAACGAACCGGCTGGTCCTCATGCGCTGGGGTTTGATCCCGCACTGGGCCAAAGACCCCGGCATCGGCAGCAAGCTGATCAACGCACGCGGCGAAACGGTCAACGAAAAGCCGAGTTTCCGCGTCGCGCTGCGGCGGCGGCGCTGCCTGGTCGTGGCGGACGGTTTCTACGAATGGCAGGCGCAACCGCAGGGACCCAAGCAGCCGATGTACATCACGCTGGCCGATCATCGGCCCTTCGGTTTCGCGGGACTGTGGGAACAGTGGACCGAGCCAGAATCCGGCGACACGGCGACGACCTGCACGATCATCACGACGCAGCCCAACGCATTGATGGCCCCGATTCACAACCGGATGCCGGTCATTCTGCCGCGTGCGGATTACGCCGCGTGGCTGGACCCGGAACGCACCGATCCGGCCCAGGTTATGCCGCTGCTGCGTCCCTACGACGCCGGGCAGATGGTCGCTTACCCGGTTTCGCGCCGCGTCAATGCGCCCACCGACGACGACCCGTCGCTGATCGAACGCGCGGGATAAAAGTCCGTTGGGGAGCGGCTGGAACCGCCCCGGACAAATCGGGTGCGGCAGGACACCACCGGCTCGACAGCGCCCCGCGTTACGACACCCTGAAGACGACGAATTCCCAACTCAGCGTGGTGTGCCAGCTTTGCACGCCGCCCGGGTCGTTGCTCGCCACTTCGACCTGAATCTTCAGCGGGTAGTCGCCCGGCGTGTCGAGGCCGAACGCGGCATAGGGAATGAACAGCGCCAGGTCGTCGTAGACGGTTTCCTCGCAGCACGGCACAATCGACATGGATGTTTGCACGCCGTTGTACTTATCGCGGTAGAGGCCGGGTGCGGCGGGGTTGGTCAGCCGTTCGGATGCAATATCGTCGTGGAACAGGCGCGCGACCACCAGCGCGGGCTGGTTCTGCCAGCCGGTGAGCGTAAACGCGAGGTGCAGCGTGATGCCCGGCTGTTGATCCATGACGGTGCCATGCTCCACCGTGACGGCGCTGCCGGTCACGCGTGCGGCAGCCTGCGCCGGTTGGGGCGCGGCTATACCTTCTGCGTCGAGCACGGCCATCAGCGCCACTTCGGCGGGGCGAATGCCACCCAGACGCCCGCCAGTCTGCGATTCGGTTTCCACGAACGAGGGGATGCCGACAAACAGTCCGTTGCCGTTGACGACCAGGCCACCGCTGTTGCCGGGCGCGATCTCGGCGTCGGTGCGGTACCACACCGGCAGGCGCTGCCCGCTGACGTCGCCGTTTTCCACCGAAACAATGCTGCCGGTCGTCACCACCAGGTAATCATCGCCGATGCCGGGATAACCGAAGATGTACACCGCGTCACCCCGGAACACGTCGGTAGCGCCCAGCGTGGCGGGCATGTACGGCAAATCCAGCGAAGACGCGACTACCGGGTTGCCGTCGATGTCGTAGCGGATGGCGATCAGCGCGACGTCGATAGTGGAATCGATGCCGACGACTTCGGCCAGGTACGTGTACTGCGGCGGATCGTTGATGTCGTCGAGCAGACCGACCGCGATCTGTTCGGCCCCTTCGACGACGTGCGCGTTGGTGATGATCAGCCCGTCCGGCGTGGTGATCGTGCCGCTGCCGGTGGCGACGATCCGGTTCTTGCGGATGTTCGCCAGCAGCACGACGCTGCGCGCGACGGTGGCGATCTCGTACCGGTCCAGCGTGCCGTCCTGGTTGACGCTGTCCAGTACGGGCTGGCCCCCTGGCGTGGAATCGCCGGAACAGGGCGACAGGCGCGCCGTGATCGCCCAGCCTTCGCCGCCGTCGAAACGCACCGGCACCCAGTCATAACCACCCGCGCTCTGCAACTGGTCGTAATCGGCCTCAAACTGCTCACCGGGCTGGCGCAGCGCCACCACGCCGTAACTCACATCCGGCCCGCTGCGGATATTCAGCCCGACCTGCCCGTTGACCTCCACACAGCGCCACGTATCGCCGCTTTGCGCGCGCAGCGCCCCGGCAGACTCCACCGCGGCGGCCTGGGCGGGCGTGGTCATCGCGAGTGCCAGTGTCACCCCCACCGCCACCGTGATCAGCGCCATCATGAACGGCGTCCATCGTTTGACCTGCTGCCCTGTGTTGATCACCGTTTGCTCCTCGTTCGCGCCGTGTCTAGTCTGCCTATAACTCTATAGCATGTCGTGGTCATGTGACAACTGGCGCGGCAGTAGAGAGCGTGTCGGATTCGGGATCGTTACAAAAATGCCAGGTGGGGCCGGTACGGGTTGGCCGCTTCCGGCGGGATGAGGTGATGCTCGCCGCGCAGCACGCGCCGCGCCAGCCAGTCACAGAAACCGTCTACCGGGTCGTCGAGCGCGTCCAGATCGGCCAGCGTCAGGTAGGCCGCGCGATCCGTCTCGTGATGGTCGGGCAGCGGGTCGCCGCTGACGTGGCGGCACAAAAAAAGGAGGTACACGCGGGGCTCGCCGCTTGAGCTGGCGTGCTGCTGGATGCCAAGCAATCCTTCGATCTCGGCGGTGATGCCGCCTTCTTCCAGCGTTTCGCGCAGCGCCGCAATATGCGGCGGATCGGCCTGCCCGTCCGGCATAACGCCCTGCACGAATCCCCAAGGCAGCGACCACACGCCCTTCAGGCTGTCACCATACGTCTGCCGGACAAACAGCACCGCATCGCCGCGCAGGACGACCGCGCCGACGCAGATCGTCAGCCGGGGCGGAAACTCCGATCCGTACTCAGCCATCACGCCCTCCTCGAAACCAGCGATCAGCGATCAGCAAACAGCAAAAACCCGCCGTGAGTGTACCCCATTCTGCACGGGGACGCGCTCACAATGGGTGGTTGCAGCGACCGGCCAATAGACTGGCGGCGCAACCCTATGCTTCGGACGTCCTTCTCCCTGGGTTCGTGTCGGTTGATATGGCTCAAAGATCGGATTTACTGCAACTTTAATTTTTAAGAATCAACAAATGGAGGAATATCTTGAGGAAGGCCTACACGCATGAAATAGCGTGCAAAGGCTTGTGCCAAATGCTCCTTATACGGGGATTTTAGCCTCAATCTATCGCCTTGCATTCTTGCCAGTCGACGCGTAAGCCTTGACGGAAGGCAGAAAATCCACTTGAACTCTACCAACATGAATCCTCTTTCGTGTCCAGGATTCAAGGATTCGTCTAGGAGATGGTAGGCCCCATATCTGCCTTTGCGTAGGTCCTCTCGTTTTTCATTATCTGAAAACTGTGTCAGCTCATCCAGCAAGTAAACAGGACAAAACGTAATAAAACGCAGTTTTCCTGGATGCGCCAAATCACAGCTTTGGCTCAGAATAACTGCATCTATAGAATGGACTGTGATTTGCTGCTGAATGTCCTCATTGTTTTCAGGAGGCCAAGGAAAATTCCTCTGTAATTCAACGAGCGGGACCTCGAAAAATATATCTCCTTGCTCAAGTCCATCACCGTTAACGATTTCATACCATGTCTTGGGTTCGGTCATGGGTTAATCAATATAGTCCTTTTCAACATCAACAATCTCAGGAGCCAGGCGACCACCAAAATGAATCTTAGCTGTCGATTTCGCGCTCCATTTAGGGGTAAAAGGAATAATAAAATCGTCAACAGTGTCCCATTCCATTTCCGGTGCTGGTGGCACTGCATCAACGAGACCCAAAGCTTCTTCAAAATCGGCCCGCTCCAATGTTTGAGTTACTAACCGAAGGTCAGTTCCGCTGACCTCAGAGGTAACCTTAATGTCAGACGTGGCATTATTCACAGGGTTGTATAGACGTCCCAATATCGACGGAATTGCCTGGAAAAAAACTTCAGGAATATCAATAAACTCAGATACAGAAGCAGTTGGTTGATTGGGATATGGTAGCGCGAGGGTCATTTCTCTCCACCTTCGTATCTTGTTAACAAATCACCACGCACAATCTGTAAAAACCAATCTTCTATAACATCGTGAGCCAAACGAAGCCATTCGACAATTTCGGCATTCTCGCCACCATCCGGTTGAGGAACTTCTTCATCGACTGAGCGCACGTTCTGCTCCCAGACAATGCTTTTGACTTCTTTTCTCGTTGCAGTAGTAAATCGAAGGATTCCAGTGCCTAGCGGTTTAGTTAACTCATATTGTAAAGACCAACTGCCCCCCTTAATCCTATTCGAATAATTGGTCTTCATATTCACAGGTGGACGAAACAACGTGTTCAGTTGTGTATCTACAAACTCAAGTGTGTCGCATTCGTCAAAATCGAATGGTTCAGCGTTTATATACCGCAACAGTAGACTGGAAATCTGCAAATCAAATCCTTCATAGGCCTGCAGAAGATTCGGGATTAGTCTCTTAGCGTGGTCCAAAAAGGTATCCCAATCATAAGGTTTTGTGAAGTTCAAGGACGCGACACCTGGACCCAATTGAACTAAGGGCCAACCATCTTCTTTAACGCGATAACGATATTTCACCAAATGAGGGGTCATCTCATTTGGAATCTTCAATGTATCCAACGGCTCTACATAGCTGAATGGTTCTTTGACGTATTCAAAAAAGCGCAAGTGGGCAATGTCAAAACCTGGATCTCTAAGGACACCAGATCCAATGTCCTCAAGTTCCCACTTGATTTCAAGCAGGGCCTCAACCAATGGAGGCGACTTAAGCTTTTTGTTTTGATTCATATACACTCTTTTTCTTTGAAGTACGACGATTACAGGCGACCAGACAAACTTCAATTATATCTAGTATATATGTTTTGATCGTTCGCGCCATTATTTATGCGTAAAAAAGAGTGTTTACGGATACGGAAACTCGTCAAGTTCTAGTGTTTCATGTTCATAGACAACTTGAAAAGTTTATTACTTGAGATTCATTGAGTTCCGATGCAGGGGAAAACGATTAGCAGCTATCTTGTTGTCTGCGAACTTCAATATTTCGCTTGAATTGCACAGAAGAACGAATGCCCAGGGGCTATGTGGTCCCTGGACGAAGAAAGAGAAAGGCCCGTGTGCCGCGCCGTCAGACGGCGGCTCCATCTTTCAGATGGCGTAATCCATCTCGTGGAAGTCGGCCTCGTCGCGTTCGGAATGGTGACCATTCCCGCCGCCATTGGCGTGAATCGCGTGTTCGACCTCGTCCAAGCGGGCGAGGATACGATCCAGGCGGGCGGCGACGACGTCCGGCATCACGTTATGCGCCAGATCGGGACGGTGCGTGGACGGTTCCGGCCCGGTGCGTTTGACCGGCTTGCCGGGGATGCCGACCACGACCATATCAGGTTCTACATCTTGCACGACCACTGCGTTTGCTCCTATTCGTGAATTCTTGCCAATGGTGATCGCGCCGAGCACTTTCGCGCCCGCGCCGACCACCACACCATCTTCGAGCGTGGGGTGGCGTTTGCCGGGTTCCAGGCTGACGCCGCCCAGTGTGACCCCGTGATACAACGTGACATCCGCGCCGACCTCCGCCGTTTCGCCGATCACCACGCCCATACCGTGATCGATGAACAGGCGCGGCCCGATGCACGCGCCGGGATGAATCTCGATCCCGGTCAGGAAGCGGGCGATCTGCGACAGCCAGCGCGCCAGCAGGCGCAGCCGCAGCGTCCACAGGCGGTGGGCGATGCGGTGCATCCATACGGCATGCAACCCTGAATAGGACGTGATCACCTCCAGCCTGGTGCGGGCTGCCGGGTCACGTTCCAGTATGCAATTGACATCGTCACGCAGCGCTGCAAACATGCTTGTCTCCTTCATGGCGCTGGCGGCGTGGGGCGGCGTGGGCGGCGATGGGCCAGCGGTAACTCAGTCTTCCAGGCCGGCGAATAAGGGCGTTGACAGGTAGCGTTCGCCCCAGGACGGGATGATCACGACGATCAGTTTGCCCGCGTTTTCCGGGCGGTGCGCCACCTGGAGCGCGGCCCATGTCGCCGCACCGGACGAAATGCCGACCAGCAGCCCTTCTTCGGTTGCCATACGGCGAGCCGTTGCGAAGGCGTCGTCACCTTCGACGCGGATCACTTCGTCGTAAATCTTCGTGTTGAGCACCGCAGGGATGAAGCCCGCGCCGATGCCCTGGATCGGGTGCGGACCTTTTTCGCCGCCGGACAGCACGGGCGACCCGGCAGGCTCGACCGCGATCACCTTCACCGATGGTTTGCGTGCTTTGAGCACTTCCCCGGTCCCGGTGATGGTGCCGCCGGTGCCGATACCCGCCACCAGAAAATCGACCTGTCCGTCGGTGTCGCGCCAGATTTCTTCGGCGGTGGTGCGGCGGTGCGCCTCCGGGTTGGCCGGATTGGTGAACTGCTGCGGGATGAAGACGTTCGGGTGTTCCTCGGCATAGTGGGTGGCGGCGTTGATCGCGCCGGTCATGCCTGCGGAGCCAGGAGTCAGGATCAACTCGGCCCCAAAGGCCCGCAGCACCTTACGCCGTTCGACGCTCATCGTTTCGGGCATGGTCAGCACCAGCTTATAACCGCGCTGCGCGCAGACCATCGCCAGCGCGATGCCGGTATTGCCGCTCGTCGGTTCGACGATCACGGTATCGGCGTTGATTTTGCCGTCGCGCTCGCCCGCTTCGATCATCGCCAGCCCGATGCGGTCTTTGACGCTCTTGGCCGGGTTGTAATACTCAAGCTTGGCAACGACGGTCGCCTGGGCGTCACCCACGATGCGGTTGAGCCGGACGAGTGGTGTGTTGCCGACCAACTGTGTGACGTTATCTGCGATGTTGAGTTTGTGTGCGGTTGTCATCCTGTTGTATCCCTTTCCCTTGTGCCGGGTCGTAAAAACGAAAATCGGCCACGCTTATGCCGCGTGACCGATGTGAACTCGTAGACTGTTGCCAGACGTGATCAGATCTTCGCACCGCACCATAAGCGCTGCTTAGTTGATTCGCACAGACATGTGCAAGTCATGATCCGGGTCTGAGGTGACATCTGAGCCTGACGAGCCTTTTTCTAGATATCCATCACGAATAATAGTACGATTATAATGCAGCCCCGGACGTTTGACAACACCCTTTTTGGCGCACAAACGCATTTTGGTTCTCAATCAGAAGCCGCCGCGCCGATTTCCCACATTCGAAGGTTAGACTATACTAACCATGACGTACACACCTTAGCCGGTACAGAAGGAGAAAGCCTGATGTCTGCCAGAACACGACGTTGGCTGCGGGTGACAATACTTGTGGGATGGGTGGTGCTGGCGCTGGTCGCCGTGATGCCGGTGCTGGCCCAGGATGGATCGGGCGGTGGGACGGGCCTCACGACTACCGCCAGCGGCGCGCCTGATTCCCTGGATTCGGTGGCCGCACGGTTAGCGCCGCTGCTGGTCGGGGCGGCGTTGATCGAACGCGTGCTGGAATTCGTGTTCAGTTGGGCACAGCGTGCCGCGCTGGATGCAACCAGCACGCTGCACGGGCTGGCTTCCACGCTGTCGGGCGGCGTCACGGTGGACCTGCGCCGCGCCTACGAAAAACTCGACGCGCTCAACGAAATGCTGGTCGAGATTAAAGGCCGAGGGCTGCCCATCACAAAATCGGAAGGGGGTGCAGCAGCAGGCGCGGCAGCGGTTGCTGCCGACATCAGCACCTCCGGAGCGGAGGATGACTGGCCGTTTGCCCGGTTGGCCGAACAAGCCGAACAGCTTGACAAAACGCTCGCCCAGGCCGAGTCCAACCTGAAAACACTCGTCAACTCGCCGATCTATAAAGCGCGGAAAAAGGTGGTCGCCGCCGTGCTCAGCATCGTGATGGGCATTTTGCTGGCGTTTGCGGCGGATCTGCGCCTGTTTGCGCCACTCGACGTCACGGTCACCGGTTGGTTCGAAGAACCGTTCAAGTTTTTGGATCTGATCCTGGCGGGCGCATTGATGGGCCTGGGGACCGACTGGGTCCACCAATTGATCAGCGTGTTGACCAAGGGGCAAAGCTTGCTGGGCGCGCGCGCCAGCGTGGCCGAATCGTTTGACGAAACCCGACTGCAATCGATGACCGATCAGGCCGTGCAGCAGCAGGCCGATGCGCTGATGCAGCAGGTACGCGAGATGGTGCAAACAGAGGCCTTCAGGATTCTGGGAGGCGGCAACGAACCGCCCGCTTGAAGGAAAGCCGCCACGCCCCTGCCTGCGGGAGCACTCCCGCTGCGCGGCGTGACGGTGACGGTACGGCCCGGCGGCGCGACCGTTCACGTGCTGCCGGATGCGGGCAGCGACCTGCGCGGCGTCCTGGATAGCGATACGCGGATCGAGACGGGCGCGCTGGTTTTTGGCGACTATAGCTGGCTGCTCATCTCCTGGCAGGGCGAGTCGGCCTGGATCGCGGGCGAACACACCGATTTTGCCCGCTCCCCGGCCTATGACCAAGCGGGCGGCGCGTGGGCCGAGTCGGAGGCCGTGCTGGCCTTCCGGCGCGCGCTGGCGCGGGATTTGCTACGCGCCCAAAAGGTGCCTGCCGACCGCCAGCCGCCGGTCGAGACGCTGTCCGGTGACGCGCTGCGCGCCCTCGAAGACTCGCTGACACGTCAGACGCTGCCCGCCCAGGTAGCGCGCATCCGGCAGCTCGCCGAGACGCTGGGGCTACCCGCGCCGTTTGCGCACCTGCCCGTGCAGACGTCGCCCCCGGCAGGCATCGCGGCCTGGGAATTCACCGGGTTCGGCCCGAATACGTTCGCCTTCGAGCACTGGCCGCTGTATTACGAGCAGACGCGCGGCCTGCACAACGGCGTCGATTACGTCGTGCCGGAAGGCTCGCCGCTGATCGCAGTGGCCGACGGTCAGATCGTGGATTTCCAGTTTTTGAGCGACCCGGCGGATCGCTCGCTGGCGCTGCGCCCATACCTGCCGGCCCCAGCCCGCGCCGCAGACGGATCACGCGCGCTCTCTAACCTGATCGTCGGTTACGGGCACCTGACCGGCGATCCCACGACGACGTTGGTACAACCCGGCGACAGCGTGCGGGCCGGGCAGATCATCGGCACGTCCGGCTGGCCGGTTTCCACCCTGGACGACGGTACACAGGCCATCCAGCGCAATAACGCCCACCTGCACCTGGAAACGCACCTCGTCAGCGATGGACGGCACGCGCTCGGCAACCGCCGCCCGTTGAACCCGCTGCTGTTCTGGGAGCCGCGCCTGGTCGCGTTTCAGGCGCGACTGGCCGCCCACACCGGGCGTACCCCCTACCCGGCAGCGGGACAGCCCTGGGGCCGCCTGGGATTCTTCAGCACCGGCGCGTTTGACTACGACCCGCCGGACATCTTCTGGAATTACGACCCGCAGCCGGATGCGATCTGGCCGCCGGGTGTGTACGATCTGCCCGGTCTGGTGGTCTGGCTGCGCACCGTCGAACCCTATTCCCCTGAAAATGACGCCCCAAATTCCGGCAGTTGAGGGCCGACACGGTTATAATCTAACCGGAAGCCACTAGTACACGCGGGCGTAGGTTCTGCGAGGGTTTCACCCTCGCGCACCCACCA
>CAYMTN010000137.1:0-10332 GCA_964393335.1 uncultured Anaerolineaceae bacterium
GTCTTGCGCGTTCTCTGCCAGACGCCGGTACCGCGCTTCGCTTTCCCGCAGCGCGGCCTGTTCGCGCGCCAGTTCGACGCGATGAAAGGCGTTTTCCAGAATAACCGGCAGCTTAAACAGGTACCCGGTGTTTTTGACGACGTAATCCGTGGCACCCAGCCGCCACGCCAGCGCGGCGACGTCTTCGTCACCATGCCCGGTGACCAGTACGATCGGCAGATCAAGACCACGTTCGTGACGCAGAATCTTCAAGATTTCGAGCGCATTCAGCCCTGGCAGACGATAATCGAGCAGTAATACATCGCACGGAAAGGACTCGCTCGTCGCAGCCGCCAAGTGGTCGAAGGCCACCTGCGCGTCGTTCACGGCGTCGAGGTGGATGTGGGGCGCATAACGTGCCAGATGGCGGAGCGTGAGATCGATGTCAGCCGGGTTGTGTTCGACGTACAACACCCGTAACAGGTGGGCCTTACGCGCAGCCTCCGCACGAAAAAGAGCAAGCGCATTTTCCAGGACAACGGGCAGGCGCGCCAGGTAGGACTGGCGTTTCACCAGATAGTCATCCGCGCCTGCTCGCAGCGCGGAAACCGCTGCTTCTTCATCACCGGACCCCGTCAGGATGACGACCGCCAGGGGCAGCGCCTGCTCGCGGATTTCTCCCAAGAGCTGCAGGCCGTTACCATCGGGCAGTTGTAAATCGACCAGAACCAGGTCATACGCGGCCTGTTTCAGCCGGGCCCGTGCCCTGCCAGCGTCGGCGCGACGTCCACGTCAATGCCGGGATCGCGCCGGGCCAGTTCCCGACGGGTTAAATCAGCATCGAGGGAGTTGTCTTCGACGTAGAGGATTTTCATCGCGCCCTGTCACTTTCTCGGACCTAACCACCAGTTCCTCACTGGGCTGATTTGTTCAACACGGTCCAGTACAGCTCGATATGTCCGGCGACTTCCATGAACTTCTGAAAATCCACCGGCTTGACGATATACGAGTTTGCCCCAAGCTGGTAGGCCGTCTTCACGTCATTGTCTTCGGCAGACGTGGTCAACACGACCACGGGAATCGTATGGAAGACGCTGTGTGTTTTCAAGCGCCGCAGCACCTCCAGGCCGTCCACTTTGGGCAGCTTCAAGTCAAGCAAGATAACAACCGGCGGCGTTTCCCCCGCTTCCCAGCGCGGGAGCCATTGCAGGGCTTCTTCACCATCACGCGCAACCTGGATCGGGTTGATCAGGTTGCGGCGGGCAAAAGCACGCTTCGTCAGGTCTACATCCATTGGGTTGTCTTCTACCAGCAAAATCGGGCTGTTGACGTCAGCCATGATCACCTCGGAATCTCCAGATAAAATGTTGCACCATGTCCTAGCTCGCTCTCCGCCCAGATACGCCCCCCCATACGCTCAACCGCCTTGCGCACGATGGCTAACCCGACACCGGTGCCGTCATAGTCCTCGCTAGGGTGCAGACGCTGGAAGATCTCGAAGATACGATCGTGATACTGCATGTGGAATCCAATTCCGTTATCCCGTACCATAATAATACATGACTTCTCAGTTTCACGTCCGGTAATCTCGATCCGGGGATTGGCGGTGTCGCGCGTGAACTTGAATGCGTTGTCGATCAGGTTGCGCAGCGACATGGATACGCCCTCCGGATCAGTATGCGGGGCCGTAGGCGGCACATCTACCGCGATTGAAACGCCCCGCGCCTGTGCCACCCCGGCATACTCGGCTACCAGCGCCTGAACAATCGCCTGCAGGTTCACCGGCCTGACCTGCAGGTCGCGGCGTTCAAGGCGCGAATAGGACAGCAGGTCATCGATCAACTGGCTCATCTGTTCGGTTGCTCTACGGATGTTTTCCAAAAACGTGCGGCCTTCGTCGTTCAATTGATCGGTATGGTCTTCGAGCAGCAGGCGGCTGTAACCGGCGATCCCGCGCAGCGGGGCTTTCAGGTCGTGGGACACGGAATAGGTGAATGTTTCCAGCTCGTGCGTTTTGGCTTCCAGTTGGGCGGTGCGTTCCACGACGCGCTGCTCCAGTTCGGCGTTGAGCCGCCGGATTTCCATCTCGGCCTTTTTGCGTTCGGAGACATCGTGCACCGCACCAACGAGATGTGTGCAGACTCCCGCCTCGTTAAAAACGGGGGCCACGCTGACTTCGCCGGTCAATGTGCCTGAGGGGTATTGCGACGTTTCTTCCCATCGCACGACCCTCTTCTCTCGGATTGCCTCGCCATATCGCTCTAACACAAGTGCCAAGGCGGATGGTGGGGTGACCTCAGTCACATGTTTTCCAACCACCTGATCAAATTCCAGGCCTGTAGTTGTGAGAAACGATTGGTTGACAGAGGCGAACCGGTAATCATCTTTCCCCTCCACGACCAGATAGAAGATCACATCTCCCACCGTGTCGTATATCGAAGATAGTTGTTGCGCTTGCGCTCTCAAGGCTTGTTCTGCCCGCTTGCGTTCGGTGATCACGTCAAACACAGCCACAAAATAGCCTTGTTGGGGGCTGTACACGGAGATCAAAAACCACATATCCAGGGCTTCGATCAACATCTCAAATCGTTCGGGAATCCCGGTTGAAGCTACCCGTCCATAGATCGCGAACAATTCGGGATCCGTCTCTCGTATGCCCGGAATTACGTCCGATACTTTTCGTCCGACCACGTTTTTCAAGCCCGTCAGGGTTTCAAAGGCGTTGTTGACGGCAAGGTAGGTGAAGTCCTGCGGGTTTCCCTGGTCAAAATCCATCCTGCAATAAGCGAATCCGTTCAACATGTTTTCGAACAGGACTTGAAAACGTTCTTCGCTCGCGCGCCGCGCTTCGTCCGCCCGCTTGCGCTCGGTGACGTCGATGGACAGCGCCAACATCCGGTCAATGTGGCCGTGTGAATCACGCAGCGGCGCTCACCAAAAACACCTGGTTGGCATAGCCGCCTTCGAATCGCACAGTCTCACCATCCAGCACCCGGCGGTAATGCTGCTCGGCCAGCTTGGCCATATCGGGGTCCAGCACGTCCTGAATACGCTTGCCGGCTAACATCTCATTCGAGATGCCAAGTTTCCTCATGCCTTCTCCGCCAGTGAAAACATAACGGAAATCGCGGTCGAGTATGTGAACAAGACCGTTAGGCAAGTTGTTGATGATGCTGCGGTACCGTTCCTCCGATTCACGCAGAGCCTGTTCTACCTGTGTACGCTCGGTGACATCCGTGATGATGACCGCAAATTGGCCCTGGTCCGGGCGAAACGCCCAGACATCGTAATACCTGCCAAGTTCTTGCGAGTAGTTTTCGTAGGCGGTTGGTTCGCCTGTTTGCACGACCCGGCCATATACTTCGATCCAATACGGCTCGGTGTTGGGCAGCGCTTCCTTGACCGTTTTGCCGATCAGGTCCGCTGCCACCAGGCCGGTCAGTTGTTCAAAGGCGGGATTGATTTCAAGAAAACGGTAGTCGGTCGGCTGCCCCTGTTCGTCGAAGATCATTTCGTGCAGCGCAAAACCGGACGTCATGTTCTCAAAGAGAAGACGATAGCGGCGTTCATTCTCTTGGAGCGCCTTTTGCACGGCCCGCTCTCCCGTCTGGTCGCGGAAGACCAGCACCACGCCGATGAGGTGCCCGTCTGTATCGAGAATGGGTGCGCCGCTGTCGGCGATGGGCCGTTCCGTGCCGTCCCTGGCAATGAGCAGCGTGTGATTCGAAAGACCGACGATAACCCCCTCGCGGATCACGCGCCGCACCGGGTTTTCGACCGGCTGGCGCGTATCTTCGTTGACGATGTGGAAAACCTCTTCGAGCGGTTTCCCGCGCGCCTCCTCTTGTGACCAGCCCGTGAGCGCCTCGGCGACCGGATTGATCAGCGCCGTTCGTCCCGCGGCGTCGGCGGTGAGTATCCCGTCCCCAATGCTGAGCAGTGTCGTCCGGTAACGGGCTTCGCTTTCTATCCGCGCCTTTTCCGCCTGTAGCAGCGTCCGGTAGTGGCCCTTCTGCACGCGCTGCCAGATGGCGCCCCCAAACATGCCAATTGCCGCCAGGAGTCCGAGCGCCAGCGCCACAATCAGGCGGGCGCGGGAATGCCAATCGGCCAGGATCTCCGCTTCATCCACTTTGGCGACCATGAGCCATGACGAATCAGGAATGGCCTCCAGAACAGATAACACCCTGACGCCGCGATAGTCCGTCCCCCGCATGACTCCCCGCCGGCCCAGCACGGCCAGGACAGCCGGAACGTCGGTCTGGCTCAGCGGGATGCGCAGCGTGAGCGCCGTATTGTTTTGGTGGCGGAGTTCGTTCAGAAACAGCACGGAGTCGCCGTCCCGCCGGACGAGCAGAGTCTCGGCGCTGGCGCTGGGCGTTGGCCAGGACTGGATCAGGGGATACAGGAATTCCCCCGCTTCTAGCTGGACGATCACCGCCCCGATCGGGGCGGAGTCGGGTTCGCTGCCGGTGAATAACGGCGCGACCACGTCGATATGCGGGGGCAGATCGCCGGAGCCAACGTGCAGGTCGGTCAGCGCCGGCTGGCGACTGCGCCAGGCAGCAGCCAGGACCTGAGCCGCTTCTTCGTGCAGCGGGTCACGCTGCCCGCTCAGACTCAAGCGCACCTGGCCATCGGCATCGACCAGAAACGCATCGTAATAGTGGTAGTGGGTTTGCAGCGCCTGGAGTGTCGAGCGGATTTCGTCGCTTTGTTCGGGCTGCGGATTCGCCATCCAGCGCGTTACGCCATCCACAAACAAGGGATTTTCAGCCAGCACGGCGGCATCAGCCAACTGTTCAGCGCGCCATGCCGCGATCTGACCCGCCTTCAAGTCCGCGATGGCCTGTAGTTCGTCGTTTGCCTGCTGTTGTAGCTGGTGTTCTTGAGAGTGATAGAACCACAATCCTCCTGCCAGCAACACGAGCAGCGCCAACCCCAGGGCTGCTATGAACCAGGGACGGACCGGGTTTAGGCGCACCATACTATGATCTCCGTTGTCATGGGTCGCTCGATCTCAGCGGAACGCTGAAAATCTGCGACCTGATACAGAAGGGCCTGCGTATTGACCTTCCCTGCGGGGGCGTTTTGTGATGGGCAGATTTTGCCGATCGACCAGAACCAGGCGCTGTTTTCGCTGCCTGGCACGACCTACGGCGGCGATGAACCGGCCTTACGGTCGGAGAATCTGCGTTATTTGCCCGGCAGCCAAACGGAAAAAACCGCTCCCCGGCCTGCCACGCCTTCACTGTAAACCTCAATACGTCCCTCGTGGCGGTCGATGATTTCTTTGGCGATAGAAAGCCCAAGACCGGTGCCTGGCATATTGGAGTCGTGCCCGGCTTTCCCCCGGAAAAACCGCTCAAAAAGATGGCTCTGCTCATCATCGGAAATCCCGGGACCGGTGTCGCTGACGCTGAAACCGACCCACTGCCGGTCATGGGCGAACCGTTTCAGGGTCCGCACGGTCACACGACCGCCGGCAGGCGTGTAGGCCAGGGCATTGGTTAACAGGATGCTCAAGACTTGTTCGAGCAGGCGCTGGTCCGCCTCGATCGTAATAGCGTCCGTATCGAGTTCCAGTGTCAGTGTGATCCCTTTGGTGGCAGCCAAAGCCATCCGGTCGGTCACAAACTGTTTCAGCAGTTCCTTGAGATCACGCGACGCAAACGAAAATTGCTCGCGATCCTGCTCCAGGCGTGAAAGCATCAACAGCGCCTCGATCAGACTTTCAAGCCGGGTGATTTCGCGCCGCAGGGTCGCCGTATAGTCATCGCGTTTTTCGGGGCGTCTATCCAGCAGATCGTGATACAGCTTCATATTCGTGATCGGGGTGCGCAGCTCGTGCGAAACATTCGACACAAAAGCATCTTTCATGCGGCCAAGAATCTGGAGACGGTCATTGGCCGTCCGCAGCGCTATCGTGCGTTTGGCAACGCGCTGCTCGAGTTCGTCATTCAGCCTGCGAATTTCGATTTCCGCCCGCTTGCGTGTGACGAGGTGGCCGATCGTCAGACCATAGAGGTTGAGCAGCTCCACTTGATACGGGATCAGGGGCTTTCGGTCAAAATAATTGTCCGCTGCCAGCCACCCAATGCTTGTTTGACCGTCCCAAATGCCAGTGACCACGTTCCAACCGCGCCCGACAATGGTTTCAAAGTCGCGCAAGTCCGTAGTTTCACTGACAAAGACAGACTTTTGATTCGTCAACAGGCCGGATGAAATCACCGTCTCGTTTTCTTCATAACTCACACCATGCTCGGTACGCAGTTCTCCATTTGATTCGATACCATACCGGCTCACGATTGAGTGTTCCGCGTCCTCGAACAGCAGCAGCCCCAGGCGATCATAACCCAGGGCGCTGTGTCCCAGTTCGATGGCCCTGACGCACAGTTTTTCGATTGATTCCAGCGACACCAGCTCAAGGCTGACCTCTTGCAGCGCCTTCAATTTCTCCTGGAATTCACGCGCCGTCTCTTCGCTGCGGCGTAATGCTGCTTCGGATTGTTTGCGCTGGGTGATGTCACGCGCAAAGGCGCAGTTGTATTCCTTGCCTTCGAACGCGATGTAGTTCGCGATAACTTCCACAGGTATGATCCGCCCATCTCTGGTCAGATGCTGCGTTTCAAGGGGCGGAAATCGGCCTTCTTTTATGGTTGCCCACGTATTCGCCCAGTTGTCGAAACTGAATATCGGATCGATATCTCGTAACGTCATCCCCCCGACCAGTTCGTCACGTGTGTAACCAAGCATACGGCAGGCTGCCTCGTTCACGTCCACAATCCGGGCGGTCGCATCCACCCAATACACCGCGTCAGTCGCGCGTTCCACTGCAAAGCTGACCAGGCGCAGCGATTCCTCTACCCGCAGGCGTTCGGCGACTTCCGACTGCAATTGTTCGACGGTCTGGGTTAACTCCTCGGTACGCTCGACGACGCGCTGTTCGAGTTGCGCGGCGTGCTGTTGTACCTGCCGAAGCAGCCGCGAGCCTTGCAGGGCGCTGCTGATCTGCGCGCGTAGGTTCTCATAGACCGCGCCCTCGGTGGGGCCAACCTCAAGCACCAGGATTCCTAATTGCTCGTCTCTGAAATAAAGCGGTTCAATGACGAGCGGTGCCGCCCGCCATGCGTACGGCAGGGAGTCGGGGATCAACTGGCAGGTCGGGAAACGCAGTCCTTCGGGGGGAGATCGAGCCGCTGATTGTTCGCATACGCGAGGATCAGGTGCGACCAGGCCGCCGGTTGGTGTGGATCGTCATACAGCGACAGGTAAAAGCTGGGAAAACCGAGTCCGGGTAGATACTCGTGCAGAGTATCCACCAGCAACTGTCGCCCGAATGACGTGATGAGCGTTTCTGACGTGCGGCGCAGGTTCTCGATCAACTGCTCGGTTTCGAGGCGCTGCTTGATGCTCGCGTGCTGGTACACTTCCGCTGCCACCACACGCGCCTGGTTGAATAATGTCTCTGCCGCCGCGCCAATCTCGCCGCCGGAGATCGACAACACGTAACGCCTGAGCACGGAGATCGCGTTTTGCCAGTCTATTGCGCCGAAGGGCAGCCCCATCGTTTCGATGAGATGTCGTTTCAATGCAGGGAGGAACCGATGTGAGGTCCCCGAACTGAGGTCACTCCGGAGGAGGTCCACCAGGATTTCTACGTGCTCTACTGGAATCTCCAAATCCCGTGCGATGCTCAGCAGGTCGTCCGGAAGGCGTTCGTGTGACACGTTCACGGCGGGCGGGCCGGGTTCTGAATCGCTGCTTGGAATGCTCGCCAGCGATAACGATTTCGCCGTACAGCCGCATGATTCGCGTACGACCAACTGGGCTGGCATGATGGACCGCAGCGGCAGACTCTGCCCATCCAGCACGGCAAGCAGCATGTCCGTTGCCTGATAACCCAGATCGTAGTAAAATGGCTGCCAGCAGACTCCTTGATTGAACACAACAGGGAAGCTGCCGGTGTTGTGTTTTCAGGAGCGTACGACATGCCCAGGCGTGTAGCATTTTCAGGTGTGTTGATCGTGTTGCTCAGTCTGCTGGCGGGCTTGTGTTTTGCGCAAGACGGCGAGTGGACGTGCGACGATGGGCCGAATGATGTGCTTAACGCAGCACAAGACGCATTCGACGCCGGGGAACTGGACCAGGCTTACGACTTGGCGACAGAAGCACAGGTCATTTGTGCCAACAATCTCACGCGGTTCTTGAAAGTGGCCCCTTTGATCGCAGATATCGAGCGGGCGCGTGCGCCACAACCGACTGAGACTCCTGCCGATGCAGCGGACGCGACCACCAATGCGCTACCGTTGGCTGAGCCGGGACCCTACGGTGTGGGCATTCAGACAATACGCTTTGTCGATGAGACTCCAGAGGGTATGTACCTGAATGTGACTATCTGGTACCCGGCGACGGCGGGGGCTATCTCGTACCGCGTGCCAGAATTCGACGCGGAACCCGACCCGGCGGGCGCACCCTATCCGCTGATTGTGTATTCACACGGCGGAGGAAACGATGCAGGTGAAGCGACCTCGACCGGGTTGGGCGCGCATCTGGCGTCATATGGCTTTGTGGTCGCCGCTGCCAATCATCATGATGGCGTCCCGGATTGGGGCCTGGTCACGCGTCTGCCAGAGGTGCAGTTTTTGATTGAGCGTGTGGTGGATGGCAGCGGCACGACCTTGAGCGGCCTGGTCGATGGTGAGCACATCGGCGTCACAGGCTATTCAATGGGCGCGACGACGACGTTGATGGTGGGTGGAGCGCAAGTGGACGCTGAAAGTTTCGCGGCATGGTGTACCCCGGACGAAGAGGATTGCTGGGAGGAACTACGATCCAATTGGGATGAAATCGTTGCGTTACGTGCCCAGATTGGCCCGATCGAAGATGGTGCGTTGTGGCCCGCGCCTGTCGATGATCGTATCCGGGCGATCATGCCGATGGCCCCCTGCTTTGGGCCGCTCTTTGGCGAACAAGGCTTCGTCGCTGTGATGCTGCCGACATTGATCGTTGCTGGGACCGACGACAACGTATGTGTCTACGAACGCGATGCTGTGTTTGCGTATGAACATCTTGGAACTGAAGAGCGCTATCTATTGTCAAGCGTCGGCGGCGTACATCGTTTTGGGCTGACCGTTGAAAACCGCCCGGTAGTGCTGCATTATGCCACTGCGTTTTGGGGTTACTATCTGCAGGGTCACGATGAGCACGCAGCCTATCTCACGGCGACCGCGATTGAAGGAGACGCGGGGTGGGCTTGGGGACTTGGGGAGTGATGCGTCGCAGAAAATGTGTGGCGTTTGCGCCGCCTTACGCGTAAGATCAGCAGGCGAATGATTTACTGGCGAGTTTCTGATCAAGAACAAGTGCTGAATGCAGCTACATGGTAGATTCGCGCTGGTGACAGGTGCGGCACACCGCGTCGGCAAGGCGATTGCGCTGGCGCTGGCAGCGCAGGGCGTACATATCGCCGTGCACTACGGGCGCTCCGAGGATGCAGCACGCGCCACAATATGAGCATTCTGTTCATCACCCACGATCTCGGTCAGGCAGACTATGTGAGTGACCGCATTTTGTTATGTATCGGGGCGAATTGGTTGAACAAGGGCCGATGGAAAAGGTGCTGGAAGCGCCCCAACACGAATACACGCAGCGTCTGCCGGAGGGTGTGGGGGCGTCCCTCGCAAAAACCACGAAGCCCCTCCGCCAGAGGACATGGCCTACAACACCGCGTTTTCCCGCCGCCGGATCATCGTTGAAAACACCATTGGCCGGATGCGCCGCTACCGGAGTATCACCCTAACCGACCGCGATCATCGCCAACTCCACACCCCATGCGTGGCGGCCATTGCCGGTTTGTCAATCGCCAGTTGGCCCATCGGATGCCTGCCTGGTCTTGGATGGGATAGAAGCCTCTCGCCTTTTCCCATGATTACGAAGGTCAACCGGTCTATAGTTTCTGCCTATATATAGCATGGCCGATCTATATTATGCGCTTATGGATCGAAGAGGTAAAATGGGATTGTCCAAAGTCAACGGTTCATGTTTACATTCAGAGAAGGGCAACCAAAATGGCTGAGAAAAAGCAATTAACGACTGCGCATGGAAATCCAATTGGCGACAATCAGAATTCACTGACGGCTGGGGCGCGTGGCCCGCTATTGATGCAGGATTATCAACTCCTGGAAAAGATGGCGACATTTAACCGTGAGCGTGTTCCCGAACGCATTGTCCACGCCAAAGGTTCGGGCGCATTTGGAACGTTTACGGTGACACATGACATTACGGCCTATTCCAAAGCGAGCATTTTCTCTGAAGTTGGCAAACAAACACCCTGTCTGGCTCGATTTTCTA
>CAYMTN010000137.1:10342-14637 GCA_964393335.1 uncultured Anaerolineaceae bacterium
ACCGTCGCAGGCGAGCGCGGCGCAGCCGATGCGGAACGGGATGTGCGCGGTTTTGCCGTCAAGTTCTACACTGAAGAGGGAAACTGGGATATGGTGGGGAACAATACCCCAGTGTTTTTTGTCCGTGATCCCTACAAATTCAGTGATTTCATCCATACCCAGAAGCGTGATCCTAAAACCAACATGCGTTCTGCTACCGCCATGTGGGATTTTTGGTCGCTTTCCCCTGAAAGTTTGCATCAGGTCACCATTTTATTCAGCGATCGAGGGCTGCCGCAGGGGTATCGTTTTATCAATGGCTACAGCAGTCACACCTATAGCTTCATTAATGCCGGCAACGAACGTTTCTGGATCAAACTGCACTTCAAGACCGTGCAGGGCATCAAGACGTGGACGAATGCTGAAGCCACAGAAATTGTCGGCAAAGATCGTGAAAGCTCCCAGCGCGATCTGTTCGAAGCTATCGAACGCGGCGACTATCCGAAGTGGCGCGTCTACGCACAGATCATGCCCGAAGCAGAAGCTGAAACCTATCACATCAATCCCTTCGATCTGACCAAAGTCTGGCCACACGCCGATTACCCGCTCGTAGAAATCGGTGTTATGGAGCTTAACCGCAACGCTGAGAACTATTTTGCCGAGATCGAACAGGCAGCGTTTGAACCGTCGAATATTGTCCCTGGCATCAGTTTTTCGCCCGACAAAATGCTTCAGGCACGTATCATGTCCTATTCAGATGCGCATCGCTACCGGATTGGGGTGAATTACGCATCGCTGCCGGTGAATCACCCCCATGCTGACGTGCAAACGTATCATCGCGACGGCCATATGCGTTCCGATGGCAATTTCGGGGGAGCAGTCAACTACGAACCAAACAGCATGGGTGGCCCCGTTGAAGATGCCAAATACCTTGAACCCCCCCTCAAGATATCCGGCGATGCAGATCGCTATGATCCTCGTGATGAGGCTGATGACTATACCCAACCCGGTCAGTTGTTCCGGTTGATGAGTGCCGATCAAAAAGCTCAACTGTTCCGCAACACTGCCGAAGCGATGGAGGGGGTTCCCGAACGTATCATAGCGCGCCAACTGGTGCACTGCTTCAAAGCTGATCCTGAGTATGGGCGTGGTGTTGCTCAACAAGTCGGTCTGGATATGGAACGATTTGCGGCCTGGGCGGACCTCACGTTGGCAGAATTGGCTCAGAAAACATCCGAAGAGGGTTACGCCGGTTAGAAAACGCCGCCCCCAATCGTCATCCGCAACGAATACAACATCCTCGCTCGCAAACAGGCGGGGATGTTGTATTTTGGGCCTTATGGAGGAAACAAAACGAAGTCGCACACTAGAGGCTGGTAGTTAGTCTTTGGTGATTAGTTGTTGGTCAGACGGCGCTTTCGTGGCGGCGCATCCCGCTTGGCACTCGTTTTTATTTTGCCGGTGGCCGGGTGTTAGGGGCCGGTGGATGGGACATTCCGAGCCGGAAACTCTCGCCGGTTGTTTTGCGTTTCCATACCACCGAGACGCTCTGGTTGAGCGGATGCAGCATCGTGATCGCCCCTGGGTGGTTGCACTCCATCACGCAGCAGCCGCAGTACCAGCACTCGTCAGGGTAGAGGACAATCGGGGGCTGTTTTTTCTCCGGGTTGGGCATCAACACGTCAGAACGGCAGATGTCCACGCATTGATTGCACCCGGTGCATAGGTCCGCGTCAAAATCGATGGCCCGGTTTGGCGTCGGTGGGTTGGGAACCATATAGACTGTGTGACTCATGCTGCCTCACCTTTCAGGCCGTGTGACCGGCGTTGTGACGCGCGTAATTTTCCTCATACGTGGGCGCGTAGGGCGGCTGTAGATAATAATCAAGCGGGAGGTCAGCGGCGGTGACCCTGCCATCGACCAGCTTGATCGCGATCAATTTGCGCCATTCGGACGGGTCCATTTCAGGGTAATCGAGCCGGGAAAAACTCAGCAGGGCGCTGCTGGCCTTGCGCGCCAGCGATGCGTGAATGATCGCTTCGCCGGTGGTGATGATCGACAGGCACTCGACCGCGCGCGCAAGTTCGTGCGGATTCGCCGCGCAGACCGTCGCGGCCTCCGATTCCCTGAGATCACGCAATAATCGTAAGCCTTCTTGCAGGGCTGTTTCCGTCTTGTATTCGCCGCAATAATCCTGCATAACGCGGCAGATTCCGGCGTTAAGTTCTTTCCAGCCGATGCTCCGCCGGTTCTGTTTCAGGGGCGCATAAACACGCGCTTTTTCCCGTTTCACCTGCGTCATGTCGAGATCAGGATCAGGCGCTGTCATGGCATACGCTGCCGCCTGCCGCCCCGCGTACCGCCCGCTGGCGGCGGCGCTGGAATGCGCGCCCGCCCCATAGATCGCGCCGCCCGCTGCATACAGCCCCTGAAGATTGGTGCGCAGATTCCAATCAACGATCAGGCCGCCCGCGCCCCATTGACGCCAATACGGCACCGGCATGCCCGCCCAGGAATTGGCATGGCTGTAAGCTGCCGGGTCCATCACCGGCACCTGCAACATGTCACGATCAGGATCAAAACCCGCTTTGGTCAGGGTATCGTATACGGGAATCCGCGTGCGACCTTCGTTGCCAACCATCAGCCCGAAAATGGCCCGGCGTTCCTGCTCCGGCAGCCGCGAGAGATCGGCGTAGAGCGGCAGCACAAACTCGCCGCGCCGGATACGTTCCGGCAGGTCCGGCGCGAGCTGCTTGACGTGGTTGTCGTAGCTGGGGGGGACCCGCAAGCCGTGCCCCACCATAAACGGCTGCCCCGGCGAGGGCCGGAACCGCTCCTCCCACGTCGTTAATTCGTGACCGTCACGATCCACCCAGGGGACTTCTTTCCCGTTAGCATCGACGATGGGGCAGCCGTGCCACGTATTGTGCGCGTTGCCCACGCCGTACGCGATGTACGACAGCGGGCTGCTATCCGGGTGTGATTCCTCCAGGCGGGTGAATTCGGCCCCTGCATGCCAGGCAGCGGCCACCCCGTCGCACGCCAGGTTCGGATCGCGGAACGTGGGCCGATATTCGGTCGAAAAAACCCATATCCGGCCCGGCAGCCCGGTGGCAAGGATCGTGGCTCTGGCCTGCACGGCGACGAACTCGCCGGTACGCGTATGGATGCCCATCGCCCCGGTGACGCGCCTGCCGTGCGGGCCATCGTCCGTCAGCAGCGCCGTGACCATGACCCGGTCCAGGATGTGCACGCGCAGGCGGTTCATATGTTTGTAGAGCGCCGGTTTCATATTCCAGCCGAACACGCGCAGGTCATATTTGCTTTGATAGTCGTAAGCGAACAGGAGCTGGGTGTCGTCGTCCCGAAATGCCGCGCCCTTGAACTCGCCGTGAACGTCTCGAATCTGGACGCCCATCTGCTCGCAGTCCAGCAGGGTATCCCAGCCCTCTTTCGCGTTCACATACCGCAGCGGGCCGCAGTCGTAACCGCCGCTGTCTTCGATGACGCGATCCGTAAATGCCTCCGGCGACACCTCGGAACACGGGTTTGTGCAGGCGGAAAGCCAGTGGTCGACGCCCGCGCCGCCGTTGCCGCTCCATTTCGTGGCTGCTTTTTCGAGCACGACGACGTCCACCCCGGCGCGGCGCGCGTTGATGGCGGCGTGACAACCGGCTATCCCGCCGCCCAGCACCAATACATCGGTCGTGATGACGCGCTCCTCGCCATACCGCACGGGATACGGCCATTCAGGAACCGAACCGTTGGATTGGACCCATTCGTGCCAGGTAGTCATTTGATTCTCCTTCAGCGCAGCGTCAGCAGAGCGTGTTTTTTTCTGCGTCCACTGTATCGCACGCGTCCTGGCGGCGCTATGGACTTTTTTCCTTGTTTTCAGTTCGTTCAGCACTTATATGCGAAAATGATCCGCGTGGTGACGCGCGAGTTTCCGGCGCGTCGTTTCACACCTCGCAGCGAACCTGTGTGGTCCGTGATTTGTGGACGGGCCAGATGGTAGGCTGGTTCACAGGCAGTTATTACGCCGAGCTGATGCCGCATGATTGCGCGATGATCCGCATCGTGCCCCAGGTGCCGTGAGGATCGCCCGGCCCTACGCGCGGCCCCATTTCTGATAGGCGTCCTCGAACGACATGCCCGCCGCGAGGTCTTCGCGCATGCCTTGTTCTCTGGTTTCGATTTCCTCCGCCTTGACGAGCGCTTCCATCGTTATCGCCTGCGGCACGACGATCACGCCGTCCGGCCCGCCGACGATCCAATCGCCGGGATCGATGCGCACCTGGCTGGTCAGCGTGCC
>CAYMTN010000138.1:0-3326 GCA_964393335.1 uncultured Anaerolineaceae bacterium
AAAGCCGCCAATGGTACGTGCTTTGGTTGGTGATTCGACAATGACCAGTTTGCTCACAGCTCACCCGTGATGATTGCTCAGTTGACTTCAGAGTTTCGGCTGGATGATACCGGGTCCAACCGGGCGGAAATCCCGCGAAGGGTACCACTATGTCCGCAGGCTGACAAGTGCGTCTTTGTCGTGCTATACGTTTGATCGCGCGTTTGGGTATCACGACGCTATCTGGCGCAATGGGATATACGACGGACTCCCGGTGGCCCAGACAACCGGGAGTGATTCTATCTATACCAGATTTCGGGCCGATCAGCCAAGTTGGTGGCTGATCACGTCCGACAGCGTAACGCGGATCGAACGAATCTGGTAGGGTGTCAGGTGGAAGCGCAGCGTATCAGCCAGCACGTCAACCGGGCCGATCGGTTCTTCCAGCAAGTTGACCTCTTGCGCCGATACGATTGGCGCGGCGAATGTTAGTGATGCTGTAATTCGCCCGCCGCGTGCTTCGTAGACCCGCACGATCAGGCTGTCGTCGTCCTCCGCTTTTTTGATCGTATCGACGATCATGCCGGGGGAATGATGCGTCACGAGGCCGAATTCGACCGGCAGCCAGGTCCCGCCTCCGGTTACGGGATGGACCACCAGCGGATTGTTCAGGCGTTTGGCCTGGGCGATCACACCGCTGCGCCAGTCTCCGACGTGAGGATACAGCGCATAGGTGAAGGTATGCTGTCCCTGGTCGGCTTCGGGATCGGGTTCGGTAGGCGCACGCAGCAGGCTGAGCGCCAGGTTGTTGCCTTGTGCGCTGTAGCCATATTTACAGTCGTTGAGCAGACTCACACCGTACCCGCCTTCTGACATATCGGCCCACTGCTGCGCCGGTACTTCGTAACGGGCCTGATCCCAGGCTGTATTGTGATGCGTCGGGCGTTCGACTGTGCCAAATTGGACTTCGTAGGTGACGTTCATGGTGCGGATCGCCAGCGGAAAATGAGTCCGCAGCAGAATATGGCGTTCGTGCCAGTCCACTTCTGTGTCGAACCGCAGCATGCGCTGCCCGGCCAGCAGGCTGATGCGCTGCACGATCCGCGAGCGGTTGAAGGTGTACGTTACTTCGAGCGCGGCCCGCAGTGGTCCCGCTTCGATCACCTGGACGCCATCCGGCTCTAACTGCCAGCCCTGGTCCTGTACGTAGGGTTCGACTTCCCACGCGTCCCACTGGTGGGGACGGTCAACATATGCCCACAGTTGGTTGCCTATAACGCCGGATTCAAGCACATCGCGGAAATTTTCCAGGTCGTACAACCGGGCCAGGTTCCCTTTGGCGTCGAATTCAGCCCGTAGCAGGTCGTTTTCCAGGCAGGAAGTCGTGCTTGAAACAGGATGCTGCACAGGGATCGGGCTGTCGTGCTCGACCGGGCGCACGGCGTAGGCTGTGTGACCGTAGGATGGCACCGAGTTGGGAATGATCAGCGCGCGCCGTGTGGCACGATCCGCCCATTGAAACGGCTCGACGTGCCCGCTCGGCCCGACCACTTCCACCGGACCGGTACCCGGCAGCGTGACTTCAACCGGGCCGCCCAGTGTGGCGCTCAGGGTGTTGAATACGACGAAGCCCTGCATATCTTCGTCGTAGCGGACGTGCGCGGCGATCGTTTCGAGCGCGGTGTCACGCACCTGGGCGGCGCGCGCCTCGGCTTTGGCGTAGTCGCGCTCCGTGTCTTCGTAGACCGGCGTGATGCTGCTGCCGGGCAGGATGTCGTGAAACTGGTTGAGCAGCAACGTTTCCCAGGCGGCGTTGAGCGTTTCGTGCGGGTACGGGGCTTTGAGCAGGTGAGCGGTGGTCGCCAGGGCTTCGGCGTCATGCAACAGCGCCTCCAGCTTGCGGTTATGGCGTTTCGTGCGGGCCTGGCTGGTATACGTGCCCCGGTGGAACTGCAGGTACAGTTCACCGGCCCAATACGGCAGATCGTCCGGCACGGTTTTTTCAAGCACCTGGAAAAACGCCTCGGCGGTGCCGTGCCGCACCTGCGGCAGACCCGGCAGATCGGCCATGCGTGCCCGCCGCTCGATCATGTCACGGTTTGGGCCGCCGCCGCCGTCGCCCAGGCCGTAGGCAACCGCCAGATGGTGATTGGCATCTTTCTGCTGGTACTGCTCCCACGTCTCGCTGATGTCTTTGGGCGTCATGACGGCGTTGTACGTCGCCCGCGTGACACTGCCCCAGTCAATGTTTTGTTCGGGTGTCGTCGCCAGGTGAGTCAGCACGCGGCTGCCATCCAGCCCTTCCCACCAGAATGTATCGTACGGGTAGCGTGTGTAGCTGTTCCAACTCAACTTGGACGTGAAGAAGTACGGAATTCCAGCGAGCCGCATGATCTGCGGAAGCGCCGCGCTGTAGCCGAACACGTCCGGCAGCCATAACACTCGCGGGCGCACGCCGAGTTCTCGCTCAAAATAGCGCATGCCGTACAAGAACTGGCGCACCAGCGATTCGCCCCCGGTCAGGTTGGTGTCCATCTCGACCCAGGTGCCGCCCGTCGCGTTCCAGCGCCCTTCGGCCACACGGTCCTTGATACGTGCAAACAGGTCCGGGCGATCCTCGGCAACCATTTTGTACAGTTGGGGCTGGCTCTGCGTGAACGTGTACTCAGGGTACTGGTCCATCAGGGCGAGCGCCGTCGCAAAGGTGCGCGCTGCCTTGCCGCGTGTGACAGCCAGCGGCCACAGCCATGCCACGTCGATATGCGCGTGTCCCAGCGCATGGATGGTCGGGCGCGGCACCGAGCCGGGTGTCTGCGCCACGAAGTCGAAGATTCGCTGCTGTACCATCGAACGGGCCGCGCTTACACCCTGGCGAAATGCCTCGTCCGGCGGATTCAGCCAGTTGATGTGCTGGAACGCATCTTCCAGGGTGCGCAGATAGTAGCCGCGTTCCGGCGCGATCTCCGGCAGCGCCGCGATCGTGCCGAGCAGCACGCGTGCGTCCCAGTAGAGCGCCTCAACCTCGCGGTCAATCCAGACCAGATCGGCAATCTTCAGCCGGACCCGGTGATCGCCCGGCTGCGAGACGCCGCAGAATACGTGCATCGTCAGCTCATATTCGCGGCCCGCTTCGGCTCGTTCCGCGATCCAGATTTCGTGATGGATCGAGTTGACAGCCTGCGGTGGTGGCGGAAGGTCCGCCGGGGCCTCGCTGGCGGTGAGTGTGACCACAAGGTTGCGGCCGCCGCCCAGATCGAGGAACAGGGCCTCGCCGGTGAGCCGGATTTGAACCGCCTGCTGGTCGGGAAGAATCTTCGGGTCCCAGACGTAGGTCACGTCATAGACCG